>JAAZLS010000036.1 GCA_012799185.1 Bacillota bacterium | reverse complement strand
TGGGTCTTTTTCTAGGGTTTGTTTTAATTTTCCTGCTATCCTTTACCCCGTCGGCCGGCGCCGACTCCCGTTCTTATTATTTCCCCCGGGTTATGATTGAGGCGGAGCTTCGCCCCGACGGTTCAATGGGGGTGGTAGAGGAGCGGACCTTTAATTTCAATGGCCGTTACCGGGGGGCCTGGGAATACATTTATTTAAAAGATCATGCTTCCGTCAAAGATGTGTTGGTCAGCGAAAAAGGCGCAGCCTACGAGCAGATGCCCCCGGGAACCCAAGATATACCCGGCATTTTCTACGTGGAGGAACATCCGGATCATATCTATATTGATTGGAGTTTTGAGGCGATTGATGAGGAGCGGACCTTTACTATTTCCTACATTGTGGAGAATGCGGTGCAAATTTACGAAGATGGGGCCGAGCTCTATTACCAGTTTATCGGTGAGGAATGGGAAGAGCGGACCGAATATGCGCAGGTTGTATTAACCCTGCCCGAAGGGGCTGCCGAGGAGGAGCTGCGGGTCTGGGGCCACGGTCCTCTGCAGGGCACTGTTTACAAGGAGGGGGCTAACCGGGTGATCTGGGAAGTGGAGGATCTCCCCCGCCGCACTTTCCTGGAGGGCCGGGTTTTCTTTCCCCCGCAACTGGTCTCGGAGGCGGCGATTCAATCACCGCCGCAGGAGACATCAAAGCTCCCGACGATTATTGAGGAGGAGACGCGTTGGGCCGAAGAAGCCAATCGGTACCGCCAAAGGGCCCGCATTGATCTGTTTCTTGCCGCCGGCATCCTCCTGACCGCCCTATTTTTTTATTTTTATCTGCGCAACCGACTTCTTAAAGATCCGCAGGCTTTTCGGGGCGATTACTACCGGGAGTTACCGGGGGATTACTCGCCGGCGGAGGCGGCTCATTTCTACCGCTTGGGGCGTACCGCTGCGGAGGATTTTACCGCCACCATGCTGGATCTGGCCCGGCGGAACCATCTGCGCCTGGAGGAGTACCAGGGAGAGAAAGGTTTGATCTGGAAAAAGGCTTTCACCGATTACCGGGTTTACCCCGCGGAGGGTCGGGATAGACTGACGGAACATGAGGCGTTACTCTATGATTTAATTTTTACCCAGATTGCCTACCCGCCGGGAGCAGGGGTGGCTTTTAAGGAGATCGAGGCATATGCTCAACGGAACCGGAGTGCTGTCGCCTCTTTTTATCAGAATTGGGGGAAAACCATCAAAGATCAGGTGGCTAGGCTGGGCTTATTTGGACCGGTGCCGTGGGTGGGTATTCTGGTCGGGCTGGGCTTTCTGGTTGCCGGGATACTTCTTACTTTTGTAGGCCATATCTATATAGCCGGTTCGTTAGCCATATTTACCGGGATCCTGCTCCTGCTTTTAACGGCGCTGCTAAAAAATTTAACCCCTGTCGGGGCGGATCACCGGGAAAAATGGCGGGCATTCAGGCGGTTTCTTCTACACTTCTCCGAATTGGAACGTTCAACTATCCCGGAGCTGGTCCTATGGGAGCATTATCTGGTTTACGCGGTTGCCCTAGGAGTAGCAAAACAGGTAATCAAGCAGTTGCGGATGGTCTATCCAGAGGTCCAGGATTCGACCCTTACGGGACGGGCTGTCTGGTATCATATGGCCCTGACTAATCCTACCCGTTTTGATAACCTTACCTCTTCCATGCAACAGACCTTTCGCACGGCTTTCACCCCGGCTTCTTCCGGCGGCGGTGGCGGTGGTTTTTCCGGCGGTGGCGGCGGTGGCGGCGGTGGCGGCGGCGGAGGGGCGCGCTAGGGGTTTACACAAATTCCCCGGCGGCGGTAGCCAATGGGGGCGAAGGAGGATAAAAAATGTTAAGATTCCCCGTTAAACCGGTGGCCTTCATCTTGTTATTGCTTTACGGAATGATAGTAACGGGGGTGGCCGGCTGTAGCCCGGAAGAAGGGCCCGCCCATATTCCCGAAGGGAAGAAAGTCTATGCCCAGCCGGCCGAGCAGGTGGATTCCCGCCTGGTGAAGGGAAATACGGCCTTTGCCCTTGATCTATTTTTAGCCCTTTACCGGGAAGAACCGGAGGAGAACATCTTTATTTCGCCGGCCAGCGTCTCCCTGGCTTTAGCGATGACCTATAACGGGGCTGTCGGGAAGACGGCCGAAGCCATGGAAAGGGTGCTGGGCTTTAAAGATATGAGCCGGGAGGAAATAAATAGCGCCTTTGCCGATCTGCGCACTATCTTGCAAAACCCCGATCCGAAGGTGGAGCTGGCTCTGGCCAATTCCCTCTGGGTGCGGCAGGGAGAAGAATTTTATGAGGAATTTTTACAACAAAATCGGGATTATTTTGATGCCCGGGTGGAAACCCTGGATTTCGGTTCGCGGGAGGCGGCCCGGGTCATCAACCGCTGGGTAGAGGGGCAGACAAACGGTAAAATCAAAGACCTGATCGAGCCCCCCATCGACCCTTTAACAGTAATGTTTTTAATCAACGCCATCTACCTGAACGCAGAATGGGCCGAATCTTTTGACCCCAATCTTACCCGGGAGATTCTCTTTTATCTTCCGGGCGGAGCCAAAAAAGAACATCCGGTTATGTTTAGGGACGGCACCTTTCAGTACATGAGCGGGGAGGGGTTTCAGGCGGTAGCTTTACCCTACGGAAAAAACAACCGTATTGCCATGTATCTTTTTCTCCCCGCACCGGAGCAGACACTGGCCGATTTTTACCGGCAAATGGAGGGCGATATCTGGGATTCCTGGCTTGGTTCTTTTCAGGAATCCGGGGGAACAGTGGGGTTGCCCCGATTTAAATATGAATATGAATCCTCGTTAAACGACGGGCTGCAATCGCTGGGGATGGAGATCGCCTTTGACCCCAACCACGCTGATTTTTCCGGTATGCGGCCCCTTCCGCCGGAACTGTTTATTGCCGAAGTAAAACATAAGGCCTTTGTGGAGGTTAACGAGGAAGGAACCGAGGCCGCTGCCGCCACCTCGGTGGAAGTAGGCTGTACGAGCGCTGGCCCCGACCCGGAGCGGTTTTCGATGATCATCAATCGGCCCTTTTTCTTTAGCATCGTTGATCAGATGACCGGCTCGATTCTGTTCATGGGTTCAGTCGTTGAGCCGCAGCTCTAGTTGCCAGTCGCCACTATTTTGTCAGCACAAGGGCGGTGCTATCCCCGCCCCTCCCCCGATAACCGGTGTAAAGATACCGAAAATGGCCAGGGGGAGGGTGAGCACATTATAGAAAAATGCCCAGAACAAGCCCTGGCGGATTTTACACAAGGTGCGGTGGGAGAGCCGAATGGCAGAGGCAATCTTGGGGCTTACCAGGCGGATAATTTGTG
>JAAZLS010000035.1 GCA_012799185.1 Bacillota bacterium | reverse complement strand
TACCGCTTCCGCTGGGTGTGACCGCCGACCAGGAGTACGGGGAGCTCTATCTTCGGGAGAGGGTTCGCCCACAAGAATTTGCCGAAAAATTGAACCGCCAGTTACCGCCAGGGCTCTTTCTAACCGGGGCGGGGGAGGCGGAGGCCGGTACGCGTTCATTAAGTGCGGTGATCGATGCAGCTCTTTACCAGGCTACCCGGACGGGAACCGATCCGGCCCGGGGGCAGCGATGGCGAGAGGCGGTCGAAAACCTATTGGCCCGGCCAGAGATTAAGATTAACCGGGGGCGGCCGGGAAAAGCCTCGAAGTTAGTTGATATTCGGCCTTACATTTACAATTTAACCGTAGTGAACCGGCAGGCAACGGCGGGAATCGCCCTCCGGATGCTGTTGCAGGTAGGGAGCAGGGGTGGTGTCTCTCCCTTTCTAGTGTTACAGCAGCTGGTAACTGCTACCGGTGACTTGGAGGAGACCCGGCGGTGGCGGATTCACCGCCGGGGGCTCTATATTTATGGGGAGGAGCTTATCTTGCCTCTCCCCAGGGGAGGTAACTATTTTTGGATAAGAAAATAATCGTTAATTTTGATTACCGGGCGACCCGGGTAGCGGTGATGGAGGATCATAAATTAGTAGAGCTATATATTGAGCGACCGCTACAGAACCGGGTGGTCGGTAATATTTATAAAGGGATAGTGGCCAATGTCTTGCCGGGGATGCAGGCGGCCTTTATCGATATTGGGATGGAAAAGAACGCCTTTCTCTATGTAGATGATGTCTTTAGCGACCTGGGTGACGACGGCCTGCCCGCCTCTACCCCCAACAACCGGAGGCTGCCTATCGAGAAGCTGCTCAAGGCCGGTGAGGAGATCATGGTGCAGGTAATTAAGGAGCCCTTTGGGACCAAGGGGACCCGGGTAACCTGTTCGATTACCCTCCCCGGTCGCTACCTGGTCCTGGTGCCAGGGGCGGACCATGTTGGTGTCTCCCGGCGGATCGAGGACCAGGCGGAGAAGGATCGGCTCCGGCAGGAGGTACTGAAGTTCAAGCCGGAGGAGCACGGCCTGATTATCAGGACGGTGGCGGAGGGAGCCACGACGGAGATGCTCAAAAAAGATCTACAATTCTTGCTACAGTTATGGCAACGGGTCTCCAGCCGTTTTCAGCAGAAGGAGGCGCCGGTGGTAATATACCAGGATCTGGCGCTAACCTCCCGCATTGCCCGGGACCTGCTGACCGATGAGGTCAATTCTTTTCTGATTGACAATAAGCAGGAATATGATCGGGTCCTGGAGATACTGGATTATATATCCCCCCACTTGAAGAAAAAAGTAAAGTTATACCGGGAACAGGCCCTCATTTTTGAACGCTACGGGGTGGAGAAAGAGATCCAAAAGGCCCTGGAACGCCAAGTCTGGCTAAAGAGCGGTGGGTATGTAGTCTTCGATGAGACCGAGGCGTTAACGGTAATCGATGTCAATACCGGGCGCTATACCGGGCGTCGCCGGTTACGCGAGACCATATTAAAAACTAACCTGGAGGCGGCGGTAGAGATTACCCGTCAGATCCGGCTGCGGGATATTGGGGGTATTATCGTCATCGACTTTATTGATATGGACCTGGAGGAGCACCGCCAACGGGTTTTGGATCGGTTAAACCAGTGCCTGAAGCGGGATCGCACCAAAACCTACGTACTGGGGATCACCAGCCTAGGGTTGGTAGAGATGACCCGTAAAAAGGTGCGCCAGGACCTGTCGGCGGTATTGCAGCAGCCCTGCCCCCACTGCAATGGAACCGGCCGGGTCCTGACCCCGGTGGTGGTAAGCACCCGTATTGAGGGGGAGTTGAAGAAGTTACTGCCCCGGGAAAAGGACGAAGCGGTCTTAATTGAGATGCACCACGAGGTGGCGGCGCTGGTTATCGGCACCGGAGGATGTCACCTTAAAAAATTGGAGGAGGAGCTGGGCAAGCATATATTTGTACGGGGGTCGGAGGATCTGCATATGGAGAAATACCGGGTTGTTGCCACCGGTAACCTGGAGAAGATTAAACGGATGGCCTTGCCGGTATCCCCGGGGGAGGCGATGGAGGTATTGATTGAAGAGCCCCACACTGCCAATTCCAGTCACGGTATCGCTCGCCTGGAGGGCTACGTGATCAATGTGGAGGGGGCCGGAGAAGCGGTCGGCCAAAAATTAAATATTGAGATTACAGAGGTCAGCCGCACCTTCGCCCGGGCGACCATAATTAACTCCGGGCGGTAAAAGGGGGCACCGGGGGGGAAGCACCGGGGGGAAGCACCGGGGACGGTCCTTTTTGCTTCGAAGCACCGGGGACGGTCCTTTTTGCTTCAACAGTTTGCCTAAAATGTTGGTTTTGGGACGCACCGCCTCCGCCGCCGGCCAGTCCTTTTGCACTATTGACAGAATGTGAATTATATAAATATAATTTGTTATGAGCCGGAGGTTAGGAGCAGGTATGATTAAGATTAATAATCTTACTAAAATTTACCATACCCCGACCAGGGAGATAGTGGCCTTGGAAAAGGTTGACCTGGAGGTGGAAAAGGGCGAGATTTTCGGGATCATTGGTTTAAGTGGTGCGGGTAAGAGCACCCTGGTTCGCTGTATCAATATGTTGGAAAAGCCTACGGAGGGTTCGGTTATTATTGATGGGACCGATATTACCGGTCTAACCTCCCGGGAACTTCTCTCCGCCCGACAAAAGATTGGTATGATTTTTCAACATTTTAACCTGCTTTCATCGAGAACAGTCTTTGGCAACGTGGCTTTTCCCCTGGAGATCGCCGGCCTTACCGGGGGAAAAATAAAGGATCGGGTCGGGGAGCTTTTGGACTTGGTTGGTCTCTCCGATAGAGCCGGATCCCATCCCTCCCAGCTTAGCGGTGGCCAGAAACAGCGGGTTGGGATAGCGCGGGCCCTGGCTAACCGGCCGAAGATACTCCTTTCCGATGAGGCCACCTCGGCTTTGGACCCCCAGACGACCGGTTCTATCCTGGAGCTGCTAAAAGATATCAACCGCCGGTTTAATTTGACCATCCTGATGATCGCCCATGATATGAATGTGATCAAGCGGGCCTGTGATCGGGTTGCGGTAATTGATCGTTCACGGATTGTCGAGGTGGGGAAGGTAATCGATATTTTTTCCAATCCTCAAACGGCTGTCTCCAGGAATTTTATTGGCAGCGTGATCGATAAGGAGGTGCCCGAACATTTACTGCAATGTTCGAATAGGCAGAGGCCCGGTACTATTACCCGCCTGATTGGGGTTTCCTTTATCGGCGATTCTACTGGGAAACCTTTGATTTCCTCCATGATTAAAAAGTTTGATGTCGATGCCAATATCTTATATGGTAATATCGATCATATTAAAGATATCCCCTTTGGGCACCTGGTCCTGGAGCTCACCGGGGAGCCGGGCCAGGTTGCCGGGGCCCTGGATTATCTTTGCGGGTTCGGTTTGGAAGTGGAGGCGATCGATAGTGTTTGATCCGGGTGCCTATAGCTGGATGGCGGAGAAAGTATTAGTGGCGACCTGGGAGACGATCTACATGGTCCTTATCTCTACCTCCCTAAGCTATATTGTCGGGTTGCCCCTGGGTGTTGTCCTGGTTACTACAGCCGATCGCCATATCCTTGAAAATAGGGGGGTTAACCGGGTTTTGGGCTATATTGTCAATGCAGTGCGCTCGGTCCCCTTTATTATTTTTTTGATCCTGATCATACCCTTAACCCGTATAATTGTCGGCACATCGATCGGGACCGCGGCCTCGATTGTCCCCCTTACCCTAGCGGCTATCCCTTTCGTGGCTCGCCTGGTGGAGACCTCTTTAAAAGAGATTAAGTGGGAGCTGGTGGAGGCCGCTCTCTCCATGGGTGCCAATGCTTGGCAGGTGATTAGCAAAGTACTACTACCGGAGGCAATGCCTTCTCTTAGCTTGGGGGTTGCCATTACTGCCATTAATCTGGTAGGATATTCGGCAATGGCTGGTATTGTAGGGGGAGGCGGCCTGGGGACACTGGCTTACTATTATGGGCACCAGCGGTATGAGAATGATATTATGTGGGTCACGGTAATTGTTTTAGTTTTACTGGTACAGTTGGTCCAGATGGGGGGAGACGCCCTGGCGGCGAAAATTAGTAATAGAAGGAGGTAAAAGATGAAGAAGGGATTGTTATTAATCTTTTGTGTTGCCCTGGTAGTTGGGCTAATGGGGTGCGCACCGGCGGAGGACGGCAAGCTGGTAGTAGGCGCTACTGCCAACCCCCATGCCGAAATTTTAGAGGTAGTGAAGCCGATGTTGGAGGAGGCAGGCATCGAGCTAGAGATCAAAGAATTTACTGACTACCCTCTGTTGAACCCGGCTCTTAATGACGGGGAGATCGATGCTAATTTCTTTCAGCATATTCCCTACCTAGAGGAATATAACGAAAAAAATAATACGGACCTGGTTTGGACGGTCTTGGTTCATAATGAGCCGATGGGGGTCTATTCAAACAGTTATACAAATATTGAAGACCTGCCCGATGGGGCTACCGTGGGGATCCCCAATGATACCACTAACGGGGGCCGGGCTCTTATGATTCTGGAGAGGGCCGGCCTGATCAGGTTGGAAGAGGGGGCGGGGCTTACCGCCACCGATCGGGAGATTGAAGATAACCCCAAAAATTTAAGGATCCAGATGATGGATGCGGCGATACTTCCCCGGTCACTGGAGGACTTAGATGCCTGTGTGATTAACAGCAATTATGCCATTGAGGCTGGGCTTAATCCGGTGCTCGACTCGATCTTCATGGAGCCTAAAGATTCGCCCTTTGGTAACGTGCTGGTAGTGCGGGCAAATGATAAGGATAGAGAGGCGATTAAAAAACTGGGTGAGGCCCTACAGTCTGCCGAGGTCAGGGAGTTTTTAGAGGATACCTATCAGGGCAGCTGCGTCCCGGCATTTTAAAGAAGGTTCTTGAGGGTTCTTGGCCGCCGGATTCCCACGGCGGCCTTTTCTCTTTGTTTGACATGATGATTGGCCTGTGCTAAAATGACCTTGGTTTACCAACCGCACGGGGATGGTCTCGAAAGCTCTGTAAAGCTACTTTAAATGAGCTACCTGCCCCCGGCGAGTCCTGCGAGGGGAGTAAGGGGATGTACGCAATTATTGAAACCGGTGGCAAACAGTACCGGGTGGAAGAAGGCAAAATTCTGCGGGTGGAAAAGCTGCCGGCAGAGAAGGGAGATCCGGTGGTGTTCGACCGGGTTTTAATGGTTCAAGAGGGTGAGGAGACCAGGTTTGGGCGGCCAATCCTGGAGGAATGCCGGGTGAAGGGAAGGATCCTTTCCCAGGGGCGGGGTCGGAAGATGGTTGTATTTAAGTATAAACCTAAAAAGAATTACCGGGTAAAAAGAGGACACCGGCAGCCTTTTTCAGAGGTTTTGATTGAAAGTATAGAACTGGACAGCTAGAGCCAGTGCAGGGATATAATTGGATAACCGGAGGAGGTGGCATATTTGGCCACAAAAAAAGGTGTAGGTAGTTCCCGTAACGGGCGGGATAGTCAATCGAAACGCCTGGGTGTTAAACGTTATGGCGGCCAGGCTGTTAAGGCCGGCAGTATAATTGTTCGGCAGAGAGGAACCCGTATCCATCCCGGGTTGAATGTTGGGCGGGGGAAGGATGATACCCTCTTTGCCCGGGTGGATGGGATAGTAACTTTTGAAAATAACGGGCGAGCTCGGAAACAGGTTAGTATCTACCCGGAAGAACATTTAGTTGTTTAAGCTCTGGGGAAACCCCGGGCTTATTTTTTTCAAGACGGCCGGCGGCGGTGGCGTGAGATGTTTATAGATGAAATCAGGCTTGAATTGCAGGCTGGCCGGGGTGGAAATGGGGCTCTTTCCTTCCGGCGTGAAAAATTTGTCCCCCGGGGCGGCCCCGACGGCGGAGACGGGGGCGACGGGGGTTCTATTTATCTTAAGGCGGATCCGGCCTATCATAGTTTTGCGGATCTAAGGGGGCGACGGCTTATCAAGGCGCCCGGTGGTTTCCCGGGAAAGGGGCGTAACCGCCACGGGCGACGGGGAGCCGATGTGCTGGTTTCAGTCCCGGTAGGGACAATTATCAAGGATCGGCAAGGAAATATCCTCTCTGATCTGGCCCGCCCGGGGCAACGCTTCAAAGGGGCCGCCGGCGGGCGGGGAGGACGGGGTAATAGCCGATTCGCTGATTCGCGGCGAAGGGCGCCACGGATAGCGGAGAAGGGACTTCCGGGGGAGCAGCGTACCCTGTTGCTGGAGCTGAAGCTTTTAGCCCAGGTGGGATTGGTGGGGTTGCCCAATGCCGGGAAATCAACTCTACTGGCACGGGTCAGTTCGGCGCGGCCTAAGATTGCCTCTTATCCCTTTACCACGCTGGCCCCGCTGTTGGGGGTGGTCAATGGGGGGGAGGAGAGCGAATTTGTTATGGCCGATCTGCCGGGTTTAATCGCCGGGGCGCACCGGGGAGCCGGGCTAGGCCACCGGTTTTTAAGGCACGTGGAGCGCAATTTGCTCTTATTGGTGGTGATCGACCTCTCACCGGAGGCGGTGCCCGGGGCGGTAGAGGCCTACCGGCAGCTGCAGCGGGAGCTGGCCCAGTATGAAGGCGATTTTCATCGGGGAGCTCTTTCTGACTATCCGCAGATTATAGCGGGTAACAAGCTGGATCTTCCCGGTGCCGAGGAGAATCTACAACAGCTTAAAGCGTGGGTGGACCGTTGCGGTGGGGGAACCGTTTGGGGTATATCGGCCGCTACCGGTAGCGGGGTGGAGGAACTTGTAAAGTTCGTGGCCGGGCAGGTTTCAAAGCTACAGGACTTGCGAGAAGAAGAGGGGTTATTTGTAGAAGAGGAGATCCGGGTAGAACCGGTCGGGGAAGAGCAGTTTAGCATAGAGAAAGAGGGGCCGGTCTTTATTGTTCGTGACCCGGGCTTGGAGAGACTGGTGGCGCAGACCGACTTTGAACAGGCAGAGGCCCTGTACCGGTTTCAGCATGTTTGCCGGAAACGTGGCCTGGAAGAGGAGTTGATAAAGCACGGTATAGAGGATGGCGATACAGTAAGAATAGGCGAAGAGGAATTTTACTATTATCTTGATAAGGTCTAGTCGACTGAGCGCAGTACAAGGAGGCCACGGTGGGAAGCTTTAGTCAACCTAAAGGTAAAACTAACATTGGCCTGATGGGGGGGACGTTCGATCCTATTCACATCGGGCACCTGGTGTCTGCAGAAGAGGCAAGGCAACAGTTTAACCTGGATTATGTGACCTTTGTCCCGGCAGGGCTCCCGCCACATAAGGATGCTACCGGTATTACCTCCCCGGAACATCGCTACCTGATGACTACTTTAGCGGTGATGTCTAATCCCTATTTTAAAGTATCCCGGTTTGAAATAGATCATCCGGAACCTTCGTATACTCTGGATACAATTGCCCATTTTTCCAAGGGATCCCAGGCCAGTAATATCTTTTTTATTACGGGTGCCGATGCGATCATGGAGATCACCACCTGGAAAAATTATCGGCAACTGTTGGAGCGGTGTGTATTTATAGCTGTTTCCCGCCCGGGGTACTCCCTATCCCGGTTATGGGAAACCCTGGGGGCCAGTTGCGCGGGACTTACGGAGAAGATTCATCTCCTGGAAATTCCGGCGCTGGCTATATCATCGACCTTTATCCGGGAGAGGGTGGCGCTGGGGAAAACAATCAGATACTTAACCCCCGAGCCGGTAGAACAATACATTGTAAAGCATCAGCTATACTTATAGGTTAAAGGGTGAGAATGGTCGGTTTAGGTTACAGGGTAAAAAAAAGGATATAATATGGCTGGAGGTGCCAGAATGGTAAAGACGTTATATGTGGGGAATATTCCCTGGGCGACGACGGAGGAAGAGTTGCAAAAATATTTTGCGCAGTTTGGTGAAGTGGTTGGCTGTCGGATAATTACCGAGCGGGCGACCGGGAGATCCCGGGGGTACGGGTTTGTTGAGGTAAATGAAGAGGATATGGAAGAGATCATGGAAAAAACTAACGGCAGTGAGTTAAACGGGCGCCGGATAGTAGTTAACGAGGCGAAGCCCAGAGAAGAAGGCTAAAGGACTGCCGGGGACTAAGGGCCGTTAAAAGGCCCCGGCTAAGGAGGATAAGAGGTTCCTTGGGAACGGAAGTGTCATAATCTTCAGTGTTAACCTTGGTGCCTTAACCGGGATTCCGGGTGGTCCTGTAGCCGGTGGTAAAAGGGAAACTGGCCAATCATGGAATTAAACCTAGAGGAGATCCGGGAAATTATGGTCCGGCACCTGGGTAAAGATCTTTTTCGGCATAGCCTGGGGACGGCTCAAACTGCTTACTCTCTTGCAGAGCGCTATGGTGAAGAGCCGGAACGGGCTTACCTGGCCGGGATGGTCCATGATTACGGCAAGGTTTATTCCAGTGAAGCGCTGCGCCGGTGGGCCCGGGGGTTGAAGTTGAAGCTGGACCAGGTAACGCTGGCTGAACCAGGGCTGCTCCACGCTCCGGTAGGAGCGGCCCTGTTACCTTTAGAGTTGGGGCTTAAGGATGCCGGGGTGCTTCGGGCGGTTGCTTACCATACCACCTGCCGGCCGGGAGCGTCTCTTTTGGAAAGAATTGTTTATTTGGCTGATTATATCGAACCGGGGAGAGAGTTCCCAGGACTAGGGCCGGTCCGGGAGGCGGCGGAGAAAAATCTGCGGGCAGCCTTGGTGATGGTAGTAGAGCAGACCATTAGACGGATCTTGGATCGGGGGAGGCTACTGCACCCCCGGTCGGTGGAGTTTCGTAACAGCCTTCTTCGATCAAAGATTTAGGGGGCTGGTTCTAGGTGCAGGGTAGATATTACCGGAGAACAAAACCTCCGCGCAAATGGCGCCGCCTGGCTTTTTTGCTGGCCTGCCTGCTACTGGTCCTGGCCCTGGTCTATACGGCCGGGATGGTGCGCAACCTGCAATCTTTTCATAACCGGGAGGATTGGGCCCGGGAGTTACGGCACCAGGGATCGGGAGAGCAGACGGTATACCTGGTCTACGGGGTAGATTACTGGGGCGCCTGCCCGTACGTGGATCGGGCGGTGCTGTTATACCGGGATAGAGACAATTTGAAGGCGGTCTATGTCCCCGGGAATGTCCGGATCGGGGAGGAGGCCCTCGGACAGCTTTACCAACGGGGGGAGAGCGGCGGGTTTGTTCACCATTTGCAGGAATACCTCGGTATACCGGTGAACCATTACCTACAGATTTCCTACCAAGGGCTGGCAGAATTGGAGGAACTATGGGGCGAGGTGCCCGTGGCTCACCTTCCGGGGGCTCTTCCTGAACTGGTTCCGGCGGGCGAGCAGGGTTTAACCGGGTTTGAGCTTTACCATTATTTTTTAGCTGCTGGTAGAGAGGAAACCGCCCTGCAGCAGTTGGAACGGCAGCGCCAGATATTGTTGGCCCTTTGGAATAAAATTATCCAACGACCTGCCTGGGGCCGCCCGCGTCTTTTTAAGGCCCTTGCTCCCTACCTGGAGACCGATCTCTCTTGGAAGGAGCTGCAGGCGCTCCACGAGGATTTTAAAGACTGTTCTTTTTCCACGGTGGAGATAATCCACCTGCCCGGGAAGGAAGAGGTTCACCATAACCGGTTGTATTGGGCGGCCGACCGGAAGGATCTGGAGCGGTTAGGACGGGCGCTACGGGGGGAAGGGGAGGAGTCGCTGGAGCTGCGGATCGAGGTTCTTAACGGGACCGGGGTAGCCGGACAGGCGGCCGATTTAACGGAGGCCCTAACACGGGAGGGGCTGCAGGTAATAAAAACCGGCAATGCCGCTCATTTTTCTTATGAAACCACCGAGGTGATTTCACTGGGGGCAACAATTGAGCCGGCCCGGGTAGTATTGGATTACCTGGTGGGTGCGGTGATTAGCCACCAACCGGATCCGGAGGCGGAGGCAGATGTAAGGATAATTATTGGGCGGGATTATTTACGGCGCGACACGACAAACTAAAATAGGGCTGGCGCCTCTAGCTTTTTAATTAGGGGCGGAAGGCGTAAGAAAGGGGTTGTTGCTGTTTGGCTTGCCAACCGGGGAATGGCTCCCGGGAACTCTCTTTACTGGCGGCCCGGTTAATGCAGGAGAAAAAGGCCCGGGATCTGGTCTTGCTGGAGACGGGCAAAATATCTATAGTGGCCGACTATTTCTTAATTGGAACCGGTAACTCCCGGATCCAGATCCGGGCGATCTGTGATCATTTGCGTCAGCAGTTAAAGGAGAGCGGATTTCTACCGCTCCGGATCGAGGGTTACGGGGAGGGCTACTGGGTTTTGATGGATTATGGCGGCCTGGTTATTCACCTGCTTCAGCAGGAGGCCCGGGATTTTTATGACCTGGAACGGTTATGGGATCGGGCACCGGTGGTAGAAAAGTTATAGTCCAAGGCTACGTGTCAACTCATATAAAAACCTTACCCAACGGTTAATGGCTCACTCATATAAGGATCTTACCCTGGATTAATATTAAGATAGGGTAAAGTCCCCTACCTCGAGGTAGGGGACCTCCAGAATATGTCAACATAATACCATCTCTCTTTCTGGTTGTTTTGTAATTAATTTGTTTTCTTCACTGTTCGAAAAGGCATCTGCTCCCCCAGCCAAAAGATCTTCGAGTTTGCGATGTATCGCAAGGGGGTTTAACGTTTGGTATTGTTTTAATAAAACAGTTTTTACGTCATTGTTTAACATGCTCTTTTCAATTAATCTTTGAAATGGTGTCTTTGCAGTGTCGTAACGTTTTATTACCTTTCCACCCTGACGATCTTTGAAAACAACCTTTCTCATTGGCAAAAATAAGTTAGCATAAACATCGAGAAATTCATAGATTTTATTCAACCATGCTACTTCTTCGGGGGTATCATAGCGCTCGTAGCCAATGATTTCACGTACAAATTGGCGATTTTTTTGCTCCACATGCGCGTTGTCATTTTTTTTGTAAGGGCGGCTTCGAGTGAACTCAAAGCCATTGTTTTTGCAGAAACGGACCAGATGGGCGCTTAGGAACTCGCTACCGCTATCGCTGTGCAATCCCCAAGGGTCAAAGGGCCACTGGGATAGGATAAGCTTCAGTTCCCTAAAAACTCCTTTCTGGCCCTTTCCCAGCATTGCCCGGCGGCGACTGTAACCGGATACAATATCTACCACCGACAGGGTGTATGCAAAATGCCCCAGGGAAGACCCACCGTTGTGTTCAACCAAATCTATCTCCAACGCACCTGGTCTGTCTTCGTTCCAGGCATAGATCCCTATTGGCACTTGCGATTTAATTTTGTTAGTGGGCTTAAAGCGGGGTAAAGCCCGTTTGGGCGAACTCCATTTAATTAATCGTCTGGCCAATGTTGCTCTGCTTATTTGAGACAGTTGTTCACGGATTTCTGTTGTCAAAAATATTTCTTTATGCTGTGCAAGAAGCTCGGCAGTGGACCGCAATACAGGATGCAAACGCTCTGCACAAGGATAGTCCAGGGCTTCCCATACTACCTGAATAGCGGGAAGGGCTTCTATGTACTTTAAAGGACGATGCCTTTTTGTCTTGGTTTTGGTTGATGTTGGCAGCTGATTAAGCGCAGTAATAATATATTTGCGATGATAGCTCAAAACCTTAATCGCTTCATCAATTATTCCCGTTTTATCTGCTCTTGTTAAGGCTGCCCTGTAACGTTTACGCATGGTGTTGAGATACTCACGACGGCTTTTGCTTGACATGGACATTCACATCCCCTCAGTAAGATTTCGTCGTGAGTGAGCCGATCCTCCTTAGGTAAGATTATAAATGAGTGATCGCGGGCTATTGACAACCGGGGGGGGGAACACGTATAATCTTAGGTGTTGTTACATCCTTTTAGTTATAGTGATAATGATAATAGTGCTAAAGTTGATGAAGGGGAGCAGTAGGCGGCGGTCGTTCTTTAAGAGAGCCGGCGGCCGGTGTAAGCCGGTAGGACAGGTGCTGAACTCGCCCCGGAAAGATAGCCCGGTAGCGATTCCGATAGGGGGTCGGTTACCGGCTAGCGTAGGCCGGCGTTAACGGTCATAAGCGGGTAAGGAAATTAGTGGGGCTGTGGCGCAGGTGGGAGCGCGCTTCCTTGGCATGGAAGAGGTCGCGGGTTCGATTCCCGCCAGCTCCACCATATCTTTTACCAATTAGGGTGGTACCGCGGAATATATCCGTCCCTAGCCGGGCGGTTTTTTTATATTTAAAAAGAAGGGCTGGAGGTTGGTTGAAGGTGGATTACAATCCTAGGGAGATCGAGCCCCGGTGGCAGAAAAAGTGGGAGGAGGAGGGGTTCTATAGCGCGGTTTCCGAGGCTTCCATCCCCAAGTACTACGTGTTGGAGATGTTTCCGTACCCTTCAGGCAAGTTACACATGGGACATATGCGGGTCTACTCCATCGGTGATGTGCTGGCCCGATTTTTAAGGATGCGCGGTTATAATATTATTCACCCCATGGGCTGGGATGCTTTCGGGATGCCCGCCGAGAACGCGGCGATAGAGAACCGGGTTAACCCGGCCCGCTGGACTGAACAAAATATAAAACAGATGAAGACCCAGCAACGTCGGCTGGGACTAAGCTACGATTGGTCCCGGGAGGTCTCAACCGCCTCCCCGGAATACTATCGCTGGACCCAGTGGCTTTTCTTGCTGCTCTACCGGCGGGGGCTGGCCTATAAAAAGAAGGCTAGCGTGAACTGGTGTCCCACCTGTCAGACAGTGCTGGCCAACGAGCAGGTGGAGGGGGGCTGTTGTTGGCGTTGCGGAACCGGGGTGGAGTCGCGGCAGCTGGATCAATGGTTCCTGAAGATTACCGACTATGCGGAGCGGCTTTTAAATGATCTGGCGCAGCTAGAGGACTGGCCGGAAAAGGTTAAAATCATGCAGGAGAACTGGATTGGACGTAGCGAAGGGGCGGAGGTGGTCTTCCCGGTGCAGGAGCTGCCGGAGCTGAAACTGACAACCTTTACCACCCGTCCCGATACCCTGTATGGGGTTACATTTATGGCCCTGGCCCCGGAACATCCCCTGCTTGACCAGCTGGTGAAGGGGACCGGGTACGAGCAAAAGCTGGCCGGATTTCTCGAACAGGTGCGCAAGGAAGAGAGGGAGGGTGCCGGGCCGGCGGCAGAAGATGCGCCTAAGTTGGGGCTATTTACCGGGAGGCATGCTGTCAATCCTATCAATGGCGAGGCGGTACCGATCCTGGTTAGCAATTATGTGGTTATGGAGTACGGCACGGGGGCGGTCATGGGGGTGCCCGCCCATGATCAGCGGGATTTCATGTTTGCCCGGCGGCATCAGTTGCCGGTAAAGGTAGTGATCCAGCCGCCGGGGGAAAGGTTGCAGGGAGAGACCCTGAGGGAGGCCTATGAAGGGCCCGGGGTAATGGATCACTCGGGTCCCTATGATGGCCTACAAAGTGAATTGGGGAAGAGGCAGATTATAGGGCGGCTGCGGGAGCTAGGAGTAGGAGGGGCTGATATTAGTTATCGTCTACGGGATTGGCTGATCTCCCGACAGCGCTACTGGGGAGCGCCGATCCCGATGGTTTACTGCAAGGGATGCGGGATGGTGCCGGTACCGGAGGAGCAGCTGCCGGTACGGTTGCCGGAGGAGATTGAGCTGAGCGGAGAGCGGATGCCGCCGCTTTCCCATTACGAATCCTTTATGGAGACTAGGTGCCCGCAGTGTGGCGGTAAAGCCCGGCGGGAGGCGGATACCATGGATACCTTTATCTGTTCCTCTTGGTATTTTTTACGTTTTATCAGTCCCCGGCTTACCGAGCGGCCTTTTGATCAAAAGGAGGCCGACTACTGGATGCCGGTAGATCAGTATATTGGGGGGATTGAACATGCCGTGCTTCACCTGCTTTACGCCCGCTTTATAACCAAGGTTCTTTACGACGCCGGCCTGGTAAAGGTGCAGGAACCATTTAAGCGGCTACTGGCCCAGGGCATGGTCAACAAAGATGGGGCGAAGATGTCAAAATCTCGCGGGAACGTGGTTACACCCGATGAGATCGTAGAGCGTTACGGGGCCGATACCGGACGCCTCTTTATTTTATTTGCTGCCCCCCCCGAGAGGGATCTGGATTGGAGTGATCAGGGGGTAGAGGGCTCTTATCGCTTTTTAAAAAGGGTCTGGCGGCTGGTTGAGCCGGGGCCGGTCGATGACGGTACCGGGGCTGGTCCCGGTGTCGGGGAGATAGAGGGGAACCGGGGTGATGACGTGGAAAGGATTTTAACACGGAGCATTCACGGGACGATTAAAAAGGTTACCCAGGATATAGAAGAACGGTTTAATTTCAACACGGCCATCAGTGCTATCATGGAGCTGGTGAACGATATTTATGCCTACCGTCGGCAGGCCGGAGATCGTTTTTCCGACTCCCTCTACCGGGAGGCGCTGACTACAACCGTACTACTGCTGGCACCCTTTGTTCCCCACCTGGCCGAGGAGGCCTGGCGCAGGTTGGGTCACCGGGAAAGTGTTCACCTTCAGCCCTGGCCGGAGTACCGGGAGGAGGTCCTGCAGGTGGAGCAGGTGGAGATAGTGGTGCAGGTTAACGGCAAGGTGCGAGGCCGGGCCCGGGTTCCCGCCGGGAGTGGGGAGCAAGATTTAATTGAGGCGGCTTTAAAAAATAGGCGTATCAGCGATCTGCTTAAGGGAAAACAGGTAATAAAGAAAATTACAGTGCCCGATCGGCTGGTGAACTTCGTCATCAGGCCCTAAACGGCTGTTACTACCTTACATGATGGGAAAAAGAGTTAATCATTGCCCTTTACTGTTCTAGGACGGTTTTTGGTTTTACCTTTCGAAGCGATCAATTTAAAGGGGTGTATTGAATGTCTGAAGAGAAGAAATTAGACCCGGAAATTGTAATTGAGAAAGGTGTACCGGAAGAGGAGTCGGATAGCGTCCGCATTGCCGCCGAGGTAATAGGGATTTTGGCTGGGATAGCGGCCAGCGAGGTTCCGGGGATAGCCGGGATGAGTGGCGGGCTGGTCGGCGGGATTGCAGAGAAATTGGGACGGCGGGATTTAGCCAAGGGGATACGAGTTCACCAGGAAGGAAACCGGGTTAAGTTAGATGCAAATATTATTGTAGAATATGGAGCAAAAATCAGCGAGGTGGCAAAAAAATTACGGCAGGCGGTACGGGAGGCGGTAGAAGAGACCACCGGGTTGAACGTGGTAGCGATCAATGTCCATGTTTTAGGGATCCATCTGACCAAGGAAAGCGAAGGGGCCGGAGAGGAGTAGCATTAAGGGGTAGCCTACCGGGCGGCCGGGTCTCGGCGGCCCGGTAATTATTTGCCCTGGTAGGGCCATAAAATGTCATTATTAGCAGGAACTGTAAAGTAGTTGGCGAAATATATATTATTCCAAGCAACCGGGGGTAGGGGCCATGGGTTCTTTCAGCTCAAGGGAAAAAGTAATTGTAGGGGTTCTGGTCTTGTTATTGGTCGCCGGTGTGGCTTGGAAAGCAATTCAGATCCGGGGGCCCGGGGTGGAGGGGGTAGAGTACATTGCGCCGCAACCTTCGGAGGAGGTGGAAGAGGAGGAGTTTATTACAATTCACCTGGTCGGCCAGGTCAACAACCCCGGTATCTACCGGTTACCGGTTGGTTCACGGGTCTACGAGGTACTGGAGGAGGCGGGAGGGGTGACACCGGAAGCCGACCTGGACCGGGTGAATTTAGCTCGTCCCCTGTATGATGGTGAACAACTGCATATAGTCGGGCCCTGTAACGGGGATGATGCCGGGCCGGGTGAGGAAAAAATTAATATTAACTTAGCATCCGCGGAGGAGTTGATGACCCTCCCCGGTATCGGTGCCGGCCGAGCCCAACGCATAATAGAGCACCGGGATCGTTATGGTTATTTCACCGAGCTGAACCAGCTGATGGAGGTTAGCGGGATCGGTGAGGGGATATTCAGCGGCCTGGAAGAGCTTATTACCATCTATTGATCCAGTAATGCGTGGGGTTATCGCCCCTAAGTTATAGTATTTGCGCTAGGCTAACTACCCCTTATCCCTCCCAGGAATGAAGGTAGGTGTGTTGTTCTGGGGTTAGTTTATCGATGTTTATTCCCAGGGCCTCTAATTTTAACCGGGCCACCTGTTGGTCGATCTCTGACGGCAGCTTGATTACCTCCCGGGGCAGATCCCGGTTTTCCAGTAGATATTTTAAAGATAGGAATTGCAGGGCAAAGGAGAGATCCATGATCTCTGCCGGATGGCCGTCCCCGGCGGCCAGATTAACCAGCCTGCCCTCGGCCAGCAGGTAAATTTTCCGGCCATCAGGTAGCCCAAACTGATCGATATTGGCCCGGGGCTTCCCTTCGTAGGCTGCTACCCTTCCTAGGGCCCCTTTGTCGATCTCTACATCGAAATGGCCGGCGTTGGCCAGCAGGGCTCCGTCTTTCATCAATGGAAAATGTCTCTCGTTAATTACCCGGCAGCAGCCGGTGGTGGTGACAAAGATATCGCCGACGGCGGCGGCCTCGGCCATGGTCATAACGGTGTAGCCCTCCAGGGCGGCCTCTAGGGCCCGCACCGGCTCTACCTCCGTAATTATAACTTTTGCCCCCAGTCCCCGGGCTCTCAGGGCTACCCCCCGGCCGCACCAGCCAAATCCGGCTACTACCACTGACTTGCCCGATATTAAAAGGTTGGTGGTTCGCATAATGCCGTCCCATACCGACTGGCCGGTACCATAGCGATTGTCGAAGAGGTACTTGCAGCGGGCATCATTTACGGCAATTACTGGAAAGGCAAGCACTCGTTTCTCGGCCATTGCCCGCAGGCGGTTGAGGCCGGTGGTGGTCTCTTCTGCTCCTCCCCGGATTTTTGGTAGGATCTCTCTTTTCTCCGTATGAAGCAGATTAATCAAGTCGCCCCCATCGTCGATTACCAGGTCCGGGGCCGGGTTTAGGGCGGCGCGCAGATGCTGAAAATAGTCCTCCTCCGTAGCTCCATGCCAGGCGTATACTTTAACTCCTATGGCATCTAACCCGGCGGCGATATCATCCTGGGTGGAGAGGGGATTACTGCCGGTGGCGGCGACCGTTGCCCCGCAGCGGTTAAGGACCCGGGCAAGGTAGGCGGTTTTAGCCTCCAGATGGATGCAGATGGCAATTTTTAGCCCGGTAAAAGGTTGGCGGCCCATTTCACTCTTTTCAAGGGCTTGTAATACTGGCATATGGCGGGAGGCCCAGTCAATTTTTTTTAATCCTTCCCCGGCCAAC
The DNA here is from genome assembly GCA_012799185.1 of Bacillota bacterium. Lineage (GTDB taxonomy): Bacteria > Bacillota > Dethiobacteria > DTU022 > DTU022 > JAAZLS01. Next base: position 5,631 of record JAAZLS010000035.1, on the reverse strand, counting down.
TCCGGGTGGCGAATATGGCTCATGGTTTAGCTCCTTTTATGTTATTGTTCCCTGTTCAATTCGGGGGGGGGCCTCATATCTCCTGCTATTAAAACGGACTCCCTGCCGGCGGATTGTCTACAAAAAACAGGCCTCTTCTGATATACTCAGGTTGGCGGTAGGGAAAATATGGCGTGATAGCGGGTGGAGGATTCATAACAGGAGGGAGAGTTATGCGGCGTAGAACCTGGATGATTTTAGGAGCCGGGATTTTATTAATTATTTTACTTTTGGCCGGAGCAAATTTTTTTATGGATCTACTCTGGTTCAAGGAACTAAAGGCCGAACAGGTCTGGTGGACCCGGATTACCGCGGGAGGGGGGTTACGGGTAATAGCGTGGCTGCTCTTATTCTTATTTTTCTATGTTAACCTGTTGGCTACCCGCCGCCATCTATTTCCGATTCCCAATATTAAAATTAGGGAGATTTTAATGGCCCGGGGAATTACGGACCAGTTTTCTTCCCGCTGGCTAACCCGGGTCTATGTAATCGGGGCGCTGGTGATCTCCGGTTTGCTTTCCTCTTATACCGGGTCCCACTGGAATGAAATCTTAAATTTTATGAATGCTGTCCCCTTTGGAAGTAGCGATCCAATTTTTAACCTGGATCTATCTTTTTATCTCTTTAAGCTCCCGGTTTACCGGTTTGTTTATGGTTACCTGGTGATGGCAGTGGTGCTCTCCCTGGTGGCAGTCGGATTAATCTATTTTTTTATCAATCCCCGGTTAGACTGGCGGCGATGGCTGGAGATACCCCCAGTAGGCTGGAGACATCTGGGCCTGCTGTTATCGGCGCTCTTTCTACTAAAGGCTTGGGATTATCGCCTGCAACAGCTGGAGCTATTACTCTCCGGCCGGGGTCGGGTCTTCGGTGCCGGTTACACCGATATATTTGCCAATCTCCGGGTGCTGTGGTTGCTAATAGGTTTGGCGCTGTTGGTGGCCCTGGCCTTTGCGATTAGCGCTTTCCGCAAGCGTCTAAAATTGCCGGCCTACCTGGTGTTAGCCCTGCTGGTGGTCTCCTTTTTAGGGGGAGCTGTTATCCCGGCGGCGGTACAGAGCCTGGTTGTAGAGCCCCGGGAATTTAACTACGAAAAAAAATATCTGGAACATAATATAAAATTTACTCGGCTGGCTTATGGTCTCGATAAGATTACCCCCACCGAGTACCAGGCCGGCGGGGAGCTGACCTGGGAGGATTTAAAGCGGCGTCCGGGCACTATTAATAATGTCCGCCTGTGGGATTATCGGCCCCTCTTAAACACCTTGAATCACCTGCAGGCGATTCGACTTTATTATCGTTTTCAGGATGTGGATATCGATCGCTATACAGTAGACGGTAGCTACCGCCAGGTGGCCCTGGCGGCCCGAGAAATTGATAAAAGCCGGTTCTCACCCCAGGCCCAGACCTGGGTCAATATGCGGCTACAGTATACCCACGGCTACGGTGTAGCGGTTAGTCCGGTAAACGAGGTCTCCTCGGAGGGGCTGCCCCGCTTTTTTCTAAAAGATATTCCACCGGTCTCCGAAGAGGGGCTGGAGCTGGAACAGCCGTCTCTTTATTATGGGGAGTTGACCGATGATTATGTGATTGTTAACACCAACACTCCCGAGTCCCACTATGCCACTGCCGGTGATAAAAATGTATATATTACCTACGAGGGGGAGGGAGGGGTCCCCTTAAACTCCTTCTTACGTCGCCTGATGGCAGCTTTAAAATTTGGGGAATACCGCATCCTGATCTCCGGGGAGTTAAAACCGGAGAGCCGAATAATGTTCGATCGGCAGGTGCTGGACCGAGTATCCAAGATCGCCCCGTTTTTAGAATATGATGACGACCCCTACCTGGTAATCCATGAAGAAAGGCTGTTTTGGATTGTGGATGCCTTTACCTCCAGCCGTTACTTTCCCTATTCTACCCCCACAGGTGATATAAACTATATCCGCAACCCGGTGAAGGTAGTGGTGGACGCCTATAACGGGGATGTCGATTTTTATATTATTGATCCGTCAGATCCAATCGTTCAAACTTTAAGTAGGGTCTTCCCGGGGCTTTTCCATCCCCGGGAGGAGATGCCGGAAGAACTGTTTGCCCATCTGCGTTATCCAGAAGACCTGTTCAATCTTCAGTCCCGGGTTTTGAGCCTTTATCATACTACCGATCCCAATATTGTCTATTCCCGCGAGGACCTGTGGGATATACCGGTGGAGAGGTACGGTGACAAGGAGCAGGTTATGGAGCCGTACTATACGATCCTGGAACTCCCCGACTACCAGGAGGAGGAATTTGTATTAATCCTGCCCTTTACGCCCGCCAAGAAGGATAACATGATCGCCTGGATGGTTGGTCGCTGTGACGGCCCCCATTATGGAAAAATTGATCTACTCTTATTCCCCAAGGACCAGGTAATAATGGGGCCCCGGCAGATTGAAAACCGGATCGACCAGGATACGGCTATTTCAGAGCAGCTTACCCTATGGGGGCAGGCTGGTTCGCGGGTAATCCGGGGAAACCTGCTGGTACTGCCCATAAATAGTGCGCTTCTGTATGTAGAACCGATTTTTTTAGAGGCGGAAGGGGGAGGCATCCCGGAGCTGGCCCGGGTGATCGTGGTCTACCGGGAGAAGGTAGCTATGGAGCAGACCCTATCCCAGGCATTGGCAAAAATTTTTGGAGAATTAGAGGTAGATCCGGAGGCCTCTCCGCCCGAAATCGAGCCCGGCTCGAAAGAGGAGATTGATTTGGAGGCGGCGCAGTTAATTCGCCGGGCGCAGGAGCTATTTGACCAGGCCCAGCAGAGCTTACGCGAGGGTAACTGGTCGGGCTACGGCGAAAAAATGGAGGAGTTGGAGAAAATTATCGGTGCACTGGAACGCCTCGTTGATTAAATGAGCGGTTGAAAGGGGAAGGTATTTGATTAAACCTACAGATAAAAAGGTAACTATCACTATCTATACCGACGGTGCCTGCTCCGGCAACCCGGGGCCCGGTGGATGGGCGGCGGTGATTATTAAGGGGGGGCAGGAAGAGGAGATTTCCGGCGGGGAAGGCAATACCACCAACCAGCGCATGGAACTGACGGCAGCCTTGAAGGCCCTAGAACATCTTACGGTTCGTTCCCGGGTGGAGCTGTTTAGCGATAGCGCCTACCTGGTAAATGCTTTCCGGCAGGACTGGTTTAAGCGTTGGAAGAAGAACGGCTGGCTAAATGCTGCCGGAAAACCAGTTAAAAACAAGGATCTTTGGGAAAAGCTTAAGGCCCAGGATGATTATCACCATGTTACCTGGCAGAAGGTAGCCGGTCATAGCGGCGACCATTATAACGAACGTTGCGACCGGCTGGCCCGGGAGGCTATTGAAAAATAAAACTCCATTTCATAGCACCGGTTTCTAAAGGGGGCGGAAAATTTTCCGCCCCCTTTAGCTAGGCGCCCCCGCTACCGGTATTTCCCGGGAAATAGTTGGCAGGGCTACCATAAAAACTAGGTTTACATAAACCGGTATTGATATTAATATAGATCCCGGTGTTGACTGCCATGAAAGGTAACGGGATTCTGGATGATATTAGTTGGAAGGGGTGTTTGGATTGAAGTTATCAGGTAATGGTGTCATTGTTCAATCCGGTGGTCCGACCGCCGTTATTAATAATAGTATTTGCGGGGTAATTTGGGGATGGCAAAAATGGGCTGCCGGGAACGGTACCCTTTACGGTGCCCTTTACGGTATTAGGGGCATGCTGGAGGATAATTTGATTAATCTCTCGGCGCTGGACCAGAGGACTTTCAACGCCCTGGGTTATACTCCGGGGGCGGCCCTAGGTTCCTGTCGCTATAAACTAACGGCTGATGAGGATTATATGGAGTTACTCCAAAGTTTTAAGAAGCGAAATGTGCGTTACCTCTTTGTTGTCGGCGGCAACGATTCCATGGATACGGCCGATAAGGTTCACCGGCTGGCCCGGCGGGAGAAATACGAGATGCGGGTGATCGGTGTACCGAAAACGATTGATAACGATCTGCCTTTTACCGATCACTGTCCTGGTTACGGCAGCGCCGCCAAGTACCTGGCGACGACGGTTTTGGAAAGCGGGATCGATTTGGAGACATTGATCACCAGCAATCGGATCGTGATCCTGGAGGCCATGGGGCGGAATGCCGGATGGCTGACCGCGGCCGCGGCTTTAGCCCGTCGGGGGCGGGGAGAGGCGCCTCACCTGCTCTACCTGCCGGAGGTACCCTTTAATAGAGAGCAATTCTTGGAGGAGGTAGAGGAGGTATACCGTGACCGGGGTTATGCTTATGTCGTAGCCTCCGAGGGGTTAAAGGATAGCAGCGGTCGCTATGTTTTTGCCGGCTCCGGGAAAGATTCCTTCGGTCATGCCCGGCTGGGCGGTCTGGGGGATACCTTAAAGGGACTGGTTGAGGAGAACATGGGGGTTAAAGTACGTTGCCTGAACCTGGGGACCGCCCAGCGGGCCTCCGCCCATTACCTTTCCCGTGTCGACAATGAGGAGGCCTTTCTGGTGGGCCGGCAGGCGGTTCGCCTGGCTTTAAGTGGGCATTCCGGGTTGATGGTTACCCTGGTGCGGGAAGAGACTGATTATGCCTGCCGCACGGGTAGTATAGAGCTTGACCGGGTGGCCAACGTCGAGAAAAAAATGCCGTTGGAATGGATCTCCCCGGCGGGGAACGATGTGACCGCCGCCTTTCTAGAATATGCCCGTCCCCTGATTCGAGGAGAGGTGGCTTTACCCACCAGGGAGGGCCTTCCCGATTATACCCGCCTGCCGGGGCTGGCCCGGTATCGCTCCCGGGCTGCCGGTGAGTGCCGGCCGGCTGTTTAGCCTGCCCGGTCGGGGCAACCCGCCTGGAAGCAGGTTCGTGGATGAGTAAAAGTCACCGTCCCCTAAACTCATGGCACCGGTTGCTCCGGGGGAGGCGGGTGTGGTATAAAGGGGGAAAGATAGTAAAGGTTGGGATCTTGTGCAGAAACTTAGGGCCACGCCGGAAAACTTGGCCCGGCTCTTTTATATTTATGCCTACTCCCGGGGCAAATTTGTATTGAGTTCGGGCAAGGTTAGTAGCTACTATTTAAATGGCAAAGAGGTTATCCTCTCCGCCCGGGGGCTTTATCTCTCCACCCGGCTACTGTTGGAGAGGATTTTTGCCTCTCCCCCCCGGCCCGAGGCGGTGGGGGGATTAAGCTTCGGGGCGGCGCCGTTGGCCGCCGCCGTCTCTGCTTTCAGCTGTTTCCCCGAGTACCGGTCTTTTCTATCCAGCTTTATCGTGCGCAAGGAGGCCAAGGCCCATGGGACCCGTTCCCGGGTCGAAGGCCCCTTTTACAGGGGGATCCAGGCGGTTGTTGTCGATGATGTGTTAACCACCGGTGCCTCGGTTCTTTCTGCCGCCCGGGCGGTGGAGGAGGCCGGGGGGAGGGTGGATAGAATTTATGTGCTGGTGGATCGCCGGGAGGGGGGCGGGGAGACCGTGGAGAGGGCGGGTTACCGGCTGGAGTCGCTCTTTACCCGCCGGGATCTGGAGCGCCTGGATCGGCGGTTACGGCAAAAATACCCGGTTTTTTGCAATGGGCTGG
>JAAZLS010000034.1 GCA_012799185.1 Bacillota bacterium | reverse complement strand
GTGGAGTACCTGGCGGTTCGCCAGCTGGCTGAGAAGCTGAAAGGGCCCATCCTTTGCTTAATCGGTCCCCCGGGGGTAGGGAAAACCTCGCTGGCCAAATCGATTGCCCGGGCCCTGGAGCGCAAATTTGTGCGCATATCTCTTGGCGGGGTGCGCGACGAGGCAGAGATCCGGGGTCACCGGCGCACCTATGTCGGGGCCTTACCGGGACGAATTATCCAGGGGATGCGCCAGGCCCGGTCAAGTAATCCGGTCTTTTTAATGGATGAAATTGATAAGATGTCCACCGATTTCCGGGGCGATCCCTCCTCGGCCCTGCTAGAGGTACTTGATCCGGAGCAGAATCATGCTTTCAGCGATCACTATATCGAGGTGCCTTTCGACCTGTCCCAGGTGATGTTTATCACTACCGCCAATACCTCCCATAGTATTCCCCAGCCCTTGTTGGACCGGATGGAGGTAATCCGCATACCGGGCTACACCGAGGAGGAGAAGGTGGAGATTGCGCGGCGACATCTTATTCCCAAGCAGATTGAGGAACATGGGCTGACGGCGGAAAACTTGCGCCTTTCGGAGGGGGCGGTCCGTCGGATTATTCGCGAGTATACCCGGGAGGCGGGGGTGCGGAACATGGAACGCTCCCTGGCCGGGATCTGCCGCAAGGTGGCCCGCCGGGTAGTTGAGGATCGCCAGAAGAAGATCCGGGTAAACCGGCAAAGTATTCAGCGTTACCTGGGGGTTCCGGTCTACCGTTACGGCCTGGCAGAGGAGAAGGACGAGGTGGGAGTTGCTACCGGGCTGGCCTGGACTGAGGCGGGGGGTGACCTGCTAGCGATTGAGGTGACCCTGATGAAGGGTAAGGGGAAGATGACCCTTACCGGCAAGCTGGGCGATGTGATGAAAGAGTCGGCCCAGGCTGCTCTGAGCTATATCCGATCGCGGGCCGGTGAACTGGACCTGGAGGAGAACTTTTACGAAAAGACCGATATCCATATTCACGTGCCTGAAGGGGCAATTCCAAAGGATGGACCGTCGGCGGGGATTACTATCGCCGCCGCCCTGGCTTCGGCGTTGACCCGGAGGCCGGTGCGTAAAGATACTACTCTTACCGGGGAGATTACCCTGCGCGGGCGGGTCTTACCGGTAGGAGGGATTAAGGAAAAGGTGCTGGCGGCCCACCGGGCAGGGATTAAGAATGTGTTACTGCCGGTAGATAATCGGAAAGATGTAAGCGATATTCCGCAAAATGTAAAACGCAAATTGGAATTTATCTTTGTTGAACATATGGACGAGGTGTTGGAGCTGGCCCTGGTTAAGTTAGAGGATAAAGAGGGGTTGCCCCCCGGTATTCTCAAAGAGGAGATAGCCGGTTCCCGCCTGGACGATGCGATAATGCAGCACTAGGGAGTCAGGGGAGACTAAGAAAGACTAGGCAGGGGGACGTTTCCCCTGCCTTACCCTATCTGATATGTCTTCTCCCTGTCTGGTTAGGATCGTGAACAAGAGATGAATGTAACCCGGGTGGAACTGGCGGCCGCCGCCTATAAAAAAAAAGATTATCCTGCCGAAGACCGGCCGGAGATTGCCTTTCTGGGTCGGTCTAATGTGGGCAAATCCTCGTTGATTAACCGGCTTTTGGGGCGTAAAACTTTGGCTCACACCAGCTCTACCCCCGGGAAGACCCGGGGTATATTTTTCTATCTTATTAATGAGACTTTCTACCTGGTTGATCTGCCGGGCTACGGTTACGCCCGGGTGCCCCAGGCGATCCGTGCCGGCTGGGCGCCGCTGATTGAAAATTATCTTCAAACCCGTCGGACTCTGTGCGGCTGTGTGCATCTAATCGATATCCGGCATCGGCCGAGCGCCGATGATCTGTTGATGAAGGAGTGGTTAGACCACTACCAGGTGCCCCGGGTAACGGTGGCTACAAAGGCGGATAAACTTTCCCGGGGGGCGCAAATAAACCGGCTTAATATGCTGCGCCGCGATCTTAAATTGCCGGCGGAGGGGCCGTTGCTGGCTTTCTCGGCCCCCAAGGGTACCGGCAAAGATGAGCTCTGGGTCGAACTGGGCCGGATGCTGTCGCCCCAACTTTAATTTGCCTTGCTTTCTCCCCGGTTGGTAGCTGTTAAACCGGCCTTCAGGCGGATACTGAGGAGAGCGGTAAAGGCCAACTTGGCCAGGTCCAGGGGGATGTAGGGCAGGACGCCGGCGAGTAATGCCTGTAGAAGGGTGTAGCCCATAAGAAATTTAAGCTGTAGGCTGCCGATCAGGTAGGTGCAGAGCAGGCAGCCGCCCATGGCTGCCGCGGTCCGTAGTATCCCCGGCGCGGGCTGGTTTTCTAGCATCAGGCCGGCTAGATAGACCCCGGGGAGAAATCCCAGCAGGTAGCCCCCCGTGGGGCCGAGAAGCATGCCTAGGCCGCCCCGGGCCAGGGAGAATACCGGGGCTCCGGCTGCTCCTAACAGGAGATAGGAGAGGACGGCCAGCACCGCACCCCGGGATCCGAGGATAGCCGGGGCCAGGAAGATGCCGATCAGTTGGCCGGTTAAAGGGACGGGACTAAAGGGAAGAGGGACGGCTATCTGGGCTAAGATGGCCAGGAGCGCCGGGAAGAGGGCGATCCGGGCTAGTTTTCTAATTTGCATGATGATCTGCTCCTTTTAGTGGGACGAATTTGCTGCAGTAGTATCGCCAGCCTGCAGCTCCCCGTAATTAATGGGATGATGTTTTCCATTTTTATCGACGATGATCAGCGCTCCCTGGGGGTCCAGATCCAGGGCGTGCCCCTCCAGCCTGCCGCCGGGCCAGGTTAGGTTAACGCTCTGGCCCAGAGTGGAGCTTAGCTCGATCCAGGGCTGGCGGAAGGGAGTAAATCCCTGGCGGAAAAATAGTTCCAGGGAGGGGGTTAGGTCCTGCAATAGCTGCTGGAGCAGGGAGGCCCGGTTTATCTTACGGTTGCTTTCCAGGTAAAGGGAGGTGGCCGGGTGTCGTAAATCCTGAGGGAAATCCTCCTCTTCCTGCAGAACATTGATGCCGATGCCGATAACTAGGTATTCGGTATGATCCGGCTCGCCCTTAATCTCGGTTAAAATACCGGCGGTCTTCTTGCCATGGATAAGAAGGTCGTTGGGCCATTTAACGGTTATCGGAAGGCCGGTTTCTTCCCGTAAGGTGCGGGTTAAGGCTACCGCTACCACCAGGGTTACCGGGGCGATCTCTCCCGGGGTTAGCCTTTTCGGCCGCAGAACCATTGAAAACCAGAGCCCTTTGCCGGGGGGCGAGCTCCAGGAACGTCCCCGCCGTCCCCGGCCCTGCCGCTGCTCCTCGGCTAGGATAACTGTCCCCCCGGGGCAGCCCTCCTCGGCCAGTTCCCGGGCTACCCTGTTGGTAGACTCCAGGGAATCGTAGTAGCGGATACCGAGGGCGGCCAACTTATCTCCCGGTAAGCGGTCGGGCTCCTCCAGCAGGCGGTAGCCTTTATTAGTGCTGGCTTCGATTTTATAGCCCTCCCGGCGTAGCTCCTCTACTATTTTCCAGATTGCCGCCCGGGTGACCCCTCGCTGGGCGCCAAGTTTTTCTCCGGATATAAATCCCGGGCCCTCCCTACGCATAATCTCCAGTAACTTTTCCAAGAAAGTGGGCCGCCCCTTTCATTAAATTGTCTGCTATCGTCGATTAAAGAACTCTGTTACAATAGGATAAACTTAAACGCGGCTATTGTCAACCTAAATGTTAGCCAAATGGTTTACAATCGGTTTGCAGCAGTTTGCAGGCTGCCGGTTTGGGGCCGGACGCCGGACCGGGCGGTTACCGGTCGGTTGGGGAGGGATGACAGTTGTTGGGGCCATTGCAGGGGACGTTGGTTAATGGAGCGGCGATCATAGTTGGGGCTGTAACCGGGTTGTTGATTGGAAAGGCGATTCCGCGGCGGCTAAGCGATTGGATCATGCAAATTATCGGGTTATCTGTCTTGTTAATCGGGCTTCAGATGGCCCTTAATTGCCGGCAGCTGTTGCTGCTGGTTGTAAGCATGGTGTTGGGAGGGGCGACCGGTGAGCTGTTAAAACTAGAAGAGAGATTGCTGGGGGTGGGCCAATGGTTAGAGTCCCGTCTCGGTAACGGCGGTAAGATTGCCCGGGGTTTTGTTTACGCTACCCTGCTTTACGGAGTGGGGGCGATGGCTATAACCGGGGCCATGGAGAGCGGCCTGCTGGGCAAGCATCAAATCCTTTATTCAAAATCGATCCTTGATGGGATTAGCGCAGTTATCCTGGGCTCGGCCATGGGCGCGGGGGTAGCCCTAGCAGCGGTGCCGGTGGTGCTCTACCAGGGGGGGTTGGCCCTGGCGGCTCGGGGGATCGGCTTTCTATTGACCGAAACGGTTATTACTGAGCTTACGGCCACCGGCGGCCTTTTAATCGTAGCGATCGGTCTGAATCTCCTCCAGGTTAAGAAGTTAAAGGTAGGGAACCTGCTGCCGGCGTTACTGTTTAACGTGGTGTTAGTAGGCTGGTGGGGCTAAAAAATGGGCGTGGCCTGGGCCACGCCAAGTGAAACATATATAAAAGAGGGGGTCAACTCCTATTTATTATAAGCCCTTAACATTACCGCCATATTACTGTAGTATTAAATTTAGGTTACATTCTTTTTAGGGTCGTGGCGTTTTTTGCGATCCGGCTGGTGCCCTGGCCTGTTATTGCTGAATATTGTTACTATCAGTAGGTTGAAAGTTATGTTAGAATAAAAGTAGTGGTAGGTTGGAGGTGGGCTTGTGAAGTCATTAACAAAAGGTGCTGCCAGGAGGGTGCCTGTCATAAGGGAAGATTGGTGTAAGGGATGCGGTATTTGCGTATCCTTCTGTCCTAAAGAGGCGCTTTCACTTAATAGTGCCAACAAAGCAGAGTTAGATGCAACCCGTTGTACCGGGTGTGGAATATGCGAGATGTATTGCCCGGATTTTGCCATCGAGCTGAAAGAGGAGGGCGCCCTTTGATGCGCGGGGGCGGAGGTGGCGGCACCGGGGGCGGGGGCGGGGGCGGGG
>JAAZLS010000033.1 GCA_012799185.1 Bacillota bacterium | reverse complement strand
TCCGGTAGAGGATTGTATTATAGTGGGTAAAAATTCGTTGGGAGGTTAATCTAAAATTCCGGTTGGTTTCAAAATAGGTTTGCAGCGTTTTGATGAGCTCGCCATTCTTTTGCCGGTCGTATTCCAGCACCGGTTGGAGAAGCTCGTTAACAAACTTGGCCAGCTCGTGCTTATTCTTTTCACTTAATATTTTAAAGAACCCCAGATCTTTAAAGTAGATCACCGATGACTTTTGGGAGAAGAGGCCGATCCGGAGGGCCTCCCAGGCCTCCCGGTAGCTCTGCTTAATATTGGTAATCCCGGTCCCGGGGCGGCCCACCCCAATTTTAATCTGGTGGTTCTCCTTTAAGCCGGCCTTTGCAGTCAAGAAATCTAATAGGCTGGTTACGATATGATTTAAGCTGGCGATGGGGTCCTCCTCCTCTAGCTGGGCCACGACAACGATCCGGGCCCCCTTGATCCCGACGAATAGATTGTGGCAGTCGGGCATTCGTCGGAAGCTATGGATAATGGTTAACAGCTGTTCCTTAGTGGTCTGCTCGTTGATATCCTTCGGGGGGGAGGGCATCTGCTCCGGATCTTCCGACTCCCATTGATCGTTGATGATCATTACCGCCGTCGGCTTCTCCAGGTCGAGATTAAACCGTTGAGCCCGCTTTATGATTTCATTCTTATTTCCGGAATCGTAGGAGAGGAGGATCTCTAGGAATTCGTTATAGTAATTTTTCTCGATCTCGAAGATAGCCTTCCGCTTGGTAAACTCCAGGGCGGCGATAGTGGCGGCCCTCTCCAGCAGTAAAATATCTGGCTCGCTAATCGGGTTATTAATGATGGCGTAGATATGGCCGTAATCGGATTTGTCTGCTACAATGGGGATACGGACCGCCTGCAAGGTACCCGGCTTATCTTTTCCCGGGGTCGACTCCATCGAGTACTTGATCTCCTTGATATTGCCGAAGCGCAGCTTGTCACTCTTAATCTCGATGCTGTCTTTAGAAAAGAAGAGCTAAAACTGCTCCTTGTTTGGGCATAAGGGGCTGGTATAAAGCTTACAGTCCCGATCGACGAACGCTACCGGGTTATGAATAAGGAGAGAGGTTTCGTAACAGAGATCGTCTAGGGTGCTGCCGTGCAGCATCATCTCGGTTAACTTGCGATTACCCTGTTCCAATTTTTGCAGGACCTGGTTCTGTTTGCTGGCGATTACACCTAGAATGGGAGCGATTATTTCTGAAAAGGAGAGATCGTAGGGCACCTCCAGGAGGGGGATGCCGTACCGGTTGGCGTTGGCGATTAGGTCAGGAGGGATCTCTTTTATGAACCGCTTGGGTTTAATGGCCAGTCCGGCGCTTTTAGCCTGGGCCATCTTGGTCACCAGCATGCTCATCAGCTCGGGAAATTCCCGAAAAGAGTAGCCGGTGGTTAGAAGAAATTCTCCCTCTAAAACCCAATCCATGATATCGGGGGCTTCGATGATATTGACTAGCTTGATGACCCGATCCAGGCCATCGTTGCCACCTACTACACGGAGGCGGTTAACTACACCTAGCGTCAGCGCCTCCTCGACAGTAATGCCGTACTGTTTTTTCATAGAGCACCTCCGGAGGTAATCAGCACCGCTTAGATATTAGCAAAATTCGGACTCCTTGTCAATGCAATTTGTACCTGTTATACAAACAAATGCGCTCGATTTGGTGATAAGGACTAGAGGAACAGCTTTCGCCCGTGTGTAATAATAACAATAGGCTCGAAATTAATAATACGCCTCCAGGTGCGGATGATAATAGATAGAAATCAAACCTGCTTATCTGTAGCTGCTAATTAACTATTGGGGAGGGTCATAAAGATGAAAATTACGGTAGCTCTTGGAGGGAATGCCTTGCTAACCGCGGGGCAGAGAGGAACTGCCGCGGAACAATATGAAAATATAGCTATCGCCGGGCGACAGCTTATTCAATTAATTAGAGAACATGATCTGGTTATTACCCATGGCAATGGCCCGCAGGTAGGAAAGATCCACCTGCAAAACGAGCTGGCCAGCGGGGAGACCCCTGCGATGCCGCTAGATGTATGCGGGGCGATGAGCCAGGGGCAAATCGGCTACATGTTGCAGCAGCAGTTAACAAACGAACTGATCAACCACCGGATTAATAGGCCGGTGGTAACAATTATTACCCAGGTAGTTGTGGGTAAAGATGATCCTTCTTTCACTAACCCTACCAAGCCGGTCGGCTCATTTTATTCGCAGGAAGAAGCACTTAAGATATCGAAGGAGAAAGACGAGGTATGGGTGGAAGACTCGGGTCGAGGCTGGAGAAAGGTTGTGGCCTCGCCCTATCCCCTGGAGATCTATGAAGGGGACATCATCAAGCAGCTGGTCGATAGCTCCTGCCTGGTGATCGCCTCCGGCGGGGGCGGGATTCCGGTGATCCGGGAGAGCGATGGAACCCTGCGGGGGGTGGAGGCGGTCATCGATAAGGACCTGGCCGGTGAACGCCTGGCCGAAATTGTCGGGGCCGACGTGCTTTTAATGCTGACCGATGTGCCGCGGGTCTTTCTCTATTATGGAAAACCGGAACAGCAGGAGCTGGGAAGGTTAACGGTTAAAGAGATGGAAAACTATATCGAGCAGGGGCATTTTGCCGCCGGCAGCATGGGCCCCAAAGTGGAGGCGGCGGTCCGTTTTGCCCGTAAACCCGGGCGGCGGGCGATTATTACTTCACTGGATCAGGCGGTATCTGCTATTGAAGGCAAGGCAGGAACGCAAATCCTGTCTTAAATCGAACACTATATCTCAGGAGGGACGTATCTAATGCCTCTAAAAACTACAATTTACAAGAACTTTTTCCGGGATTCGGTTTACCTGATGCGCATCTCGAGCATGATCCGGGAGCTGGAGGGGGTAGAAGGGGCCGAGGTAATCGTCGGCACCGATCATAATAAAAGCTTCCTGGAGGCTGGCGGCCTATTGACCGAGGAGATCGAACGGGAGGCGAGTGCCAACGACCTGGTCATCGCCGTCCGGGCCACGACTGAGGAGCTGGCCGAGGCGGCCGTTGAGAAGGCCCTGGCCGAGCTGAACCGGGAAGTGGAGCATGATGATTCGGCCGGGGAGTATATCCCTCGGACCTTTGATACGGCTTTAAAACATTTACCGCAGGCCAACCTGGGGCTGCTCTCTATTCCTGGCCAGCATGTGCGGCGGGAGGCGGACAAGATCCTGGATGCCGGCCTGCATTTAATGATCTTTAGTGATAACGTTTCATTGGAAGATGAGAAAGCCCTTAAGGAGAAGGCCCGCCAAAAGGGTTTATTGGTAATGGGCCCCGACTGTGGGACCGCTATTATTAATGGCTCTCCGCTAGCCTTTGCCAACGAGATCCGGGCCGGGGGAGTAGGAATCGTAGCGGCGGCCGGTACCGGGCTGCAGGAGGTCTCAACCTTGATTCATAATGCTGGAGAGGGGATCACCCACGGGATCGGTACCGGGGGGCGGGACCTTAACGGCCAGGTTGGGGGAATTACGATGCAGATGGGCCTGGAGGCCTTGATGGCCGATCCCGAAACCCGGGTTATTGTTATCGTCTCCAAGCCGCCGGAGCCGGAGGTGGCGCAGAAAATACTAGAACTAGTTGCCGACAGCTCGAAGCCGGTCATTGTCAACTTCCTAGGCGGTGACCCGGAGGCGGTGCGGGCAGCTGGCTCTGTGCCGGCTTCGACCTTAAAAGAGGCGGCGGACCGGGCAGTGGCGGCACAAAGAAAAGAAGAGTACAAG
>JAAZLS010000032.1 GCA_012799185.1 Bacillota bacterium | reverse complement strand
TCCATGCTCACGCCCTGTTTGACAGGGCCAAATCGACATGGTACAATTTTCGTATTTCCATATAACCGGGGGAGCTCAATTTTAGTAATGGAATATAATAAAATGCTATTAAAGCCGGAGGGTGTTAAGGATTTTCTGCCCTCCGAAGCTTATGCTAAAAGAGAAATTGAAAATAAAATCATGGGAGTGCTGAAGAGCTGGGGTTATCGGGAGGTTATCACCTCTACCTTGGAGAGTGGGGCAAATTACCCCTCCGGTGTAAAGGCTGGATTGGAAGATAGAATCTACCGTTTTTTTGACGGGCGGGGTGGCACCCTTGTCCTCAGGCCGGATTGGACATTACCGTTGGCGCGATTGGCCACTAACTGTCTGCAATCTGAGCCATTTCCCCTACGCTTGGCCTACCAGGGCAATATATTTCGCTTTGAATCACCTCAAAGCGGAAAACGCCGGGAAATATTTCAGGCTGGTGGAGAGCTTTTGGGAGCTAAGGGGGCCCTGGCTGATTGTGAAATAATGGTTCTCTCCCTGGAGGCCCTCTTTGCTGTCGGACTTACCGATTTAAAAGTCTGCATCGGTCACACGGGCTTTCTAAATACCCTCCTTCAGTCGTTTAAGGTAAAGCGAAAGATTAGGCAGGCGATTGTTACTTTTTTAATCAAGCGTGATTTTGTATCCTTGCGCGCCTATGTAGATGCGAACATTTTAGAGCCTTCGTTAAAAAAGGCTTTGTTCCATCTACCCGAGTTAAAAGGGGGGCGGGATACTATCTATAAAGCGGCCGATCTATTAACTAACCCGGCCCGAAAAGATTTTTTAAATAATGTAATTATTTTATGGGAAACCCTGGCCCAGAGGGGCTTTCAGGATAATATTAGTTTTGACTTTTCTTTTTTAAGGGACCTGCAATATTACACCGGTTTTATCTTTGAAATTTATACCCCTTCCTGGGGTTATCCTCTGGGGGGAGGTGGGCGTTATGATCGCCTACTGGAATTTTGTGAACACCCCCTGCCTGCTGTCGGCTTTGCTTTAAGTATCGATTATATTCTTTCTCTTTGGCAGCGAAAGGGCAAAATTAACAGGGTTCCCCTCCACTACTTTGTCGGGTTTGACCCTTCCCATTATGCTCAAACTCTGCAGGAGGTGCGAGCACTACGATCTCGGGGCTATGCGGTTATATTAGATGTAAAAGGCCTGGGGCCGGAAGAGGGGTTATCCAGGGCCAAGGAACTGGGGGCGCAGACCTTTCGTTTTTATTGTAAAGAGGGACTTTTAGAGGAAGATTTAAGGGATGACCTTGCGGGGGAGAGGGAGGATAAGGAATGCAAAACCTGACGATTGCCCTGCCAAAGGGTCGCCTTTTAACACCGGTTGTCTCCTTATTGGAACAGATAGGTTTAAATTGCAGTTGTGTTCTGGAGGCCAGCCGGGAACTAATTTTAGACAATAATGAGGGATACCGCTTTTTGCTGGTAAAACCGATCGATCTGCCAACTTACGTGGAACGGAGGGTTGCCGACATCGGAATTATTGGCAAAGATGTGCTCCTTGAGCAGGAGAAGGAGCTTTATGAGCTGGCGGATCTAAAAATTGGTCACTGCCGGATGGTTTTGGCCGGACCCGCTGTAAAAGAGAGCCCGCCATGGGTAAACTTAAAATGCGTGGCTACAAGTTACCCGGTGATTACGGATAAATTTTTCCGTTGTCGGGGAAAGCAGGTCGAGGTTATAAAACTGCACGGCTCTGTGGAATTGGCGCCCCATTTCCTACTGGCTGATGCGATCGTTGACCTGGTTGAGACTGGTGCCACCTTGAAAGCGAATAACCTGGTGGAATGGGAACTGGTGACAAATAGTACAGCCCGCCTGGTGGCCAATCGCAGCAGCTATCACTTTAAAGGTAACGAAATTTCACGGTTACTTTCTTCATTAAAGGAGGTACGCCATGGAAAAGATAAAAATATATTCTAGGGATGAGTTTTTAAACCATATTCCAGATCGGCTGCGGGATTTTTATCCCCGGGAGGAAAAAATCGTTCGGGGGATCTTGGAAAAGGTAAGGGCAAAAGGTGATCAGGCATTAAAAGAGTATACATTCCGCTTTGATGGGGCGGAACTTTCCAGCCTGCGGGTTTCTAGCGAGGAGATAAGCCAGGCTAACCGGCAAGTCGACGCAGGCTATCGCCGGGCCCTAAAAAAAGCGGCGGCCAATATCGATGAATTTCATGCAAAAATGATCCCTTCTTCCTGGATTACTACCCGGAAAGAGGGAGTGGCCATGGGGGTGCGAAGACAACCCCTTGAAAAGGTTGGTGTCTATGTTCCAGGAGGCCGGGCTGCTTATCCCTCAACGGTACTGATGACTGTTATTCCGGCCAGGTTGGCCGGTGTAAAAGAGATATATGTTTGTACCCCACCGGATCGGAGCGGCCGGGTTAGCCCTTATACCTTGGTAGCCGCCGAGGAGAGCGGGGCAAAAGCAATATTCAAGGTTGGTGGGGCCCAGGCTGTGGCGGCGTTGGCCTTTGGAACTGAGACTATCCCAGCAGTAGAAAAAATAGTAGGGCCCGGCAATATATTTGTTACCATTGCCAAAAAAATGGTTTTTGGGCAGGTAGGGATCGATCTTCCTGCCGGTCCTAGTGAAGTGGTTATTGTAGCCGATGCATCCGCCGATCCCCGCCTGGTGGCGATAGATTTGATTGCCCAGGCCGAACACGATCCCTGGTCCCGCGCCTACTGCCTTACTGATTCAGATCGGTTGGCAGGAGAAATTGTAGTAGAGGTAAGTACTCTTTTGATTGAACAGGGGCGGAAGGACATTATTGAGGAATCGCTTCGGGAAAATGGGGGGGTGGTTCTACTACCCTCTTTAGAGGAGGCCTGGCCCCTGGTAAACCGGATGGCGCCGGAACATGTGGGGCTTCACCTGGAGAGCCCCTGGGATCACCTGCCAAAGGTAGAAAACGCCGGGGCGGTCTTCTTGGGGGCCTTTGCTCCGGAGGCAGCCGGTGATTATGGTGCCGGTCCTAATCACGTTCTGCCGACCGGGGGGGCAGCCCGCTTTGCCTCCCCGCTGGGAGTTGAGGACTTTCTAAAAGGTTCCTCTTTTCTTTATTACACACCGGAGGCCCTGGCTGGGGAGGGGGGCTACTTTGAAACTATAGCCCGGGTGGAAGGGTTGGAGGCCCATGCCCTGGCCCTAAAATTAAGGAGGGAGAAGCTGCATGCAAAGGAAAGCCCACGTTTCCAGGAAGACTGCTGAGACAAAAATCGAACTGGAATTAACCCTGGATGGAGAGGGAAAATATGCCCTTAAGACCGGCCTTCCCTTCTTTGAACATATGTTGTCGCAGGTAGCCTACCATGGTTCTTTTGACCTAGAAATTTCCGCCTCCGGCGATCTAGGGACCGGGTACCATCACCTGGTGGAGGATTTAGGTCTTTGCCTGGGCCAGGCTTTGCGGGAGGCCCTAGGCGAAAAGAAGGGAATTAAACGCTACGCTCATAGCCTGCTGCCCATGGATGAAGCTCTGATCCTGGTGGCACTGGATCTATCTGGGCGGCCATATTTAAATTATGATTTTCAACTTCCACCGGGAAATATTGGTGGGTTGGATGGAGAACTGGTAGAGGAATTTTTACGATCCTTTGCCAATGAGGGAAAGCTTACCATGCATGTGAAGCAGCTTGACGGGCAAAACAAACATCATCTAGTGGAAGCCCTATTTAAAGCATTGGGACGTGCCCTAAAAGAAGCGGTGGAAATCACCGGAAGAGACGGTGTTGTTCCCTCTACCAAGGGAGTGTTGTCTTAATGCTTATTATTCCTGCCATCGATTTAAGCGAAGGACGCTGTGTCCGCCTTAGGCAGGGTCAAAGGCAGCATGAAACAACATATAGCACAGACCCGGTAGGGATGGCCCTGCACTGGCAACAGGCGGGGGCCCCGCGATTGCATTTAGTTGACCTAGACGGTGCTTTTGAGGGATCACCACAAAACTGGGAGGTTATTGCTGCGATCGTTAAAGCGGTACAGATTCCAATTCAATTGGGGGGAGGTATGCGTAACTTTCGCGCTGTAGAAGAGGCCCTCCAACTAGGTATTGATAAGGTCATCCTGGGAACGGTAGCCGCTGAAGAATCGCTGCTTTTAGAAGAGTTAATTGCCTCCTTTGGTTCGCGCCTGATAGTTGGCATCGATGCTAAAAGGGGAGTGGTTGCCACTAAGGGGTGGGTGAAAAAAACAGGTCTGAAGGCTGTTGACCTGGCCCGCCATCTTCTTTCCCTGGGGGTGGAGGAAATTATTTATACCGATATCGCCAGGGATGGTATGTTGGTCGGTCCAAATTTGAAGGGCCTGGAGGAGTTGGCCTCTATCCCAGGATTAAAAATTATCGCTTCGGGGGGAATCTCGTCCCTGGTGGACCTGAAAAATATTCAGCGCCTAGAAAGAAAAGGGGTTAGCGGAGTTATTATCGGAAAGGCGCTTTACGATGGGCGCTTTACCTTGGAAGAAGCCCTGGCGATTGCTAGCAGGAAAGGATAAGGGGAAGGTTATGGTACCTAAACGGATTATTCCCTGCCTCGATTTTAAGGGGGGCCGGGTGGTTAAGGGGGTAGAATTTACGGCATTGAAGGATGCCGGTGATCCGGTTAAATTAGCCTGCTTCTATGACCGGGCGGGGGCCGATGAGCTAGTCCTTTTAAATATCGCTTCCTCTGGCGATGGAACGGAATCGCTGGAGCGGTTAATCGGTAAAATCACCAGGAAGGTTACCATCCCACTGATTGCCGGGGGGGGTATTGGCAACCTGGATCAGATGAAGACCCTATTACAGGCCGGGGCGGACAAGGTCTCTATCGGCTCTGCCGCAGTTGCCAACCCGGAATTTATTACGGAGGCCTCCCTTCGTTTTGGAAGCCGGAGCTTGGTTATCGCCATCGATGCCGGTTACAACAAGGCGATGGCGGGGTGGGAAGTTTTTATCCATGGGGGGAAAACCCCCACCGGGTGTAATGTCTTAGACTGGGCCCGGGAGATTGAACAGCGGGGGGGAGGCGAGATTTTGTTGACCGCTATAGACCGGGATGGCCGGAGGGACGGCTACGATTTAGAGTTAACGATGGCTGTTGCGGCGGCGGTTCAAATCCCTGTTATTGCCTCCGGGGGGGCCGGAACAGCAGAAGATTTTTGGCAGGTTTTGACCAGGGGCAGGGCCGCTGCCGCGCTAGCGGCCTCTATTTTTCATTACCAGGTTCTTACTATAAAAGAGGTTAAAAACTTTTTGGCGAGGCGTGGGGTGGAGGTGAACCTAAATTGGGAGATATAAAAGCGGAAATTGAGCTCCTCTCCTTTACTGATCAGGGCTTAATTCCGACTATTGTCCAGGATAACTATTCCGGCCAGGTTTTAATGCTGGCCTATATGAACCGGGAATCGCTGCAGAAAACCGAGGAGACCGGCTATGCCTGGTTCTGGAGTCGTAGCAGAAAAGTACTTTGGAAAAAAGGTGAAACATCCGGTAATGTCCTGAAAGTAGAAGAGATCCGCTATGACTGTGATGCCGATACCCTTCTTCTCCTGGTTGAGGCAAAGGGCCCGGCCTGCCATACGGGGAATAGCTCCTGTTTTTATAGAACTTTCCGGGGGAGTAAGTCGGGGGAGAGAACCTGGCGGGAGGGGAGCGATTTTTGGGCCCGGTTGCAAGAGATTATTAAAGCCAGGCTACGGGAGAGACCGGCTGGCTCTTACATAGCCGGGTTAACAGCCGGGGGTGAGGATCGGATATTTCAGAAGGTCGGTGAGGAGGCGACCGAGTTTTTGATTGCCCTCAAAAACAAAGATCGGCACGAAATCATTTTGGAAGGGGCCGACCTCTTTTTTCATGCCCTGCTGGCCTTGGAGTGGTCGGAGGTATCATGGGACGATGTCCTCAGGGAGCTACGAGCAAGAGATACCGAAAAAGAAAGGGAGAACAGCTAGCGATTATCTACTTTATTTAAGAATACCGGCCAGGGCTTCAAGAAAACGGTGATTCTGTTGTTCGGTGCCGATGGTTACACGGATAAAGGTCGGAAAACCGAATATATCTCCGCTACGGATGATTATTCCCTTTTTAAGTAGTTGTGTAAAGATCTTTTGTGAGTTAATCCCCACATCGAGGAAAATAAAATTAGCCCGCGAGGGGATCGGGGCCAGGCCCATCGCTGCCAGTCCCTGGGTCAGCTGCCGCCTGCCCTTTTCTACCAGCCGCAGGCTCTTCTTTAGATGTTGTTCATCAGCTAGGGCGGCTAGGGCTGCTGCCTGGGCCAGGGAGTTAACGTTAAACGGATCTCGGATCCGGTTTAAGTCGGAAATAATTTTCTCCGGGGCAATGGCGTAGCCGATTCGTAGGCCGGCCAGACCGTAAATTTTTGAAAAGGTGCGGAGTGAGATTACCGGGAAATGCTGTTTGATCAGCCTGATGCTACATCCGTAGCCGGGATCGGCAACGTATTCAACATAGGCTTCATCGAGCACTACCAGGAGGCCCGCCGGAAGCTTTTCTATAAATTGTGTAATCTTTTGCCAGGGGATTATGGTCCCGGTAGGATTATTGGGACTACAGATAAAAACCAGGCGGGTTTTCTCCGTTAAATGGGATAGGATAACATCCAGGTTATAATTAAAATCTGGCCTTTCCAGGGGAAAATAGGTGATGGTTCCCCCTGCTTTGCGGACAGCTATTTCATATTCGGAGAAGGTGGGATAGATTGTAACCGCCTCCTCACCGGGTTGGAGGTAGGCCTGGGTTAACAGGCCAATTAACTCGTCGGAACCGTTGCCGAGAATAATTTGTTCTTTTTTTATGCCCTGTTTTTTGGCCAGCGCCTCCCTCAGGTTATAGCCGTTACTATCGGGATAGTAATGGATCTCCTGACAATGGTGCCCGATGGCTTCTAAGGCCAGGGGGGAGGGTCCCAGGGGATTTTCATTGGAAGCCAGTTTAACTATATCGGTTAAGCCCAGCTCCCGCGCAATTGCTTCTCTCGATTTTCCAGGAATATATGGTTTGATTAACCGTAAACAGGATCGTAGCCTTGGGTATCGATCAGGCAATGAAGAATGCCTCCTTTAACTTTATTACCTTTTATTATACCTTGAGTTATAATTAAGTTAAACGGGAAGGTTGTTCCGCTACCGATTAGGGGTAGGGGTAGTTGGGTCCAACCGGAAAGGAAGAATGGGGTTGTATATTGTTATTATCGGAGGGGGCGGTGTCGGTTATGAGCTGGCCCGCAGCCTATCGGAGAGCAACCTGGATGTGGTAGTTGTTGAAAAAAACCGTGCCCAGGCCCGGCGGCTTGACAACTCCCTGGATATCATGGTTGTTGAGGGGAATGGGGCCAGCGTTACCATACTGGAAAAGGCCGGGGTAAAAAAAGCGGATATATTAATTGCGGTTACCGAAATCGACGAGATTAATATTATTTCCTGCATGCTGGCCAAGCGCTTTGGCGTTCCCATTACCGTGGGAAGGGTTCGGGATGCCGACTATCTTCATGATTCTTCCGGGCTTACCCGGGAACAGATCGGTATCGATATTGTAATCAATCCGGAACGGGCAACCGCTGCGGAGATTTCCCGGATCCTGCATTTCCCCGAGGCCAGTGATATCGAATATTTTTACCGGGGTAAGGTAATGATGCTGGGATTGGCCGTGGGTGAAGAGACGGGGGTTACCGGGAAACCGCTTTCCCGGCTGTCGCTTCCCCCCGGCTGTATCGTAGTAGGCATCAATAACCCCCGGGAGGGTTTTATCGTTCCCGGTGGTAAAGATATTGTCCACCCGGGGGATAAAATTTATATTGCCGGTAGTACCGAGGTTCTCAGGGATATTAGCTGGTTATTGCATCACGAGAAAACCCGCATCCGGCAGGTAGCTATCCTGGGCGGGGGGATGACCGGGCTGCAGCTGGCTAAAATGATAGAAGCCGGGCAGAACCCCTTTACCACCGTGCTACTGGAAAAGGACCCGGAGCGTTGTCGGGAACTGAGCCGGGAGCTTTCGCGCACCCTGGTGCTAAACGAAGATGTTACCAAGCTGGCCTATTCGGAGGAAGAAGGGATCCGGCAGGCGGATGCGCTCATTGCTGTTACCGGTGATGATCCCACCAACATGCTGGTATCGGCTATCGCCCGGCAGCGGGGTATTAAAAAGGTTGTCGCCGAGGTTAGGGATCCTCAATATATGCCGGTCTATCACACCCTGGGAATTAATTCAGTGGTTAACCCCCGCCTAGTAGCCGCCTCGCAAATACTAACCCTTACCAGGAGGGAAAAAATCGTCTCCCTCCAAATTTTAGAGGATGAGCGGGCGGAGGTAGTGGAGCTTATATTAACTGACTCGGCCCGGGTAACCGGGCGCAAGCTCTCCGAGGCAAATTTACCCCGCGGCCTGCTTATCGGCTCCATTGTCCGCCAGGAGAAAGTAATAGTCCCCAACGGGGAAACTCGCCTGCAATCGGGGGATCACCTGGTTATATTTATGTTGCCCGAGATTAGTCAATCTCTGGATCGCTATTTCGCCGGGGGACGGAATAAGAAGGTCCGCTTCAAAGAAGAAACCGAGAAATAGCTATTCTTATCTTTACCTAAGGAGATGGGTTATGCGGCGCTTTCGGATCTGTTACCCGTTGGGTATCCTATTACTTTTTTTATCAGGGGCCATGTTAATCTCTACTGTTTGGTCTCTCCCGGAGGGGGGAAAGGATTTCCCCGCTTTTTTATGGTCCTCCCTTTTAACTGCCGGGATAGGGTTGCTATTTTACCGGCTGTTTTTACCCTATCGTCCTGAGCAGTTTTCCTTAATGGAAAGTTTTTCACTGGTAACCCTGGCCTGGTTCTTAGCGGGTCTCTTCGGGGCGCTTCCCTTTTATTTTTTCGGATTGTTTGAAGGGAGTTTTCTTGAGGCGTTTTTTGAATCGATCTCCGGCTTTACTACCACTGGAGCCACCTTGATTGAAGATGTAGAATCTTTACCCCGGGGGCTATTATTTTGGCGTTCTTTTACCCAATGGCTGGGGGGGATGGGGATTATTGTTCTATCGGTAGCTATTTTACCCCGGTTTGGTTTTCGTAGCCCGGCCATGTTTAAAGCCGAGCTGCCCGGGCCCATGAGCGAGCGGATAGTCCCTCGGGTGGCTGAAACCGCCCGCCGCTTATGGCTAATCTATCTTTCGCTAACCGCCTTGCTGACCGCGTTGCTATATTTAAGCGGTGTAGGTTTTTTTGATTCCCTAGCCCACGCCTTGGCTACTATCCCCACCGGTGGCTTCTCTACCTTTAATGCCAGTGTAGGCTCACTACAGAACCCGGCCGTAGAGATAATAATAGCCATATTTATGTTTGCTGCCGGGATTAACTTTATGCTCTATTATCGTCTATTTAGGGGGGAACCGGGAAAAGTGGTTGAGGACGAGGAGCTACGGTTCTATTTTTTCAGTACCAGTATTGCCATTCTCTTGATCACGATCAACATTTATCCCCACTTGGCCGGGAGCCTGGCGAAGAGCATGCGCCAGGGGGCGTTCCAGGTGATCTCTATCCTTACCTCCACCGGCTATGTTACCGCCGACTATGATACCTGGCCCCATTTTGCCCGGGCCCTATTATTTTTATTAATGTTTATGGGAGCCTGCGGGGCCTCTACCGGGGGCGGAATCAAACAGGTCCGGCTTCTAATTTTATTTAAATATGCCTTTCGGGAACTCTATCGCTTGATCCATCCTTCGGCGGTTAGCTCGGTCAAGCTGGGGGGGGAACCCCTTTCCGAGGAGATGATGCGAGGAGTAGCCGCGTTTACCTTTTTTTACCTCCTGATCTTTGCCGTCTCTACCTTGGCCCTTTGTGGCATGGGCCTGGATCTGACTACGGCTGCTTCAACAGCTGCCTCGGCCCTGGGTAATATTGGGCGGGGATTGGGCCGGGTGGGGCCCTTGTTTACGTACCGGGTGATCCCCCCGGCAGGGCTTCTCCTGCTTAGTATAATAATGATCCTAGGTCGCCTGGAAATTTTTACGGTGTTAGTGCTTTTACTGCCGGTATCCAAATATTTTAATCGGAGGGTTTGATGGTTTTCCGTCCCCCTGTCACCTTTATCATCTGCTAACAAAATAAAAGAATAAAAAAGCCTGGCCCTAATAAACTAGAGGCAGGATTTAATAAGCAGGCATAGAAGTTATCAAAATGTTGGGAATTTAGAGTTATTAACTGGTGGGGTGAATAAACTCAAATGATTAACTCACCCTTATTAACAAAAACCAGGAAGATTAATAACATTATTCGAAATACCGCCGGGCAGAATTTAAGCTTTCCCGTGTTAGCCGAAGGTTTAACCGCAGTTATTCAATCTAACATCTATATTGTAGATCAAGCCGGGAATATTTTAGGTCACTCTTTTTTAGCAGATTTTGAGTGCGACCTAATGGTTAATAATGTTATCAAGCAGGGTTGTTTCCCTCCCAAGTATAACGAATTTCTACAAAAGAAAGAAAGCTCCCAGGTTAACCTGTATCAAATTAAGAATGAATGTATCTTTGTCGAATCGGAAAGCTGCCTCTTTGCCAATAAAATAATCACTGTTACCCCAATTATAAGCGGGGGCAAGCGGCTGGGTACACTTATCCTGGCCCGTTTTAATAACAAGTTTGATGCAAATGATGTTATATTAGCGGAAACCGGTGCTACACTGATTGGCACGGCCATGTATCGCCAAAAATCGGAGGTTTGATGCCGACTTTCAGTCTCCTATTTGGGCCTTTCCCTGCGGTAACCGCCATCTTCGCCCCTCCATTGAACACCTTTTTAAATTTCGCATATATTTTACCATGACGGGATACCTGGTTACGGTGAACCGTTACCGGCGCCAGGGATTGACTTTTATTACAAGTCTGTTAAACTCGTACAGATCTTCTCAAAAAAATTTAAAGGAGGTATTGAGATGAGCGCTTTGGGACGCCATATTTTAGTTGAGTATTACGGTTGCCCGCCCAGTATCTTAAACAACATTGATTTCATAAAACAAGGCATGGTGGCGGCCGCCCTGGAGGCGGGAGCGGAGGTAAGGGAGACGGTATTTCATCATTTTAGCCCCCAGGGAGTGAGCGGCGTGGTGGTGATTTCTGAATCGCACCTGGCCATTCATACCTGGCCGGAATTTGGATATGCAGCGGTAGATATTTTTACCTGTGGTCAGACTGTCGATCCGTGGCTGTCGTGCAACTATCTAAAAGAGAAATTTTCCGCAAAAAATATGGTTGCCCGGGAAATAAAGCGCGGGATATTTAACGTGGAACTTCAGCATAAGACTGCGTAAGCCGTCTCAATGCTGTTATAATATGATAAAGGGGCAGTTAAATCTAGAGGGGGGCAAACTAGTGCATGCCAAAGAACGAACATTTGTTATGATTAAACCCGATGCGGTGCAGAGACTACTGGTTGGAGAAATTATTAAACGACTGGAGAAAAAGGGATTAAAGCTGGTGGCTTTAAAGATGATGCAGCTATCACCCGGCCTGGCTGCCCGCCATTATGAAGAGCATCGGGGGAAGGGTTTTTATGATAGCCTGATCGCTTTTATTACCTCCGGTCCCGTAATAGCGATGGTGTGGGAAGGTGATCAGGCGATAGGTGTGGTTCGTAAACTGGTGGGGGAGACCGATCCAGTAGCGGCCGCACCCGGATCTATTCGGGGGGATTTGGCTCTTTTTACCGGAAACAACGTAGTCCATGCCTCCGATTCATCGGAAAGTGCCTCCCGGGAGATAGGGCTATTTTTTGCCGAAGATGAGATCTGCAGTTACGTCTTAGAGGCCGATAACTGGGTCTATGGGGGATAGGGGGCCTACGGTAATCTTTTTATTTCCAGTTTGCCTGGAAATAGTTTAAACTATAGATGGTGGGCTAATCATTAGCTGCTACCGGGGGAAGGAGGGTGTAAACTGACCTTGTCCAATATCCACCGGGGTCGACAGGTGGTGAAGGCTGCCTTGATCCTGTTACTAATCTTTATTGCATGGGCCGTTTTTGCCTGTCCGCTTTCGGCCGGGGGAAAGACAGTAATCTCCGTTCCCCTGGAAGGCACTGTCACCCCCGGTAAATTAGCATACCTGGAAAGGGCGATCCGTAATTCGGAACAGGCCGGGGCAGAATTGCTGGTAATATTGCTGGATACTCCCGGTGGCCTGGTTGATGCTACCATCAGCATAAATAAGAGCATCCTAAATGCCCAGTTGCCGGTGGCGGTCTTGGTAGCCCCTTCCGGGGCCATTGCCGCCTCGGCCGGAGCCTTTATTGTCCTCTGTTCCGATATTGCCGCCATGGCTCCTGGAACGACCATCGGGGCGGCTCAACCTATCTCCATCTCTCCTGAGGGGGTAGAGGAGGCCAGCGATAAAACTACCAAATTCTTATCCGGTCATCTGCGGGACCTGGCTGAGGAAAAAGGGCGTCCCCCGGAGATAGCCGAGAAATTTATTACCGAAAACTTGACCATGGGAGCCCGGGAGGCCTATAAAGAAGGGGTGGTTGAATATTTAGCCACCGATCTGCCAGACTTGTTAAATCAACTGCATGGCCAGGCAATACATAAGCATGACCGGGTATACGAACTGGATACGGAGCAGGCAATAATCGAGAGCGGGAAGATGAATATCAGCGAACAGTTGCAAAACTGGCTTAGCGATCCCCAGATCTCATTTATATTGCTGATACTCGGAATCCTTGGCCTATATTTTGGATTTAGCACACCGGGGACCATGGTACCGGAGGTACTGGGGGGAATATTTTTGATTATGGGTATATACGGTATCGGAATGTTTGAGGCAGCGACTACCGGGTTGATCCTAATGATGTTGGGAGCCGGCCTAATTGTAGCCGAAATCTTTACCCCGGGGTTTGGAATCCTCGGTATCGGGGGTGGAATCAGCCTTCTGGCGGGAGCCTTGTTGTTACCCCACGAACCCCTGATGGGAATTGATTGGTACAGCGGTTTTCGGCAAACGGTAATTGTCATCGTGATCGTACTGATCGCAGTTGTTTTATTGGCAGCGCAGAGGGTGATCCATTACCGTAAACATCGCCATACCGGGAGTACTTTCTTTACTGCTCCCACGGAGGGGATTGTAGTTAAACAGTTGGACCCGGAAGGAATGATTAGGTCTCAAGGAGAGATTTGGATAGCCCGGAGCGCAGATGGTAAAGTTATTAAGGAAGGTGCCAAGGTTGAAGTAGTGAGGGCAGAAAGCACCCTATTATGGGTACGCCCGGCAGACAAGTCGGAATAAAATGCACGGGAGGTATAAAGGATGCCTTGGATGGTACCGTTAGTAATAATAATATTGTTGTTGTTGACTTCGACAATTAAAGTGGTGCGGGAATATGAACGGCTGGTTGTATTTCGGCTGGGTCATATCATTGGGGCCCGGGGTCCGGGATTGGTAATTATTATTCCCTTTATTGATCGTGTTATTAAGGTACCGCTACGGATTGTTACCCTGGATGTGCCTACCCAGGAGGTTATCACTCGGGATAACGTTACTACCAGCGTGAACGCGGTAGTTTACTACCGGGTACTGGATCCGACGCGGGCGATAGTTAATGTGGAGGAGTACCGATATGCTACCGCCCAGTTGGCCCAGACCACCCTGCGAAGTGTGGTTGGGCAGGCCGATTTGGATGAACTACTATCGGAAAGGGATAAGTTAAACATGTTGATCCAACAGATCCTGGATCAAGCCACCGATCCCTGGGGCATAAAGGTCTCCGCAGTAGAAATTAAAGACGTGGTTATCGCCGAGAGCCTGCAAAGGGCGATCTCGCGCCAGGCTACCGCCGAAAGAGAGAGGCGGGCTATCATTGTTCAGGCTGACGGTGAGAAGGAGGCCGCTAAAAAGTTGGCGGAGGCAGCCCAGATCCTAAGCGACCAGGACGGGGGACTCTATCTACGGCTGTTACGTACCCTGCCAGAAATTGCCAGCCAGCAGGGTTCTGTGATTGCTTTCCCCATGCCGATGGAGCTGCGCCACCTTTTCCCCCAGTTGAAGGAACCGGGTAAATAGGTTGGTTAACTCATCTTCCCATATAACCCCCCCTGCCGAATAAGGGGGGGTAAATTTTGTGCATCAAAGAGATATAGCTCTTTTCAACCGCTGCCGGCGGTGTAAAAGGCTGCAAACAGTAACAGTTCGGCTCTGGAAATTGCTATAGGTTGAATTTATGCCATTTGATGAGGGGGGCTAAGCGATGGCAAATTAGTGGACATAGATACCGATGATGGGGGGCTGGACAAAAGTAGAGGTTTATGTAGATTAAAAGATAACATTTGCCTTGAAATAATACGGGCCAGCGGTTATAATAAAACCATAGCCCACAGGCGAGCGTGGCGGAATGGCAGACGCGCCAGGTTCAGGACCTGGTGTCCGTACGGACGTGGAGGTTCAACTCCTCTCGCTCGCACCACCCATAAAACCCTTGCAATGCAGGGGTTGTTTCTTTTTTTTGTTGGCCCGCCTCCGGATAAGGGGCCCGCGTCGGCCGATTTTATGCTAATATAAGAATTATTAACTGGAAAGGTGATAATGAAGTGATTGTTGGTGTACCTAGAGAAATTAAAACTGACGAAAACCGAATTGCAATTACCCCGGGTGCGGTAACAGCTTTTATTAATAGGGGACACCAGGTGTTGATTGAAAAAGGTGCGGGCGCGGGTAGCGGTATTGAGGATGCTGAATTCCTTCATTTTGGGGCCGAGATTGTTCCTACGGCCCGGGAGCTCTATGAGAGGGCAGAAATGATATACAAGGTTAAAGAGCCCCAGCCGGTGGAGTATGAACTGTTAAGGGAAGGGCAAATAATTTTTGCTTACCTGCACCTGGCACCCCAGCCGGAACTGGCCCGGGTACTTATCGAGAAAAAGGTAGTGGCGATCGCTTATGAAACGGTAACCGTTGATGGTACTATTCCTATGTTAGCGCCAATGAGCGAAATCGCCGGCCGGATGTCCACCCAGATCGGCGCCCATTTCCTGGAAAAATCGAATGGTGGGATCGGTATACTCCTGGGGGGAGTGCCTGGTGTTACTCCAGCGAACGTGGTTGTTCTTGGCGGTGGCATCGTTGGCATGAACGCGGCCCGGGTCGCCATGGGGATGGGGGCCAAGGTAACCGTAATTGATAATAATGTCCAGCGATTGCGTTACCTTGATGAGGCAAATGGTAGCCGCCTTTTAACCCTTTATTCCAACCCTCAAAATATAGCCCAGGCCGTCTCTGTGGCCGATCTGCTTATCGGTGCCGTCTTGATTCCCGGTGGCAGGACACCGGTCCTCTGTACCAAGGAAATGATCAAAACAATGCGTCCGGGAACAGTGGTAGTCGACGTGGCTATTGACCAGGGAGGATGTATTGAAACAGCGGATCATACCTCCAGCCATAGCGCACCTACCTACGAGCGCTACGGTGTTCTCCACTATGCGGTCTCTAATATACCGGGGGCGGTGCCCCGCACCTCTACCTACGCTTTAAATAATGCCACCCTCCCCTTTGCCCTAGAGCTGGCGGATAAGGGCTATCGCCGGATTATTGACGAAAAAGCGCCAATAAGCCGGGGAATCAATATAATTAATGGCAAGGTAGTTAACCGGGCGGTGGCTGAGGCGCTCTTGCTCAGCTGTGAAACAATGGGTTAAATGAGTCCCGGGGACGGAGGCTTTTACTCATTAGCTCGGCAGTAGAAATTAAAATTTGCGCGAACGAATAAATTTAGTTGCGACTGAGAATTAGCTCAAAAAGGGGCCAAAGAGGCGGCCCTTTTTTTGTGAGTTTTTGAGTTTTGGGGACGGAGGCTTTTACTCATTAGCCGGCGGTAAAAATTAAAATTGATGCAGCTAATTCTAAAGGTCGATATGATATGATTTATATGGGCAGATGTTATTTAAAGGGGGAAAATGATGGCCATTAAAAAAAGTGATCTTTATACCAAGCTGTGGCAGAGTTGTGATGAACTGCGGGGGGGGATGGACGCCTCTCAATATAAAGATTACATACTGGTTCTTCTTTTCATGCGCTATGTAACCGATAAATACTACGGCCAAGATGATGCCCTGATCCAGGTGCCGGAGGGGGGCAGTTTTAAAGATTTAATGAAACTAAAGGGCGATAAAGATATCGGCGATAAGGTTAACATTGCCATCCGCAAGTTAGCTGACGCCAACGACTTAGTAGGCGTAATAACCGTCGCCGATTTTAACGATCCCGATAAATTAGGCCGGGGCAAAGAGATGGTGGATCGTCTAACCAACCTGATTGCCATCTTTGAAGATGAGGGGCTAAATTTTAAACGAAACGATGCCCGCGGCG
>JAAZLS010000031.1 GCA_012799185.1 Bacillota bacterium | reverse complement strand
TATAATTCTTCGGCAGTTATTAAAAAATATTAACCGCCCTTAGAGAGCTATTTCCCCTCAATTGACCCAATTGCCACTTATCATGAACTTCGCGAAAGAAACTATTTTCCCTCCCCGTGGACAAGCCAACCTCGGTACGTTAGACTTTATTAGATAACTATTTATGATATGGGGCTTCGCTATTGAATGATCTAAAAACTGTACTGGCAGATGTCTCTAAGACCATCCTGCCGGTTATCGGCGCTATCACCGTACTGCAACTGTTGGCCGGACTACCGAAGGAGACCCTGGCTCGATTTTTGCTGGGGGCGATTATGGTTATTATTGGCCTGACCCTTTTTACGCTAGGCATCAACCTGGGTCTCCTCCCGATGGGAGAGGCGGTAGGATCGGCCCTGGCTACCCGGGGCTCGGTGGCAATCTTGATCGGGGTAGCCTTTATCCTAGGTCTATCGGTAACCATCGCCGAGCCGAACACCCAGATCCTGGCCCATTACGTTGATTTTGCCTCGGCGGGGGCGGTAGGCAAGTGGATCCTGATCGCCGCCGTTGCGGTGGGGGTAGCGATCATGATCGCCCTGGCCCTGCTACGCGTTTTATTGGGTATCCCCATCTCCACCATCCTGGCCGTGGGCTGCGCCTTGGTGATCCTTTTGGCCTGTCTGACACCGCTTAATTTTGCCGCTATCTCCTTTGACGCGGGGGGGGTTATTACCGGGCCCTTGCTGGTACCCTTTGTGCTGGCCCTGGGAATCGGTACCGCCTCCGTGTTGGGGGGCAAATCAATCCTCACCGATGGCTTTGGTCTGATTGGCCTGGTCTTTCTGGGCCCGATAATTGGGGTTCTGCTCCTGGGGGTGCTGTTCGGATGATCCCATTGGCTCTCTCCATGTGGCAGGGGTTTGGAAAGGTCATGGGAGAGGTGGCCGCCGCCGTGGCGCCCCTGCTGCTATTATTTTTAGTATTTCAAAAGGTGCTGCCCCAACCCCGGGATTTTATCTTTAACACCCTGAAGGGGCTGGCCCTGGCCTACCTGGGATTAATCCTGTTTTTACAGGGAATTAAGGTGGCCTTTATGCCCGCCGGCGAGGATATCGGCTTTGCTATCGGCTCCACCCCCTACAGTTGGATCCTGATTCCCGTTGGGTTCGGGCTGGGCTTTATTATTACCCTGGCCGAGCCGAATGTACGGGTGCTCAGTGCACAGGTGGAGAAAGCCTCCGGGGGGGCGATCAAGAGCAGAATAATTATGTATACCCTTTGCCTGGGGGTAGCCCTTGCCATTGCCCTGGGAATGGCCAAGGCGGTCTACGGTATCTCGATCTACTACCTGGCTATCCCCGGTTTTGCAGCAGCCCTGGTCCTGCTTAAATTTGCCGACCCGGCCTTTGTTGCGATTGCCTTTGATGCCGCCGGGGTAGCTACCGGGCCGATGACCGTTACTGTCGTAATGGCCATGGTAGTCGGGGTGGCCACAGCCCTGGAGGGGCGGCATCCGGTAGTGGATGGCTTTGGGCTGGTAGCCCTGGTGGCGATAACCCCAATTTTATTGGTAATGGCGTTAGGTTTTATTTACCGCGAGCGGAACAAGGAGGAGAATGAAGATGACCTCAGCGCTAAACCATGACTTAATCGTAACCGTGGTCCGGAAAGGTTACGCGGAACAGATTGTCCGGGCCTCCAAGGAGGGCGGTGCCGAAGGAGCAACGATCTTCTTGGGTAGGGGAACCGGTATTCATGAACAGAAAAAATTACTGGGTATCCCGATTGAACCGGAAAAAGAGATCATTTTTACTGTAATTACTACCGACAAAACAGAAAGGGTACTGCAGGCGATCTCTAAAGCTGGCCAGCTGGAGAAACCGGCCACCGGAATTGCCTTTGTCATCCCCTTAAAACAGGTAGTAGGGATAGTCCATCAGCTCCGCAACCTGGAGGGTTAACACGGAGAGCAGGGACGGTGTTGTTCTCAATTTCTAGCTAAAATAATCCAGGAAAGAGCTGATATATTCCCTACGGCGAGCCCGGTCGGAGATATCGATGGCCAAGCCGGTACTGGAGGCATGATAGATTAGTATGGGAGTGATAATGCAGGACATGATATGCAGGCTAGCCCTATAGGCGGTATTATAATCATCGTTTTTTAATAGCTTCTTAACTACCGGTAACAGGTAATTGCTCAGCCCATGCACAAGCTCCGGGATTAAAGTGGAGTTCCATCCACTAACCACGTTTACCACAAAGGTGCCGATAGTTCCCGGTTTCTCCATCAGGTAGCTCATCAGCATCTCCGCCCACTGGAAAAGTCGTTCCCGCGGGGGAAGATTCTTCTCCCTGCTAAGAAATGTATTAATATTTTTAAACTCGGTGGCAAAGGTTTGTTCAATTTCATGCATCAAATTGTCTTTGGTGTTAAAGTAGTAATTTACAGCAGCTATATTTACATTGGCCTTTTTGGCCAGCTCCCGGATGGTTAAATCTGCTCCGATCTGGCTGCCTACGATCTCCGCTGCCGCATCTACTATTCTTTTTTTTGTACCCCCCCTATCGCTCTCCATAGCAACACCCCCTCCGGTTTTTGCCCACCCTAGGCCTGCAAAGCTGCGCCCGGTGAGTTAAAGCCTCCGTCCCCGCGACTCACTCATGAGTTAAAGCCTCCGTCCCCGCGACTCATGACCGGAAACCAAAGAGTTCTATTAATCGCTGCCAGAAACCCTTTTTCGGTTTTTCAATATTATCAACGGGTTCGTTTAATTTGTACTCGATACCCTTGGTTTTCAAAATAAACTGGACACTGCTATCCCTATTATGTTGATTATCCATAAAAGATACATACTGCTCGGCCAGCAGCTCCATCTCATCGGCGGTAGATTGACCTAACCGTAACTCTTCCAGCGATTGTTGTAAAGAATATTCTATACTGTCTAGGCTTTCTCCTTTGGTACCTAGCATCTCTAACTTTTTTAACCGGCTCATCTCCCGATCCATCTCCCGCATTCCGTCATTGATCTGGCCAAGCCCCCCGGAAAGTTTGTCAACCCCGTGCAAATAATCGGCGGTCCCCTTGTATAGATGGCGCCCCCCATCGCTTAGTTTTTTCGTCCCATCATGCAGCTCTTTAGCTCCATCGGCCAATTCCTTTGTGTTGTCAGCAACCTGGCCTATGCCAAAGCTTAACCTGTCAGCCCCCCCGGCAAGTTTTCTACTGCCGTTAGCCAACCGGTTCAGGCCCTCCTCCAGTTCTTCAACCCCCTCGGATATCTCCGGCAACCGTTCCACCAACCCTGAAAGGCCATACTCGTCTAATAATTCACAGATCTCTTCATTCTCAGCTAACTGCTCCAAAAACCCTGCCAGCACTTTTAAAACCATAACCAGCTGTCTCCCGTTAACAGCCATCTCCTGCAAGCCGGTAGCCAGCTCTTCAGTACCTCTTGCCAGCTCGGCAGCACCGTCATCCAGCTGGGAGCAGCCCTCCGCCAGGCGATCCAGGCCGCCGGAGAGGACCCCGGTCGCCCTCGCTATTTCGGCGACGCCGAAGACATAATCCCACAAACCCTCCAAGAGATCATCGGAATTTTTAACTAACTTTTGCCCCCCCCGGTTAAGCTCATCGACCCCGTCGACCAACCGGGATACCTGGCCCAGCGAACCTTTCATCCCTTCCAACTCAGAAACGGCCTTGTTGAAACTCTTGACGCCGGTATAAAGTTCGTCCAGCTCCTCTTCTATCTCCACCTCCGGTATGGGGGGCATCATGGGAATAACAGCAAAGGTAATCGGTTCCAGTTCGATCTTCTTACCTACCAGTTCCAGGGTAAGCTCCTCTTTTGGAAAAGGAAATGTTCCGAAGCTTACATTCATCGTATCCCCGGAGACCACTTTGATCGCGTCATCCTCCGATTCAATATAATGGAATCGCTCTAGGTCCACCGGTATGGTCACCTGGACCATCAAGGGCACGTAGACCTCTTCCGGTTTTCGGGCTATTTCACCCCGGCTATCCTTATATTCAATCTCCCTTATTTCCCGCAACCGATTTTCAATCTTGATCTTTATGGTTACCTTTCCCTCCTGGCCGGCCAGTCCTTCTCCTGTAACCGGATGGCCGTTGAGGAAATAGTCAATCGCTATATCAACCGGTAACTCCCGGCTGGTAACCCCCTCATAGAAAAGGACCCCCGGTTCATAGGCGGGCACATCCCATATAATCCGGGAGCCGGAGATACTGGGAAGTAAATTTAGGTTGAGGGCCTTAATGCTGGTATATTCCCCATAATCCTCCACCCGGCCAACCCCGGAATAATTAATGCGGTTTATAACCGATTGCTTTAAGACCGAGCCGTCATGGTCGAGATGGGCATATACGGTTTCATACTTCTGATGCCGGCCCGGGCGGGCAGCATAGCCGGTAGAACCAAGACCGGTCAATAGGATCAAGACCGCCAGCAGGACTGCCGCCACCGATTTTAATTTTCGAAACTGGATCATGAGAAAAACCTCCTTTGACCTATTAAGGGTTTACCATCCGCACTTTTCTTCCTCCACCCCCGGGTAGTAAATCCGATCACCGGGTCAAACAGAATCAGGAGCCCGGGTAAAACAAAGAAGATTACAGCCATGCTGATCAGCGCGCCACGGCCGATCAGGGTGGTCATTTCACCGGTAGTTTTGATGCTGCTGGGCAGGAATCCGATCCCCATGGTTGCCGCAAACAGGGTTAGGGCACTGGTTAAGATCGACCGACCGGTATCACGTATCGTCTGCTCGGCTATTTGCAGGTTATTTTCCAGGCGATGCCGGTTTTCCAGGTAGCGACTGGTAAATAGAATGGCATAATCAACGGTAGCCCCCAGCTGGATAGCCCCGATAATAATCGGGGTTAACGAAGATTGGGGTACACCCTGGAAATAAGGGATAGACATGTTAATCCAGATCGCCACCTGGATGGCCAGGATAAGCAAAATTGGCAGTGATAGGGATTTAAAATTGATCAGCAGGACCAGGGCAATAGCCCCGATGGAGATCAGGGAGACAATCCGGTTATCATACTCTTCCAGGGAGATCATATCTTTTACTACCGGGGCGGAACCGGCCAGGTGGTAGGAATCAAATATACGGGAGGCCTCGCTTTCAACCATATTTAAAACCGCCATCGCCTCCGGGCTGTCGGAGCTGCCGGTGTTTAACATCACCATAATTGAGCGGTACCCATCAGAGACCATCTGCTCCCTTACCTCTTGCGGGACGATAAACTCCGGTATACCTACCCCCGCCTCACTGGACAGGGCGAGGACATTTTCCACTCCCGCCGTATCTTTCAAAACCGCTACCATTTCCTGCTCTTTTTCCACCCCTTCATCGGGGGTGATGATATAAAACAGGTCGGCACTACCGAAGGTATCCCTAATATTGTTAACGGCAACCATGGCCGGCGTTTCCTCCGAAAGGTAGCTTTCATTTGAATAATAGGTATCCAGCTTCTGGCGGGCCTGGAAAGAAATTATGGCCAGTGGAATGATTGCTAGTAGAAAGATAGACCGGCACTTTATGAGCCGGGGGGCCAGGCGATCAAAAGAGGGCAACAATAGCCTGTGACGAAACCGATCCGCTGTCTTTTGAAATTTCAGGACTAGGCAGGGAAGCACGGTCAGGTTCACAATCAGGCTGATCAAGACACCCTTGGCCAGCACCTGCCCCATGTCCCGGCCAATCCCGTTTTTCATAAAGATGAGGGCGGCAAAACCGGCCACGGTGGTGATAGCACTGGCCGAAATGGAACCGGCGGTCTTTGTTATGGCGGAGACCATCGCCTTGCGGGGATCGTTCCAGGTTAGTTTCTCCTCTTCAAACCGGTGGAGAAGAAAAATAGAGTAATCCATAGAGACACCGAGCTGCATAACGGCGGCGATGGAGGCGGTCATAAAGGAGATCTGGCCAAAAATAAAGTTTGTTCCCATGTTGTAGACAACGGCTATCCCTACACCCACCAGCAAAAGGACCGGCTCCAAAAAGGAGGTCATCGATAGAGAGAGCACAACAAACAGGGAAACTACTGCAATCAGTGTATATAATACCAGCTCCCTCCCAGCAGCCTCTTCCATTTCAGTGGCAAATACCGGCTCCCCGCCCAGGTAGGCATCATCGCCGATCAGGCTGCGTATCTCTTTAATCGCAGCGGCAGTTCGTTGGGAGCGGGCATTCTCCACAAATTTCACCTGTAGCAAGGCGGAATCCCCTGATAAAAACTGCTCCTGAACCGATTCCATGATAAATTCTGCCGGTACATGGACATCGGTATAGTCGTCCAGCCAGGATACCTCCTTGACCCCGTCGACAGCCGTTATCCTATCCTTTAACTCCAATACTTCAAATATCTCGTGGCCGGTAGTCATCACCAGGGCGAACCCGGACATGCCGAACTTTTCTTTCAGCAGGTTTTCACCTTCAACCGAAGGGAGACCGGGGGGAAAATAGGATATTAGATCGTAATTAACCCCGGTGTACAGGTATCCCAAGGCTGCCGGGATCAGTAGGATTAACCCGATCGTTAAAATTAATTTTTTGTTGTTTACAATTAAACGACTTAACTTCAACTATTCCTGCCCCATATGTAACATGTGTTTCAAACAGGTGTTTGCACCTTCCTGGAAAATTATATAGCGGGTTTAGAGCCCTGTCAAGGAGAAATAGGCCGGGGGTACGGTAAGAAAAGGAAAGCTTCCCAACTGTGGGGAGCAGGGCGGGGCTCCCCGCCCCGCCCTGGCGATGAACCAAAAAATAGCGGGTGAACCGGAAATAGGGGTGTGATAAAATTAGATTACATCATCCAGGAGGGGGAATTCCATGACTAGGAAAAAGAGGAACCGGGGGAAAACCCGGGCAGTAACATTGGCAGTGATCGTTATTTTACTGGCAGTGATTACCACCGGCTACGCCGCCTCCCGGGGGGCCTTAGGACCCGGGGCCTACAGTTTTATGCGGACGGTCTTCCACCCTGCTGAACCGGCCTCTCCACCGGAGGGACCACCAGGGGAACCTCCGGATTCAGGCAATGGTGAGCCGGGCCCGGAAGACCAGGACCCGGTGGGACTGCCGAATCGGGAGGAACCTTCTACCGGCGACCCGACAGCACCGGGAACCCCACCGGCCTCAACACCGGTGATCTACGTGGGCCAGTCGCTGATTATTCCTGTCCCCGGGGGGACGGTTGAAAGCGGCTCTTCCCAGGTAATTAGCAAGGGCACCAGTACTGCAGGATCCAAGGAGATTGCCCTGACCTTTGATTCGGGCTGGCTATTTGATCAAACGATCCCCCTGCTGGATCTTCTCGACCGGCACGGCGTAACCGCAACCTTCTTTCCCCGGGCCCTCTGGGCTGAAGAACATCCCGATCTGATAGGGGAAATCGTTGGACGCGGGCATGCCGTGGGCAACCACTCCCTGACCCATCCCCATATGAAGGAGCTGGACAAAAAGGGAATCTACCGAGAGATCCAAAAATCCACGGAAATTATCCAAAGGACGGCCGGGGTCCGGCCCTACCTGTTCCGCCCGCCTTACGGGGAGTACAACCAGGAGATCCTGAAGATTTTAGAACAGGAGGGGTATCCTTACACTATTATGTGGACGATCGATACCCACGATTGGGCTGATAAAATTGGAGGGGAAATAGTTTCTGTTGATTATGTTGTTAACCGGGTGCTCGATAATGCTACCCCCGGCGCAATTATCCTCATGCATGTGGGTGGACCGAAAACCGTGCAGGCCCTGCCCCAGATCATAACCGGCCTCCGGGATAAGGGTTACACCTTCAACACGGTAGAGAAGATGCTGCCCTCCTCCCATGCTAACCGGACCGTGCATCAGGTTAAAAAGGGAGAAACGCTTTATAGCATCTCGAAGAGGTATGGGGTGACCGTGCAACAGCTTATCGATATTAATGATTTATAAGGTACCGTCAAGAAAGACAGGCCCCCAGCCCCCTCCTCATGTCATTTTTTCCGATTTAAGGCTTGGCGTAGGGGATGAAACAGTAATATGGCGGCGACACCACCGATAAGAGCGTTTATAAGCTGGGGTACCAGCAGCACCTCCACCAGCGGTGAAGGCAGCTGAAGCAGATGGCGGGCGGGCATTGCGATCAGGGCAAATTTCAGGAGCGACCCCAGCCCTATCCCTACCAGATCACCGCCCTTAAATCTCTGGTTTAAAAGGCCAAAGAGAAGACAGTAAAGGGCATTACCACCCATAATAAGGGGCACCGCCGGGGCGAGGGCCGGAGGAAGAATGCCCAATAACAGGGCGGCCCAGGGAGTTAGAAGCCCGATTACTACCCCCCCGGCGGCCCCGACTAGGGCCGTGGAAAGAATTAACATTAAATTAACCAGCGGGCCGGTTACCGGTGAAGGTAGGCGCAGGCCCTGGATTACTAGGGTTATCGCCAGTAGCAGCGCTACCCGTGCCAGTAAGCGAATCGAATTAACAGGCCGCAAAATAACCACCCTTTCTTTAGTAAGCTACCGCAAACCTAGTCCTATTATTATTGGCTAGGTCCTGGAATGGCCCCCTTCTTCACTTTATTCATCCCTTGAACCAAATAGACCCGGCTTTTATTCCCATGTATGTTCTCTCCTATTGGAAACAGGATAAGGTCATGCTATCTTATTTTAACGGTACAGCTTGGAGAAGGGCGGACCGATTGTGACCACCGAAACCTCCATCCTGGAGGGGGAACTCCAGGCCAGGCTTCAACCCATTGTGGAGCGCTATCGGGGGAAAAGGGGAGCGGTCATTCCGGTATTACAAGAGATACAGGGAGTGCTCGGTTACCTACCCCGGAAAGCACTAATTTTTGTCGCTACCGAGCTCTCCATCCCCCTGGCGGAGATCTATAGTGTCGTCAGTTTTTACTCGCAGTTTTCTACCGTTCCGGTGGGCCGCCACCGGCTGGAGGTATGTACTGGGACCGCCTGCTATGTTAAAGGTAGCCACCAGCTGTTGGAGGAGTTGGGGGAGAAATTGAACCTGGAACCGGGGCAAGTGTCTCCCGATGGTCGACTTAGCCTGGCTACTACCCGCTGTGTTGGTGCCTGCAGCATGGCACCGGTGCTTAAAATCGGGGAAGAGCTATACGGAGAATTTACCGCCGATAAGATAGAGCAACTTTTAGGAAGCCTGGCCCGGCGGGAGGAAGCGGACCGGGAATAGATTCGGGCAGTGGGAACAAGTTTTGTTCTCTAAACGTCGGTCAGAGGAGATGGCACCAGTAGATACCCTATGGGAAGAGCTGAAACATGCCCATATCGCAAGCCCGGCCGAGCGCTGGATACTATTGTGCGGGGGCCTCCCCTGCAGCTCCACTAGTTGCTGTGAAGTAAAGAAGGCTACCCAAGATGAACTAGATAAGCACCGGCTGTCGCTGGAGATAAAGGAGATTGGCTGTATCGGTGATTGCAGCGAAGGCCCAACCATAATTGTCTACCCGGAGGGGGTAATTTACCGGAAACTTAAACCCGACCTGGCCCGGGAGATTATCCGTGA
Organism: Bacillota bacterium; assembly: GCA_012799185.1. GTDB lineage: Bacteria > Bacillota > Dethiobacteria > DTU022 > DTU022 > JAAZLS01. Next base: position 11,921 of record JAAZLS010000031.1, on the reverse strand, counting down.
ACATGTTAAAGCTGGAAATATTGTCGAACGGCTGCTTCGGGGTGATCCCGAGCCGAGGGAAGAGCTTCGCCGGAGGGAAAAGATGCCCTTTTACCGAAGGCAATCCCGGCTGGTGCTCCGTAATTGCGAGGTAGTTAAACCGGATATCGAAGACTACATGAAACACCGGGGTTACTCGGCCCTGGCCTACGTCTTAAGCCAGATGACCCCGGAGCAGGTAATCAAGCAGGTAAAGCTCTCTGGCCTGCGGGGGAGGGGGGGCGGCGGTTTCCCCACCGGCCTAAAATGGGAGCATATGCTGGGCTCCCCCGGGGAGGAAAAATATGTTATCTGCAATGGCGATGAGGGAGACCCGGGAGCATTTATGGATCGCAATCTACTGGAGGGTGACCCCCACAGCGTGCTGGAGGGAATGATCATCGCCGGCTACGCTACCGGGGCCGGCCAGGGTTTTATCTATGTCCGGGCCGAATACCCACTGGCGGTTAGACGTTCCATGCAGGCTATCGAACAGGCCCGGGAGAACAACCTCCTGGGGGAAGATATCCTACAGACCGGGTTTAGCTTTGATGTGGAGCTTCGGACCGGAGCAGGAGCCTTTGTTTGCGGAGAAGAGACCGCCCTGATCTCGTCACTTCAAGGTTCACGGGGAGACCCGGAGCCCCGCCCCCCCTTCCCGGTGCAGAGCGGCCTCTGGAATCTGCCGACGCTAATCAATAACGTAGAAACCTTAGCCAACATCCCGATAATTTTACTTTGCGGCGCTGATTCTTTTGCAAAAATCGGCACCGCCGGCAGCAGGGGGACCAAGGTATTTGCCCTCGCCGGCAAGGTACGCCATACCGGCCTGGTAGAGGTCCCCTTTGGAACCACCCTGCGCGAAATTATCTACAAAATTGGAGGCGGTATCCCCGGCGATAAAACTTTTAAAGCCGCCCAGACCGGCGGCCCCTCCGGTGGCTGCCTGGGAGAACAACATTTAGATCTGCCCCTTGATTACGACAGCTTGCTTGATATCGGCTCCATGATCGGCTCCGGCGGCCTGATAATTATGGATGAAGATACCTGCATGGTCGATATCGCCCGCTACTACCTGGATTTCACACAGGATGAGTCCTGCGGCAAGTGCACCCCCTGCCGGGTAGGCACCAAGCGCCTGCTGGAAATTTTAACACGTATTACCCATGGTGAAGGGCAGGAGGATGACCTGGAACGGCTGGAGTACTGGGGCCGGCTCATAAAAAATACCGCTCTTTGCGGCCTGGGGAGATCGGCCGCCAACCCGGTACTAAGCACCTTGCGCTATTTTAAATCCGAATACGTGGCTCATATCCGGGATCACTACTGTCCGGCCGGGGTTTGCGAGCGTTTAAATCGTCCGCGGATAAACCAGGAAATATGCCGGGCCTGCGGTCTCTGTGCCCGCATCTGTGAGGCGGCGGCCATCAGCGGCAGTAAAGAGACCGGTTACCGCATTGACCCGGCTCTTTGTACCGCTTGCCAGCGCTGCCTGGAAGAATGCCCCTTTGAAGCAATTACCGGAGGAGAAAAGGTTCATGCTTAAGCTGTGGATTGACAACCAGGTTGTAGAAGTTGAAGAAGGAACCAGCGTCCTGGAGGCCGCCCGTAAACTGGGGATCGACATCCCCACTCTCTGCTATTTAAAAGACCTTAATGCCCCCGCCGCCTGCCGGGTCTGCCTGGTCCAGGTGGAAGGTCGGCCTACCCTGGATGCCTCCTGTATTCTCCCAGCCCAGGAGGGGATGCGGGTCCACACCAATACCTCGGCTGTCCTAGCCGCCCGCAAGCAGATGATCGAGCTGTTCCTTTCCGACCACCCCTTTGAATGTTTAACCTGCGAACGAAACCTAAACTGCGAACTGCAGCGCCTGGCCAAGCGTTACGGGATCCGCGATTTAACGGTAGCTGGCAGCCGGAATCATTTTGCCCTAGATGACCTTTCCCCTTCGGTGGTGCGGGAACCGGATAAATGTGTTCGCTGCCGGCGCTGCGTGGCGGTCTGCGAGTACTTTCAATCGGTAGGGATTTACCGCATGGTGGAAAGATCCTTTAAAGCCATCGTCGGGCCGGCCTACAACGGCTCTCTCATGGAAACCCCGTGTATCTACTGCGGCCAATGTATAACGGTTTGTCCCACCGGGGCCTTAAGGGAACAGGATTCTACGGCTGCGGTCTGGGAGGCACTGCAAGATCCGGATCTACATGTAATCGTGCAGACCGCTCCCGCCATTCGCGCCTCCATCGGAGAAGAGTTTGGCTACCCGGTAGGAACCCTGGTCACCGGCCAGATGGTGGCCGCTTTGCGGCGCCTCGGCTTTGACCGGGTTTTCGATGATTGTTTCGGAGCCGATGTAACCGTAATGGAAGAGGCCAAAGAACTGATGGAGCGGCTGGAAAGCGGGGGCCCTTTTCCCCAATTTACCTCTTGCTGCCCCAGCTGGGTCCGTTTTTGCGAAAGCTTTTATCCCCAGTTTATAAACAACCTGTCGGAGGTAAAATCCCCCCAACAAATTTTTGGGGCCCTCGCCAAGACTTACTACGCCCAACAGGCAGGAATTAACCCGGAAAATATCTTTTGCGTATCGGTCATGCCCTGCGTCTCCAAAAAATATGAACTGCTGCGCCCGGAGATGAAGGCCAGCGGCTTTCAGGATGTGGATGCGGAGCTGACCACCCGGGAATTTGCCCAGATGTTGTTCCAAGCCGGGATCGATTTGAAAAAGCTGCCCGAGGAAGAGTTTGATTCCCCGCTGGGATATGCCAGCGGGGCGGGCGTTATCTTCGGCGCTACGGGGGGGGTCATGGAGGCGGCTTTAAGAACGGTTTATGAATGGGTAACTGGAAAAGAACTAATCGATGTGGAATACCACGAGGTCAGGGCCCTGGAATATAAAGATGCGGAGATTGAAATGGGCAAACACCGGCTAAAGGTAGCGGTGGCCCGGGGAACCGGGGCCGCCCGCCGGTTGATCGAGGCGGTTCTAAAACAACAGAAAGAGTACCATTTTGTAGAGGTCATGGCCTGCCCGGCCGGATGTGTCGGCGGGGGAGGCCAGCCCATCTACATCGAGACCAACGACTGGAATGAACAGGTAGCCCACCGCTCCCGACGGGCGGAGGGCCTTTACCAACAAGATCGTCTTAAGAAACATCGCAAATCCCATGAAAATCCGGCTGTAATTAGGCTTTACGAGGATTTCTTAGGGCACCCGGGAAGCCCCTTGGCCCACCGCTTGCTCCACACCGGTTACAATGCCCGCCGCCTCTACTCCCCGGAACCGATCCTAACCAAAGCAAAAACATAACCAGGCACGGGGACGTTTCTACTGCCTAAGAAAGATCAAAAAGGCGCGAGGTTTGTCGGGTCATCTCGGATCCGATAGGAAAACCTTTTCGCGCCTCCTGTCCCGTGTCTGATTCCCCGTGTTTGGTTTAGCGCCGGCTTAAGACTACCTCGAATCGGGGTAGTTTGAAACGATGGCTGCTTTCTTTAATCCGGGGCAATATATGGTCTTCTTTGCGAGCCACTACCTGTAAACGACGTACCCGCTCCGCCAGCCCACCTAAGAAACCGCTGAATAGTTTACCCGCCTTTTCGGAAGCAAAGGAGAGCCCCTCCATGTTTAATACTACATGGAAACTATTTCTAGGTACAAGCCGGCGAATAGTACGTTTTAGTTCCTTTAAAGCAAGCCGATCCATAAAGCCCTTTACCCGCAGATAGATAACTCCCTTTTTTTCAGTGATAAAGATCCGCAACGATTGATCACTAATTATTGCCGCCGGCCGTTTTAACAAGGGAATACGCTTGTACAATAACGGTGTGGTTGACGGACTACTGTCGCCCAGCCTTTCCAACACCGGATCAAACCAACGATCTTTACGCTCAAACCGGCGCACCATCCACCAGCCGATTCCCCGAAATACGGCCGAACCGAAGCCGGTGAGAGCAACATTTTTGAAAATGTTGTTTAAGGAATAGAAACGTTTGTAGGCCTTAATGGTTTCTTCGCTTAGCTGTTCCGACGACATCTGGGCCGGTTGGTAGACTACGTGATGCCCATCGTAGAGCTCCCAATCCTTGGTTAATAAGCGCCCCTCATCTTCCAGCTGCTTATAGAGCGGGGTTCCCGGAAGGGGGGTAAGAATCATATATTGGACACTATCAATCCGGGATTCCAGGCTAAAGTCGACCGTATCCCGGAGGGTCTGGACCGTATCGGTATCGGCACCAAAGATAAACATGCCGTGCACCTTTATACCGTAATCATGACAACGATGGATTAGCTGCTTAATATCGTCTACACTCTGGTTTTTTTGGTAGGCCTCCAGGGTAGCCGGGTTGATGGACTCCAGCCCTACATAAACGATTCGACAACCGGAACGGTACATCAGGTCAAGGAGTTCATCATCGCGGACCGCCTCCGCCCGGATCTGAGCCCCCCAGCTTCTAAGATTAATTTTACGATCGATCATCCCCTGAAGCAATTCCTTACTGTGACGGCGGTTGGCAGTAAAGTTGTCGTCACAGAAAAAAACATTTTTCCCCCGGTAGGAGGTTAGCTCGTCCAGTACACTCTCCTTACTTCGGAAGCGGTACCGCCGTCCAAACATGACGGTTACACAACAGAAGGTGCAGTTATGGGGACAACCCCGGGAGGTAAGCACCGGTAGGGTGCGGCCGTTTAGCTGCGGCTTATAAAGGGAGAGATCGGCGACAGGAAACTGTTCGACATCGATCCACCCCCGTTGATCGGGGTTATGAACAGCCTCGCCCTGATCCCAGTAAGATACACCGGGTATACCCTCCGGAGATCGTTCCTCTTCCAAAGCATGGATAAGCCTAAGAAAATTTTGCTCCCCCTCACCCCGCACTACATAGTCGGCATAAGTTAGTGCCTCCTCCGGCATGAGGGTGGCATGAATCCCGCCGATCACTACCGGCAAACCGTGGGAACGTACGTAGCCGGCCATGCAGTAGGCCTCCCGGCTGGTAGAGGTTGTAGTGGAGATCCCTACCAGATCGGCCTGCAATATTTGGGTCCAGGGTAGTCGATCCCCCCTCCCCAAGTAAATCTCCACCTCGTAACCCTCGGCCTTTAAAAGGCTTCCCAGTAGGGGCAATCCTAGCCGGGGCATCTGCACAAAACTGTAAACATGGTCTGCCTTCGATTGGGGCTCAATTAACGCAATCTTTTTTATCTGGACCACTCCTTTGCTTTATATATGTTGCCCTTGATAAGATTAAACAATAATAACTATAAATCGATAGAACGGCACATGGTAAAGATGGAATGTCCAGTGGATTGATTGCAGCCCGGATTTTTCTACACTTTTTAGCATCTATCATATACTTTCTAAATTATAAAGCAAATATCCATTGTCGACAAGCTATTATGATTAAACAGTGGTGAATAACTTGGAAACAATTTTCCAATCCCCGCTGTCCTCTCCCTTTATGAGATGAAAGTGGGTCTCTATTCGCCCCTCTCCGAAGAAGCCGGATTCAAAGATAACTACGCTGGCAATCCTAGCAGCTAGATTTATCGCTCTTATATCTACCTGGTAGGGATCTTTATTATCAGACATCGGCGGGTGGGCCTTTAAGTCCTCAAAGAAAGGTTCCGGGGTACCAACCAAGAGTCTTCCCCCCAGGTACCCGGTCATTTTGGCATCCTTGTGAAATATATTTTTCAACAAATCGGTATCGGCTCTGTATGTACCCTCGATATAGCTCTCAATAACAGCCATTACTTTTTTTAACTCCGGGTTAACGGGATTCGCCATCTTTATTACCGCTCCTTTATTAAGCTATTTTACCCTATTGTCCGGTCGATCGGCCCAAGCAGGTAGAATATTCTAACATGGGGCGCAAGGTTTAGTCAAAAATGGATACGAGATGAAAAGATGGCGAATCCGACGGGCAGCAGCCTATTTGCCGGCTGGGTTACGACCGGCTGGGCTGGCACTATTGTTAATGGTCTTCCCCCGGGCCAACGATGCAAATATCCCAACTCCACAGATGACGGCAAATACCAGGCAGGCCGTGCGGGCAATCTCTACAAATTCGTCGGCAAGGGCGGGGGTTAGCAGGGCATCACCCACATGCAGGGAGATGATCAGGGCTACCATCGCCATGCTAAGCGCCTGTCCCGCAGTTCTCATGGTTGCTAGGGTGGAGGAGGCCACCCCGTAAAATCTTTGGTCCACCGCACTCATGACTGCATTGCTGTTTGGCGATGAAAAAAAACCGAAACCTATACCCAGTAAGGCCAGGTTAGCTACCAGTAACCAGATTGGAAAGTGGGGAGAGATAAAGCTGAAAACCAGCAAACCGAGGGTGGTGACCCCCATCCCCAAAGAGGCCAGGGTTCTAGAGTCTACCCGGTCAGAGAGGGCGCCGGCATAAGGAGAAAGCATGGCCTGAACCGCCGGTTGAACAAGCAGAATCAACCCTGCAGCCTGGGCGTCATATCCCCTTGCCACCTGCAGGTAAAGAGAAAAAATAAAACCTACCGCATAGGTAGCACTATAGTTTATTAATGCAGCCAGGTTCGAGAAAGCAAAGGTAATATTTTTAAAGAGCCGGAGGTTTAGCAGGGGATAGTCGGCCTTTAGCTCAACCAGCACAAAGACAATTAGGGCAGCCAGCCCGGCCGGCATAATAAACCGGGAGAGGTGGCTGGCGGCAATAGAGGATACCCCGTAAAGCAATGCAATTATCCCGGCAGTATACATGATAGCGCTGGTAAATTCGTACGGCTCCGATTTTATCTTTTCCGGTTCAAGACGCCGCATGATCTGGTTGGATAAAATAAAATTAGCCGCGGCTACGATAGTTGTAAATATAAAGATATACTCCCAGCCCAGATGGTGGGTCAAAATTCCCCCCAGTGAAGGCCCCAGTGATAGACCGGCATAGACGGTGCCGACATTTATTCCTAACACCTTCCCCCTCTCCCCCGGGGGAAAGACTGCGGATAAGATGGCCAGGCTGGTACCAAACATCGCCGCCGCCGCCAGTCCTTCGATACAGCGGGCAATAATCAGAACTGTTATCGAACGGGCCAGGGCACATAACAGAGATGTAATTGTAAATATACCCTGCCCCCAGATAAACACTTTCCGCCGGCCGGTAATATCCGCCAGCCGGCCCAGGGGGATAAGGAAGGCAGCCGTGGCCAAAACGTAACCGGATACCACCCAACTCAATAATAGGGCGGAGCCGTGCATCTGCTCACCGATAATAGGAATAGCTAGGTTAAGGGCACTAGCGGCAAAAGGCGATAAGAAAGAGGTTACAGTAACAGTAATTAGGGTGTAGGTTTTTAATCTTTCTTCGGTCATTTTATTCTCCTGTGCACAGCCGGATTAAATAAACCCCGCCGTAACAAATCTGCGGGGCTTACTGGTGGGGACGAGAGGTTTTGAACCTCCGGCCTCTTGAATGTGAGTCAAGCGCTCTCCCCCTGAGCTACGTCCCCATGCCGATTCAGGTGATAATCTAATTATAACAAGACCGGAAACAATGTCAATCATATCGGATCCTGGGATCCGACATTATTTCCCGGGAAATTACCCCCATTTCGGTCGCTGCGTGAATTTTGTCCCTTGCACGACTTGCCAGGCAAGGTGCTTTTGCCCGTCAGTTCTGTTGACGCCTGCCCTATCTTGCATTATTATAGTTATTAGTCTACCAGACTAGCTGGTTTTACTGTTTTTATAGGATTGTCTACTATTTCCCGGCCGGCTCCTCTCCCATTCTCCCTTTTTGCCTTTCGTTAATAACCGGTATTTATTGTATTATCTCAACTTTCTCTTAAAACAGATCACAAAAACCAGGGGGGAGGAGGAACAACTAAGAACTGAGACTAATTATAACGTCAGGCGATGGATAAAGAGATGATAACTTTGGCGAGGTGATTAATATGACAAATTTCCCCACTTTATTTAGTCCCCTAAAGGTAGGCTCCCTAACCCTTAAAAACAGGTTGATGTCAGCCCCCATGTATATGCACGACACTTCGGCGGAGGGGTACCTGGAAAAAGATCGGATTGCCTTTTATGAGCGGCTGGCCAAGGGCGGTGTAGCGGTGGTTTGCCTCGGAGAGTCCCTGGTCCACAGTGCTACCGGGAACAACCACGGACGGGTTTTTCGCCTAGATGATCCGGGCAGCCTTCCGAGCCTGATTACATGCACCGATGCCATCCACCGCTATAACGCGCTGGCTTCCGTAGAAATTTTACACCCAGGCCGCCGGGCCGACCCCCTGTTCAATAAGGAGGGAAAAGTCTACGGGCCCAGCGGAGGCATGTGCCATTATGGCGACAGCGCCCATGAAATAACCGAGTTAGATGAAGAGATGATCGAAATAATCGTTAACGCCTTCGGGGATGCTGCCGAGATGGCCCAGCTCGGCGGCTGCGATATGGTTATGGTTCACGGCGGCCATGGTTGGCTGCTGAGCCAATTCCTATCGCCAAACACAAATAAACGCACTGACCGCTTCGGTGGTAGTATTGAAAATCGGGCCCGTATTCTAGTCATGGTTGCAGAGAATATCCGCAAGAAATGCGGCCCCGATTTTCCAATCGATTTTAGAATAAGCGGCGATGATTTGGTAGAGGGGGGCACGACCCTAGAAGATTCGATCGAGCTGGCCAAGATCCTGGAAGATAAAATAGATATGCTACACGTCTCTGCCGCCACCTTTGATGATCGCCAGGCCAGCATCCGCATGTTCCCCACCATGTTTTATCCCCGGGGGATCAACGCCCACCTGGCGGAAGCGATTAAGAAACATGTTAAAATTCCCGTGGTTACAGTGGGCGGCTTTAACGAGCCGGAGCATATGGAACGGTTGCTCGGCGAAAATAGGGTCGACGGCATCGCACTGGGACGTGCTTTAATGGCCGATCCCCTTTTACCAGAGAAGGCGCGCACCGGCCGGGAGGATGATATTGTATATTGTCTCCGCTGTAACGACTGCGTGAGTGCCCGCTTTGTCCCCTACGTTAAATATTCCCTAGTGGTCAGTCATTGCCCGGTCAACCCCTGGCATGGCCTGGATATAAAACGATTTTATGGCAAGGTCCCCCGCGGCAACCAGAAGGTGCTGGTAGCCGGGGGAGGCCCGGCGGGGATGCAGGCGGCCCTGGGAGCCGCCGAGTGCGGCCACCAGGTTATCCTTTGTGAAAAGGACGATAGTTTAGGCGGTGCCCTCCGTTACGCCTGGCACCCGGAATTTAAAAAAGATATTAGGCGCTACGTGGAGGTGTTGAGCCGCCGCCTCGAACGCTCCGATAAAATCGAGGTCCGGTTAAATACCGCCGTTACCCCGGAGCTAGTAAAGGAGATTGCCCCCGATGCCCTAATTGTAGCCATCGGCGCTGAACCGATCATGCTAAATATTCCCGGGGCCGATGATCCGCGGGTAATTAGAAGCATCGATATCCACCGGGAAGATGTTCAAATTGGGGACCGGGTGGTAATCATCGGTGGCGGTTTAATCGGCTGCGAGGAGGGAATCGACCTGGCTAAAACCCACGGCAAAGATGTAACTATCCTTGAAATGCAGGATCGGCTGGCCAGTGATTCCACCTATATCCACTACATTTCCATGCTCCGCCAGATAGAGCAGTTAGACAACCTGGAGGTTAAATTAAATCATACCTGTACCGCTATCGGTAAAGAAGGCGTTACCTGTAAAGATCAGGAAGGCCGGGAAAAGGTTTTCCCCGCCGATACGATCATCATGGCCGTAGGAATGAAGGCACTAAAAGATGAGGCAAAATCATTAGGAGGGTTGGCCCCGACGGTAATCCCGGTCGGGGACTGTGTCAAGCCGGCCAAGATAACCCCCGCCATCCTATCCGGTTACTTTGCCGGTTACAATCTCCAACGGCTCTAACTTAAGGTGAGGGGAAGAGCGTGTCCGCGAATTTCACCGGCGGGCACGCTCTTTCATCTTCCCCCCTCTTCACCCCGAGTATTTATTTCCTTGCATGTTTGCTACAAAGTGATATAATTTAGTTACTATTTTTGCATTAGCACATCGCATTAACCATCCTTGATAATCTTGCAGTAATGTTTTATGCCTACACTACATTCTCAAGGCTCAATCCCTTGTAAAAATTATTAAAGTCGGGCATGCAAATATAATAAATAGGGAGGATGAGTGGGTGAACCTTAAAAAAGTATTGGCGTTAATTGTTGTCGTGTTAATGTGTTCAGTTCTTTTAACGGCTTGTGATGGGGGGGGGATAGCGGAGCCGGAAGATAAAAACGGCGAGGTGGTCTTTAATCTCGGAAGAACCTGGGAGGAAAAGTCCTGGGATCCGGCCAGTTTCACGCAGCTGTACGATATTTTCCTGGCCCATATGGTCTATGAAAGCCTAGCCAAGCTAAATGTCGACGGCACTGTTGAACCGGAACTGGCTGAAAGCTGGGATATCTCCGATGATGGCTTGACCTATACCTTTAACCTGAGGAAAGGCGTCAAGTGGCATCATGATTACGGCGAATTCACCTCGGAAGACGTTAAATTTACCCTTGAAAGGCATGCCGATCCGGAGGTAGGCTCGATCAATGCCGAAAATATCCACCTGGATAATATTGCTTCGATCGATACGCCGGATGAGCATACCGTGGAGATTACACTAAAACAGATCGATGTGGATTTCCTAACCCGGTTGGCTCTCTATCATGGCAACATGGTTTGTAAGGCCGCTTACGATGACAAGGGTCTAGATGAAATGAAACTTTTCCCTGTCGGGACCGGCCCCTACAGATACGATCAGGGTACTCCTGGGACCAAGACCGAGGTAGTCAGGTTTGAGGATTACTGGGGTGAAGTTACCGGCAATATCGATCGCGTCACGGCAACCATTATTAGCGATGAGAACACCCTGTATTCTGCCCTAGAAAGCGGCGAGATTCACCTGTATCAATGTTTTGATAAAGATAAGACAGTAGAATTCAAGGAGAAGGGCTTTACCGTCAACAAGGTCCCCTTCAACCAGGTGCTATATATCGGGATGAATATGCAGCATGAACCGTTCACCGACCCCCTGGTCCGAGAAGCCCTTTTCTGTGCCATCGATCCGGAGGTTTTTATCGATGACCTGTACTATGGGACGGAGACAACGGTCGGCAGCTATATCCCGCCTAACTCCAAGTATGCAATAAAAGATCACTTTAAATCTACCTACGATCCGGAAAGGGCGAAGGAGTTACTGGCAGAAGCCGGCTACCCTGATGGCCTCGATATAACTCTCTGGTCCATCAACGATGAAATTAGCCCGCCTCCGGCCAACATTACCCATTCCCAGCTTGAGGCAGCCGGTTTCAACTGCGAGATGCAGCTAATCGAGGCTGTTGTTTTCTTCGACATGTGTCGCGCCGGTGAGGCCCCCTTATGGTTACTTTATAATGATACGCCACCGATTGCCGATTTTACCATGACCCGGTATATGAGCGCCAGCTATCCCGGCAACAACTGGTCCGGTATCCAGGATGATGAGTACGACAGCCTGGTCAACAAAGCCCTGAATGTAGAAACCGAAGATGAAAAAGCCCACTATTTTGCCGAGGCACAGAAGCGATTAATGTCCCTTAACGTCTTATACCCGGTTGCTACCATGAGCTGGGATGTTCTAACCACCGATAAACTAGGCGGTGAATTTGTTGTCCGCGGCGATGGTAGTTTCCATCTCTACAATGCAGTGATGGAAACGGAATAAGAAAGCTCCAATCGGGGTGCGGGCCCTGTCCCCCACCCCGATTTTTGTTTTTCTTAGAAGGTTTATCCCCTACCCATATCCTCTACCCGACGGCCTCCGGAGGACGATTTAAGTACTTGATCCGTGTCAACTCATATAAAAACCTTACCCAACGGTTA
>JAAZLS010000030.1 GCA_012799185.1 Bacillota bacterium | reverse complement strand
GGTTTTGCAGGTAAGCACCGAACGGAAACGGACCCCGGTAATATTCAAGCCGATGATCTGTTCCGCAACCTCCTCGGTCACCATCTCGTTGGCCTCCAGGAGAACCTCACCGGTTTCCGGATGGTAGATCGGCTCCAGGACAAACCGCCCGATTACCCTCTGCACGATCTCTTCGAAACTGGCATTGTTACTATCCAGATATTCACTTAAATTTATTCCCTGGGTAGTGCCACAATCTTCTTCTCTTACAATTACATCCTGGACCACATCAACCAGGCGCCGGGTAAGATAACCCGAGTCGGCAGTCTTCAAAGCCGTGTCGGCCAGGCCCTTACGGCCCCCGTGGGTAGAGATAAAGTATTCCAACACGGTCAACCCTTCCCGGAAATTAGCCTTAATCGGCAGGTCAATAATCCGGCCGGTGGGATCGGCCATCAGCCCCCTCATCCCCGCCAACTGGGTAATTTGAGATTCATTTCCCCGCGCTCCTGAATGGGCCATCATATAGATGGGATTAAGTTCCCCCAATCGTTCCATCAACGAACCGGTTAACTCGTCTTTAGCCTCGCTCCAGATCTCTATTACCCGGTCGTAGCGCTCCTTCTCAGTAATTAGACCACGGCGAAACTGCTGCTCCACCTCATCTACACCCTGTTCCGCCCGCCCTAAGATCCGGTTCTTATCTTCGGGTACCTTTATATCCTCCACCCCGATGGTAACACCAGCCCGGGTAGCATAATGGAAACCCAGCTGCTTTATACTGTCCAGGATAACCGCAGTTTTGGTATTCCCATAACGCCGGTAGCAACGGGCAATTATATCTGCCAGCAGACCCTTTTGGGCCGCCGCGTTAAGAGGCACCTGTTGCAGCACCTCCGCCGGGTTTAGATGGCCATCGATCAGGTTATCTTCCGGCAGGTGCCGATTAAAATCAGCATGATTAATATAGGGGAAATCATCGGGAAAGACCTCATTAAAAAATATTTTACCAACGGTAGTCAAGAGGTACCCCCGATGGGAGGCAATCTCTTGGTTATTAAAACCGGCGGTTTTAATAAAGATCCGGGCATGGAGATCCAGCTCGCCCAGCTGGTAAGCCATAATCGCCTCCTCCGGATCCCGGAATACCTTACCTTCACCCCGGGCCCCGGATTTTTCCAGGGTCAGGTAGTAGCAACCTAAAATCATATCCTGGGTCGGGGTGGCTACCGGCTGGCCATCCTTGGGATTTAAAATGTTATGGGCGGAGAGCATTAACACCCGGGCCTCGGACTGGGCCTCCGCCGATAAGGGGACATGGACCGCCATCTGGTCTCCATCAAAGTCGGCATTGTAAGCCACGCATACCAGGGGATGAATCTTGATCGCCCTACCCTCGACCAGTACCGGTTCAAAGGCCTGGATACCCAATCGGTGGAGAGTCGGCGCCCGGTTTAATAGGACCGGGTGATCCTTAATAACCTCTTCTAAAACATCCCATACCTCAGGGCGGACCTTTTCCACCATCCGCTTGGCACTTTTTATGTTATGGGCTAACCCTTCACCCACCAGGCGTTTCATGACAAAAGGTTTAAATAACTCCAGCGCCATCTCTTTGGGCAGGCCGCATTGGTACAGCTTTAGCTCTGGACCGACTACAATGACTGACCTTCCTGAATAATCGACCCGCTTGCCCAACAAGTTCTGACGAAATCGTCCCTGTTTACCCTTTAGCATATCGCTTAGCGATTTTAAGGGCCGGTTGCCAGGTCCGGTGACCGGGCGTCCCCGGCGGCCGTTATCAATCAGTGCATCAACCGCCTCCTGGAGCATCCGTTTTTCGTTGCGCACAATAATATCCGGTGCACCCAGGTCAAGCAATCTTTTTAACCGGTTGTTGCGGTTGATTACCCGCCGGTAGAGATCGTTTAGATCGGAGGTGGCAAAGCGGCCTCCATCAAGTTGTACCATCGGCCGCAGATCGGGGGGGATAACCGGGATCGCATCGAGAATGATCCAACTGGGATCATTCCCCGATTGGCGGAAGGCTTCGGCTACCTCCAGCCGGCGCACCGCTCGAATCTTGTTCTGTCCACGGGTGGTTTTTACCTGTTCCCTTATCTCCTCCACCATCTCATCCAAATCGATCTCCTGCAGAAGCTTCTTTATTGCCTCTGCTCCCATCTCGGCACGGAAACCTTTACCCGCTTTGAATAGAGCGTCGTATTTTTCCCGGTATTCCCGGTACTCCGCCTCGGTCAGCAGCTGTTTTTTGCTAAGCACGGTCTCACCGGGATCGATCACCACGTAGGAGGCAAAGTAAAGCACCCTTTCCAACATCCGGGGCGACATATCCAGGATCAATCCCATTCGACTCGGTATACCCTTAAAATACCAGATGTGGGAGACGGGGGCCGCCAACTCGATATGCCCCATCCTTTCCCGGCGAACCTTGGCCCGGGTTATCTCGACACCGCAACGATCACAAACAATCCCCCGGTAACGAACCCGTTTATATTTACCGCAATGGCATTCCCAATCCTTCTGCGGTCCAAATATTTTCTCACAAAACAGGCCTTCTCTTTCCGGCTTTAAAGTGCGATAATTAATTGTTTCCGGTTTTTTTATCTCACCCCGGGACCAGGCCCGTATCTGTTCGGAAGAGGCCAGGCCTATTTTTAAAGAATCAAAGTTATTAATATCCAACAAACTAGATCGCTCCTTTCAGGCCTTATTGTTATCATAAACCATCCTCTTCTTCGGTAGCCGCCGGATTTAGAACCTTTTTACGTGCAGGGCGAGAAGGCAATTCGTCTTCTTCCGCTTCCGCCTTTGCTTCCGCTTCCTCCTCCTCTTGTTCCAACTCTCCCAGTTGCTCAAGCGATACTACCCCTTCCGGGTCCTCCAGCGAGTCCAGTTCCGGCAAGGAATCCAGCTCTTCCTCTCCTTCGCCGTCCTCGGCCTCCCCCGGCACCCCAATCTCCGGCTCCACCTCCAAGCTATCCTCATCGCCCTCATCATCTAAGGAGCGATCTTCCTCCTCATCGGTGGCCTTTTCTTTACCTTCAATATTAATCTCCAGCCGCCGGTGGTCGTCATCATCGTCACTCTCCCGGATCTCCACCTCTCCCTTTTCCTCGCTTAGAACCTTTACATCGAGGCATAAACTTTGCATTTCCTTAACAAGTACTTTGAAAGATTCCGGGACACCGGGTTCGGGAATGTTTTCACCCTTAACAATTGCCTCGTAGGTTTTTACCCGCCCGACCACATCATCGGACTTAACCGTTAACATCTCCTGCAAGGTATAGGCTGAACCGTAAGCCTCCAGGGCCCAGACCTCCATCTCACCGAAGCGCTGTCCCCCGAACTGGGCTTTTCCGCCCAGGGGCTGTTGCGTGACCAGGGAGTACGGACCGGTAGAGCGGGCATGGATCTTATCATCTACCAGGTGGGCTAACTTTAACATGTAGACATAACCGACAGTAACTTCGCTGTCAAAAGATTCACCGGTACGGCCATCATAGAGGACGGTTTTACCATTTCGGGGCAATCCCGCCTCCTGCAAGGCCTTGAATACATCTTCCTCCGAGGCCCCGTCAAAAACCGGGGATGCAATATGAATACCGAGGGTTTTGGCAGCCCACCCCAGGTGGGTCTCCAGGATCTGCCCGATGTTCATACGGGAGGGGACCCCCAGGGGATTAAGCACTATCTCCACCGGTCGGCCATCGGGTAAAAAGGGCATATCCTCCTCCGGTAAAATCCGGGCAATTACCCCCTTGTTGCCATGCCTCCCCGCCATCTTATCCCCTTCTGATATTTTGCGTTTTTGGGCAACGTAGACCCGGACCAGCTGGTTTACCCCAGGAGAGAGCTCGTCGCCCTCTTCCCGGCTAAACACGGTTACCTCCACCACGATACCCGATTCGCCATGGGGAACCCGCAGTGAGGTATCACGGACCTCCCGCGCTTTTTCACCGAATATAGCCCGGAGTAGACGCTCCTCGGCAGTAAGCTCGGTTTCGCCTTTCGGGGTAACTTTTCCTACTAAAATATCCCCGGCCCGCACCTCGGCGCCGGTACGGATAATACCCCGGCTGTCTAAATCCTTGAGAGCATCTTCACCCACATTGGGGATATCCCGGGTAATCTCTTCCGGTCCCAGCTTGGTGTCCCGAGCTTCACACTCGTACTCTTCAATATGAATGGAGGTAAAAACATCCTCCTTAACCATCTTCTCACTGAGTAAAATAGCATCCTCGTAGTTATATCCTTCCCAGGGTAAAAATGCCGCCAGGATATTTCGCCCCAGGGCAATCTCTCCCAGGTGGGTACAGGGGCCGTCGGCGATGACCTCCCCCTCTTCTACCCGGTCGCCCTTGGCGACTATCGGTTGTTGATTGATACAGGTTCCCTGGTTAGATCGCCTAAATTTCTGCAGTGTATAGGTGTCGCAACCTTCGACTACCGTAAAATCCGTCTCCGGAAAAATTTCCGAGGTGCGACCATTTATACGATAATTTTGCTTATCTTCCCCGTCATCTCGTTGAATCACAATTTCGCTACTGGTTACCCGGACCACCCGGCCGCCTCCGCCCGGACGACAGATAACCACCGCCCCCGAATCCAGGGCCACCTTATGTTCCATGCCTGTCCCAACCAGGGGGGCTTCGGACCTAACCAGGGGCACTCCCTGCCGTTGCATATTTGCCCCCATTAAAGCCCGGTTGGCATCATCATTTTCCAGGAAAGGAATCAAGGCTGTGGCCACACTAACCAGCTGCTTAGGGGATACGTCCATAAAATCAATCTCCCGGGGAGAGCGCACCACTGTATCATACTGGTAACGGCAGATAACTCGGTCATTAACAAACCGGTTCTGTTCATCTAGCTCGGTGTTGGCCTGGGCAATAGCGTAACGGTCTTCGTCATCGGCAGAGAGATAAACGATTTCCGAAGTAACCCGGCCCTCCTCCTTATCTACCCGCCGGTAAGGGGTTTCAATAAATCCGTAATCATTTATACGGGCATAGGTACTTAGAGAGCCGATCAGACCGATGTTGGGACCTTCGGGGGTCTCAATCGGGCACATCCTTCCGTAGTGGGAGTGATGAACATCCCGGACCTCAAAACCGGCCCGCTCCCGGCTTAGCCCTCCCGGGCCTAAAGCACTTAAGCGTCGCTTATGGGTAAGTTCGGCCAGGGGGTTGGTCTGGTCCATAAATTGGGAAAGCTGGCTATTACCAAAAAACTCTTTAATGGAGGCTATGACTGGCCGAATATTGATCAGTGCCTGGGGAGTAATCGCCTCCACATCCTGGATAGTCATCCGCTCCCGGACGACCCGCTCCATGCGCGATAAACCGATTCGAAACTGGTTTTGCAAAAGCTCACCGACGCTGCGCAGACGGCGATTTCCCAAATGATCTATATCGTCGGGTAGGCCAATATCATCCATTAAATTAAGGAAGAAATTAACAGCTGCCACAATATCCATCGGCGTTAAATGTTTTGGCTCGTTGTTTTGACTCTGGTTACTTAAAATTAGGCTGGTTTTATCCCGTCCCCTAACCCGGGCCTGGTAAATATTATGCTTCTCGATCTGATCCGCCATCCGATCATCAATTACTGTCCCTTCCCGGAAGAGAACCTCTCCGCTGACCGGGTCTATTATATCCTCGGCCAACTCCTGGCCTAGTAACCGCTGTCGTAAAGAAAGTTTTTTGTTTATCTTGAACCGTCCCACGGCTCCAAAATCATAACGTCGGTTCTCAAAGAACATGGAGTTAAAGAGCGAACGAGCATTATCTACATTTAGGGGCTCCCCGGGACGCAACCGCTTATAAATTTCTAACAGAGCATCTTCCGTCGATTCGCAGCCGTCCTTCTCCAGCATGGCCAGCAACCGGGGATCCCGATCAAATCGATCCAGCACATCCTGTTCACTGGAATAGCCACAGGCCCGTAATAGGATGGTCACCGGTAATTTGCGTGAGCGATCGATCCGTACATATATCCCTTCCTTGGCATCGCTCTCAAATTCCAGCCAGGTGCCCCGGCTAGGGATAATAGTTGCACTAAATATCTCCTTACCGCTATAATCAACCTGCTTGTTGTAGTAGACCCCGGGTGAACGAACCAGCTGGCTGACGATCACCCTCTCGGCCCCATTGATAACAAAGGTACCGTTTTGGGTCATCATCGGGAAATCACCCATAAAGACCTCCTGCTCTTTTACCTCCCCGGTCTCCTGGTTAATTAAACGGACCCGCGCCTTTAATGGCACTGCATAGGTGGCATCCCGCTCCTTGCAGTCATCGATAGAATACTTAGGTTCACCCAACTCGTAATCAATAAATTCCAATACCAAGTTGCCGGTAAAGTCCTGGATCGGTGAGATATCATGAAACACCTCGCGTAAGCCCTGGTCAAGAAACCATTCATAAGAACTCTTTTGGACTTCGATCAGATCGGGAAGTCCAAGTACACCCTTAATCCGGGCATAGCTACGCCGTTTTCGCTTACCCACCGCCATCTCATTGAACATTAAAATAAATCACTCCCCACTGCCGGTTTATAGTTCAAAACCAGTAATTGGAATAGTTAACATGTTTAAAGTCATTCTAGTACTATTTCCTACCGGGCGCATCCCTATTCAGAAGATATTTTCCAGAGTCTTGGTTTGAGGTAACCATAAATAGAAGTCAAAATAAGTAATGGACTAGACAAGTTTGTATAATATCACAAGCTGACAGCCTTGTCAATAGAATCAATAGAAATAAAAGAATATTTTAAAGCCCGGATCTAGAGCTAGGGGCTGATCCGGGCTTTAAAGTTGCTACTTCAACTCCACTGGGGCCCCGGCCTCTTCCAGCTTGGCTTTTATCGCCTCGGCCTCTTCCTTGCTAACCTTTTCCTTAACCGGCTTGGGTGCCTCATCCACCAGGCCTTTGGCCTCTTTCAGTCCCAACCCGGTAATCTCCCGGACCACTTTTATAACCTGGATCTTCTTTTCACCCGGCCCGGTTAGGATCACATCATATTCATCTTTCTCTTCTTCCTCTGCCGCCTCCGCCGCCGCCGGAGCCGCCACCGCCGCTACCGGTGCCGCCGCCGTAACGCCAAACTCCTCCTCCAGTGCCTTTACCAGCTCTGATAACTCCAGTACAGTCATCTCTTTAACTAGTTCCATGATCTGTTCTACCTTAGACATTGGTCTGCCTCCTTAAAAACATGTGATAAGCTTACGCGCTCTCTTTCTGTTGCCGTACCGCCTCTAGGGCATAAACTAACTTGGAAAGGGTGCCCTGCAAAGCGCTGGCCAGGCCCTGGATAGGGGCCTGGAACCCCCCACAAACCTGAGCATAAAGAATTTCTTGGGGAGGAATCTGCCCCAGCTCCTTGATCTTGTCCGGTGCCAGTAGCTGCCCCTCCAGCATACCACCCTTAATGGCAAATGTTTTGTTCTCATTGGAAAATTTGAGCAATGCTCGGGCAGCAGCAACCGGATCGGCACTGCTAAAGGCCACAGCCGTTGGACCGGTCAAATGTTGTTCCAAACTTTCCAAGCCGACCTGGCGACAGGCCAGGCGGGTAAGGGTGTTTTTTACAACCCGATAGCGACACTTTTCGGCTCTTAAACTATTTCGCAAGTTACTGATACCGGTTACATTGAGACCCCGGTAATCAGTAAAGACAACCAGGTTCGCCTGCTGTAAATCCTGGGCAATAGATTTAACCCGACGCTCTTTCTCTTCTCTGGTAATCACGCGATCCACCTCCTGAAAAACAAAATGACTTCCGCAGATGCAGAAGTCTCCCTTACGAGCAACCTTCTCCTCAAGCAGGCGGCCTTTAGCCATTAGAACAAGCCTGTTACCTGCTGTCTACGGATAACTTTCTTCTATTGGTTTTGTTGCTAACCTTCGGCCGATTGGGCGTTAATCTTTACCCCCGGCCCCATGGTAGAGCTGACCGTAACACTCCTTAAATAATGGCCCCTGGCGGCCGGCGGCCTTGCCCGAAGCAGCGCCCCCATCATTCCATGATAGTTCGCCGCCAACTTGGCACTATCGAAAGATACCTTGCCGATAGGGACATGCACATTACCTACTTTATCGGTACGAAACTCCACCTTCCCCGCTTTAATATCGTCAATTGCTTTTTTTAGTTCAAAGGTGACCGTTCCACTCTTGGGGTTAGGCATCAACCCCCGGGGACCGAGCAGCTTCCCCAGTTTACCGACCACCCCCATCATATCGGGTGTCGCTACAGCTACATCAAAATCAAGCCAGCCCCCTTGGATTTTAGCCGCCAACTCTTCCCCCCCGACAACATCGGCGCCGGCCTCCTCTGCCTCGGTTATTTTTTCTCCCTTGGCAAAGACGATTATCTTCACCGTTTTACCGGTCCCGTGGGGGAGTACTACCGTCCCTCTTACCTGCTGATCCGCATGCTTGGGGTTAACCCCAAGCCGTACCGCCAGCTCCACCGTTTCATCAAAAGAGGCGCTGCTCATATTTTTTACCAGTTCCAGCGCTTCTTCCGGCGGATAAAAGGTATCCCGGTTAAACTGTTCCCTTGCCTCCCGATATTTCTTGCCGCGTTTTTTCATCCTCTATCCCTCCTGTGGTACTCCCGGGCCGCCGCCCTCCCACTACCCTAGTAAGAGTGCTTATCCTTTAGAACCTAAAGCTACCTCTCGACGGTAATCCCCATGCTGCGGGCAGTACCCTCGATAATACGGCTGGCCGCCTCCAAATCGTGGGCATTTAGATCCGCCATCTTCTGGCCGGCGATCTCTTCAATCTTTTTCCGGGAAATCTTGGCCACCTTAACCCGGTTAGGCTCGCCGGAAGCCTTCTCCAACCCCAACGCTTTTTTCAATAATACTGCCGCCGGAGGGGTTTTAGTAACAAACGTAAAGGAACGATCGGCATAGATCGTAATCTCTACCGGGATAAGCAGTCCAGAATCGGCAGCGGTGCGTTCGTTAAATTCCTTGCAAAATGCCATGATATTTACCCCGTGCTGCCCCAGGGCCGGGCCTACCGGCGGGGCGGGGGTGGCTTTTCCGGCTGGAATCTGCAGTTTAGCCAGCCCAATAATTTTTTTCTTGGCCATTTATATTTCTACCTCCATCAGCGAAGCGATTCTCATCTATAACCTTTCTACCTGGTGAAACTCCAGCTCTACCGGTACTTCCCGGCCGAACATGGAGACCATTACTTTTAGCTTCCCTTTTTCAATATTGATCTCTTCAATTGTTCCCTCAAAATTCTTAAAGGGACCGTCAACAACCCGGACTAGCTGATCAATCTCCAGATCTATCCGGGGTTTACCCTCGGCCAGTCCCACCTGCTTTAGTATGCCGTTAATCTCATCTTCAGTTAGCGGAATGGGCTGGGTTCCGCTACCTACAAATCCGGTTACCCCGGGTGTGTTCCGCACTACGTACCAGGAATCATCCTCGACGATCATCTCTACCAGCACATAACCCGGGAAAATCTTTTTCATCACAGTTTTTCGCTGGCCGCCCTTACTAACTATTTCCTTTTCCATGGGCACCAGGACCTGGAATATCTTATCCTGCATCCCCATGGATTCAACCCGCTTTTGTAGGTTGGCCATAACCCGGTTTTCATAGCCGGCATAGGTATGTACTACGTACCACTTTTGTTCAGTTAGGGGGGCATTAACATCTTCGTTAATATCATTAATATCAGTCATATCGGCTAAGGAGATAAGGTCCCTGCTCACACTCCCTCTCTACTAGGCCTGGATTATTAGCTGCAAGATGGACAGAAAGAGGTTATCCAGCCCCCAAAAAAGCAAACCTATTACCAGCAACGTAACCAGCACGATACCGGTAAAAAGGCCTATCTCCCGGCGACTGGGCCAGTGTACTTTTTTGAGCTCTACCCGCACATCATAAAAATATTTTGCTAACCTTTTAAAAAATTTCATCGTACCGACTAACCTTTCTCCGCCATGAGCTATTTAAAACCCACCCCGGACCCACTGCCGAACCCCTAGCTACCTGGTCTCCTTGTGAACAGTATGGGCCTGGCAACGCGGACAGTACCTTTTTAACTCCATCCGATCCGGATTGTTTTTCTTATTCTTTTCCGTGGTATAGTTACGCTCTTCACATTTTGTACATGCTAAGTGAATAGTTACCCGCATCTTCCTTCTCCTTAAATGGCAATCCTCTTAATTCTGAAACAAATATTATCTATTCAATGCCATCTTGTTGTACTTACCATATAAACCGTTCCAGTGTCAACAAGCTAGGATCCTGTTCTAAAATTAAAGTATCCCGGTTACCACGCCGGCCCCTACGGTCCGTCCCCCCTCCCGGATAGCAAACCGCAGGCCCTCTTCAACAGCTATGGGGGTAATAAGCTCAATCTCCATATTAATATTATCGCCGGGCATAACCATCTCTACCCCTTCAGGCAGGGTGGCGGTGCCGGTCACATCGGTCGTACGGAAATAAAACTGGGGCCGGT
>JAAZLS010000029.1 GCA_012799185.1 Bacillota bacterium | reverse complement strand
GGCAATCAGTAAAAGGATGGGGATGGATTTAAACCGCAAGTACCTTCGGGTGGGGGAAATTAAAAAAATGTTGGCAGCTACCAAAAAGGCCTGAATCGACAACAACATCGTGTAACATGAAAACGCCGCGAAACCCTTATGGCAGAAGAGGTTAACGGCGTTTTTTTGTCATTCAACTGCAAAAGTCAGGATATCTGTCTATCGGACATAGTTTGATTTTCAAATGAGTTAAAGTCACCGTCCCTAGAACTCATAGAACTCACCGCAGGTAATGTAGGCCATCACGAAAATAGGCCGGTAGGGGAGCGGTAAAGGTTACCAGTTGCTGGCAACGGGGATGAGTAAATTTTATACGGCGGGCGTGGAGGAACTGCCCTTGTTGCAGTTCGGCCGGGAGTTTTGAACGGTTTTTGGGGCCGTAGACCGGATCGCCCACCAGGGGATATCCCAGGTGAGCCATGTGGACCCGCACCTGGTGAGTCCGGCCAGTATGGAGGAAAACCCGAAGCAGTGTATGGTTTTCCAGGTAAGCCCATACCCGGTAGCGGGTAATCGCCACCCGCCCCCCGGGGACCACCGCCATCTGCTGCCGGCGGCGGGGGTGCCGCCCTATCGGAGCATTAATCCGCCCTCCTCGAAGAAGCACCCGCCCGTGAACCAGGGCCAGGTATTCCCGCCGGACCCGGCGCTCCTTAAACTGTTTTGATAGTTCCTGGTGGCTGTAGTTGTTTTTAGCTACTACCAGCAACCCCGATGTATCCTTATCCAGACGATGGACTATCCCAGGCCGCAAATGCCCCCCGGAGGTGGATAGATCCGGACAGTAATTAAGAAGGGCATGGACCAGGGTCCCGGATAAGTTGCCGGGAGCCGGGTGGACCACCATACCCCGGGGCTTATTTACCACCAGTAGATCGCTATCTTCATAAATAATTTCCAAGGGGATTGGTTCGGGGTTTAAAACAGGAGGCCCGGGAGGCGGCAAAGAGAAGTTTATCCGGTCGTCCGCCGCCAGGCGGTAACTTTTGTCCCGGCAGGGGACCCGGTTAACGAGAACCCTGCCCTCTGCAATATGTTTTTGGGCCCGGCTCCGGGAGAGAGCAGCCAGCCGACTAGAAAGGAAACTGTCCAGGCGGCTACCGTCCTCTTCTGATTTTACTAAAAATAGATGCTCCACCGTGTATTCACACCCGGCCCTTACGGTAACCCTTAATGGCAAAAAAGATCAGCAGTAGGATTAAGGATAATAAAACCACGGCCAGGCTGAAAATCTGGGCTAGGGTAAAGTTTAGCCCCACTAGCGGCATATCCCTAAAAAATTCGGTAATAAAACGGAGAACACCGTAAAGTAATGCCAGCATGATTAACTGGAACCCATCAAAGGGCCGCCGAGGCCTAAGCTGGTACAGGATCAAAAATATTATTAGTCCTCCTAAAGAAGCATAGAGCTGAACCGGGTGGCGCAGAAGGTTGTCAACGGCGGAGGCGGGCAGGGCCCAGGGGACCGTGCTTACCTTTCCATAGCAACAACCGTTAAGAAAACACCCTATCCGGCCGAAGGCATAGCCCAACGCCAGGTAAGGGGCCATCAGGTCAGTAAGCTTGAGAAAATCTAGTTTTCGATAACGGCACCAAGCAAGAATGGCGATCAGCCCGCCGATAAAAGCCCCGTAAAAAGAGAGCCCTCCGGAGCGGGTAAAGAGAATTTTTATCCACTGGCCCTGGTAAAGGCCCCAGTTCAAAAAGACGTACAACAGGCGGGAACCGACTAACCCGGCCAGGGCAGCAGCAATCACCGCCTCTAGGACGTGATCCGGGTTAAATTTTTCCCGGGAGGCCTGTTTTAAAAGGCCCAAAGAGCAAACCAGCAACGCTAACGAAAGCATAACCCCGTAGGAATAGATGGCAAATCCTCCGATTTCCACCAGCACCGGTTTCAACAGTAATCATCTCCCCTGCCTAGGTATTTTATATTTGGATGGGGTAATTTTAAGGAGATCGCTCTATATATGGGGAAATTCGAAAGAAAGCTATGATAAAGATACCGACCCCAATAACGATTGCACTATCAGCCAAATTAAATACGGGGGGGAAAAACTTAACATCAATAAAATCAATCACCTGCCCAAATCTGAGCCGATCGATTAAATTACCCAGAGCTCCCCCTAACTGTAAAGCCAGGGCCGTACGCAATACATTAAAACTTTCCGGCAAGGCCCGGTAGTAGACAAGCATAAATACAACCACGATCAAGGTAACAGCAACAAAAAAAAAGGTGCGGTAAGGTAGAAGGCCAAAGGCCGCCCCCGGATTACGAACATAGGTAAAGTGTAACAGGTGGGGAATAATCGTTATCGTATCCCCGATATCCATAAAGGAAACAACCAGGTACTTGGTAAGTTGATCCAGTCCAACCACCAGTGCTACTACCAGAAACAAACGCAATTTTTCTCCTCCAAAGCATACCCTTATGTAAGCATTTTAACATAGGATAAAAGCATAGCACAAGTTAGACCGATCGGGGAAACGGGTTTAAGATGAGTAAAAACCTCCGTCCCTAGAACTCATGCGGGTTTAAGATGAGTAAAAACCTCCGTCCCTAGAACTCATGAGTAAAAGCCTCCGTCCCTAGAACTCACTCAGGACTTATTCGTCACCGGCCGGGCCGTCGGGGGTGGGACCCCGCTTGTTATAGCGGGCGACCTCTTGCCAGAAGTCCTCCTGGTCCATGCCCGGGTCACCGGGGGGACCGTCCTGGACAAAGGGGGGCAATAGGAGCCCCTCCTCCACGGGGCGGCTGCTTCCCTTTAGGCGCCGCTCTTCAAAACCCTGGCAATCGACGCATAGGGGAGCCTCCGGCACTACCTTTAATCGTTCCGGTTCTATTTTTTGGCCGCACCGCAGGCATAGGCCGTAGCGCCCGCCCTCGATCCGCTCCAGGGCCTCCTCTATCTCCCGGAGGTGGCCCAGCTCCTGCTCCTGGAGGGCCAGGTCCTTTCCCCGCTCAAAGGTTTCCGAACCTAGGTCGGCGGGATGGTTATCAATCAGCGATAGATCGGTGACCTGGTCGCGCAGAGGAGATAACCGGCCCGCCCCGGCCCGCGCCAGGATTTCTTCTCTTTTTTTGAGGAGTATCTCTTTATGTCGTTCCCAATGAGCCATATCTAGTCACCCCTTATTTTAGCTGTTGGTTGACAATGGTTACCAATTCGGCGATAAAGCCCCCGATTACCGGCAGGTTAAGCATAACTATCCGCTGGAGGAGGTAGAGGACCAGCCCAGCCAGCAGGGTGGCCCCGAACGCAAACCCTAACCCCCGGGCGATACCCCCGGCAAAGTTTATCCAGAGATACCGCCGCGGGTTATTTAATAGCCGCATATATTCCGCAATGTTGAATCGCTCCAGTTCCCGGGAGAGGCGCCCTAGTTTTAATAGGAGGCGGCGAGATATTTTCCCGATTTTCTCCTCGCTTCCGGCCATCGGTTCAACCCTCCTGGTCTATCTATAGGTTTTCCGGAAGGGGGGGTAAATATTGAGGCCAACAAAAAAAGGCGGGGATTGTCCCCGCCTTGACGCTTATTCGCTCATCCAGGCATCGACTACCCCCCGACAGCGGGGGCAGAGCTCCTCTCCGCTATCTGTAAAGATCCAGCAACGGGGGCATTTGTGACCGGGCGCCTTCTCTACCGTTATCTTAACCGGCAGCTCCTCCCCGGTTAGCGCCTTCGCCGGCGCCTCCTCCAGTCCCCGGTAGAGCGATACCCGGGAGACGATCAAGATAGTATCCAGCTGCTCCCGGTACCGGTCCAGCAGGGGATAGAGGGAATCATCGGCCCATAGCTCCACCACGGCCTCCAGGGAGCCCCCAATTAATTTTTCCCGGCGATAGCGTTCTAGGACCGGGGTAACCTCCCCCCGCACCCGCAACAGCGTCTCCCACCGCTCGCCCAGCTCCCTATCCTCCCATTGGGGAGTCACAACGGGCCAGTCGGCCACCTGTACCGTGGGATAAGGTTTTTCCGGGAGGAATTGCCAGAGCTCCTCGGCGGTAAAGGTTAAGATCGGGGCCATCAATAGAACCAGATTTTTTAGGATGATATTTAAGACCGTCTGGGCCGAGCGCCGCTGGGGATCGTCGGCCGCCGAACAGTAGAGGCGGTCCTTGATAATATCCAGGTAGATATTGCTCATTTCGGTAACACAGAAATTATGCAGTCCGTGGAAAACCTGGTGGTACTCGTAGCGCTCGAAACAGCCGGTTACCTTTTCAATTAACCGGTTTAGCCGGTAAAGGGCCCACCGGTCCAGTTCGGTCATCTCCCGGTAGTCCACCGCATCCCGAGCCGGGTCAAAATCGAAGCAGTTGCCGATAAGAAAACGGCTGGTGTTGCGGATCTTCCGGTAGACCTCCGAGAGCTGTTTTAATATATTTTTAGAGATATGAATATCACTGGTAAAATCGGCGGAGGAGACCCAGAGGCGCAAGATATCGGCTCCGTAGCTCTCGATTACCTCTTCCGGTAAAATAACGTTACCCAGGGATTTAGACATTTTTTTCCCTTCCCCGTCCACCACCCAGCCGTGGCTAAGCACCGCCCGGTAAGGCGGTTTGCCGCGGGAGGCCACCGCCGTCAACAAGGATGACTGGAACCAGCCCCTAAACTGATCGCTTCCCTCCAGGTAGAGGTCGGCCGGCCAGTCCAGCTCCGGGTGGGCCTCGCAGACGGCAGCATGACTGGAACCCGAGTCGAACCAGACATCCATGGTATCCTTTTCCTTTTCAAAGCTGGGGCCGCCACAGTGGGGACAGGTAAACCCCGGGGGCAAGATTTGTTCCGCTTCCAGCTCAAACCAGGCGTCGGAGCCGCGCCGGGCAAAGAGCCGGGCCACCACTTCAAAGGTGCGCTCGTTGTAAACCGCCTCTCCACATTTCCGACAGTAGAAGATGGGGATGGGGACCCCCCAAACCCGTTGGCGGGAGATGCACCAGTCTTGGCGGTCGGCCACCATGTGGTGCATCCTTTCCCTTCCCCAGGCAGGATGCCAGTTGACCTCCCCGATTGCCTTCAGGGCCTTCTCCCGAAAGCCGCTGACCGAGGCAAACCACTGTTCGGTGGCCCGGAATATGACCGGGTGCTTGCACCGCCAACAGTGAGGGTACTGGTGTTCAACGGTGGAGGAATGCAGGAGTGCCCCCTGGCGCTGCAGCGCCTCAACCACCGCTCGGTTGGCCCGGTCGTAGCGCAGCCCGGCAAATTCACCGGCTTCGGCAGTAAATACCCCCTGGTCGTCCAGCGGGCTGAGCACCTCCAGCCCATATTCTCGGCCCGCTTCGTAGTCTTCATGGCCGTGGCCGGGGGCGGTATGGACGCAGCCGGTCCCCTGTTCTAGGGTCACATGCTCCGCCAGGATCAGGGGTGAATCCCGCTCAAATAGGGGATGGCGGCAGCGGATCCCCTCCAGGTCGGAGCCCTGAAAACGTTTAATAATCGGCCAGGGCTCTACTCCTAGCTCGCCGGCAACTGTCTCCAGCAGCCCCTCCGCCAGCAGGTAGAACCCATCCCCCGAGTCGACCAGGACGTACGTCAGTTCCGGGTGCAGGGCGATGGCCAGGTTGGCCGGTATGGTCCAGGGGGTGGTGGTCCAGATCAGGCAGTACGCCGGCCCTTCCCCCAGCTTACCTCCATCGTCAACTACCGGGAAACGGCAATAGATGGAGTAGGAGCGCTGGAGATCGTACTCAATTTCCGCCTCCGCCAGCGCGGTCTCACATTCGGTACACCAGTAAACCGGCTTTAATCCCTTGTAGATAAAACCCTGGCCGGCCATGGCCCCGAAAATCTTAACCTGGCGCGCTTCATATTCCGGGGCCAGGGTCAGATAGGGGTTCTCCCAGTCCCCTCGGACCCCCAGCCGTTTAAATTGCTCCCGCTGGAGGGCAACATATTCCAGGGCATAATCCCGGCAGAGTTTCCGGAACTCGAGGGCGGTCACCTTTCGGCGGTCAATCCCGCGGGTCTTGATGATCTGGTGCTCAATCGGTAGGCCGTGGGTATCCCAGCCGGGAACAAAGGGGCACCGGAATCCCCGCATGGTCTTGTACTTTAGAACCATATCCTTTAGGACCTTATTCATGGCAGTTCCCAGGTGAATATTCCCATTGGCATAAGGCGGCCCGTCATGTAGTACATAGAGCGGCTTTCCCTGTCGATAATCAAGGGTTAAATTGTACAGCCCATTTTTTTCCCATTCCTGCAATAGCTCCGGTTCCCGCTGGGGGAGCTTACCCCTCATCGGAAAACCGGTGCGCGGTAAATTTAGACTCTCTTTATAATCCATTACTTTCCCTCCACCTGGCAATCTTTATAATAAAAAATCCCCTCCCTGCAATACAGGGACGAGATCTACTCCCGCGGTACCACCCTCCTAGCCGCCTGGATCCTAGAAGGCGGCCCCTCACCCTTGCCCGGCCGTTAACGGTTGCCCCGCCCGGATTTACTCCCTAAAATCAGGTTTAGATCCGGATGTTCCCGGGAGATATTCAACGATAATGTTTAACCGGTTCCCACCCACCCCGGCTCTCTGCTTAAAGCATTACCGCCTACTGGCCCGTTCATAACAGGTAACTCTATTATTTTACATAATATATAACAGATTATGCCCGTATAATCAACTTAATTGTTAAATTCCCGTTTTATTGTCCTTCGCCGAGTTTATCTTCCCCCGGTTCGGTCCATTCCTCCAGTTCAATCGCCGCCAGCTGGGCCTCCATGAAAGAGCGAAAACGCATTTTAAATACCTGGGCCTGTTTACGCAACTCCTCGTTCTCCACCAGGATCCGGCTGGCCCGGTAGCGGGCATCCTCCAAGATGCGCTGCCCCTCTCGCTCCGCCTCCCGGCGAATCAGCTCCGCCTCCCGGTTGGCGTTCTGTTTTACCTCTTCAGCCGCCTCCTGAGCTACCAGGATCGCGTTATGCATGGTCTCCTCCAGCTGGTGATAGGTCTTTAGCTTCTCCTCCAGCTGCTGGAGCTGATCTTTTAGATCCAGGTTATCGCGGATCTGTATCTCCAGGTCCCGGGCTAAGTGATCCAGGAATTCATCGACCTCTTCCGTAGAGTATCCCCGGAAAACCCGTTCGAATTTCTTATTTTGAATATCGATGGGAGTTAACGTCATCGTGACCCCTCCTTATGAAATCTTATTCAACTATTCGACAAAATTTTTTCTAATTCCTGCCGGTATTAACTAAATTTTGTCAGCGTAAGGGCCCTTCTCCCTTTTCGAGTTTTTCCGGTAACGGCATCGACCACCAGTTCACCCCGGCCGGCAAAGAGGATGCGGTCCCCCTCCTCCAGGCGGGTCGCCGGGGAGGCTACCGCCCGCCAGTTTACCTTTACCAAGCCCCTCTTTGTAACCAGGGCCGCCCGGGACCGGGAGAGGCCAAAACCGAGGGAGATAATCGCATCGAGGCGCAGGCTGGCTACCGACCCCCTTACCTGTCGACATCTTTGGGCGGGTAGCAGGAGCTTCGCCGGCTCTACCTCGTTGCACTGGACCGGGGTGTCCCCAATCGCGGTAAAACGGCGGCAAATTGCCCTGGCCGCTCGTTCTAAGGTAAAGAAGACCAGCTCTTTTTCCGAGAGGCTAACCAGGTCCCCCAGCTCCTCCCAGAGGATACCCAGTCGCAGGATCTCCCCCCGGACCTGGTCGGGTGCGATCCTGGTCCCCTTCCCGGCCGCCGTAAGATCGATCTTTACCGCGGTTACCGGGGGAAGCCCCCCCTCCCGTTGGGCGGGAAAGATATTCAGGCAAACCCGGCGGGCGGTGCCGTAACCGCCGTAGGCGGTATAGCCCAGGTGGCTATATTTTCGAAGTGCCTCCTCAGCAATCCGGAGCTGACCCGGATCTAAAAATTCGGTCTGGTAATCCTGATCACCCTCCAGCGACTGGAGCCGGGTTAGAAAACCCTCTTGCCATAATATTTCTGCTTCTGTCAAAGAATCGGACCGATCGATATTCTCACTTCCTTTAGTTATTTAAAGATAGATATAAACTAACCGTTGGGCAAAGTACAGGATAAAGAGGAGGATCATAGTCGAAAGGTCAAGATAACCGGCCCCCATCCGGATCATGGGTACCAGTCGCCGGATCGGGGCCAATAAGGGTTCCGTCAGGCCATAGAAAAAGCGAAAAATCCCGGCTCCCACCGGGGTACGAAAGATATCGCCCCGGAAGAAAGATAAAATAATCCGGCCAAAGATAATATAGAAATAGATCTGGAAGAACAGTAACAATCCATCCCGTAAAATAGTAATGACTATCACCTGCCCGTTGTATTTGTTTTAAACAGGGCGCTTCCGACCCGGATCATGGTCGCCCCCTCCTGGATTGCAACCCGGTAATCATTGGTCATCCCCATGGATAGTTCTTTTAAATCTACCTCCGGGGTTGCCAGGGCCTGTTGCAACTCCCGCAACCGGCGAAAATAGGGCCGGGCCTCCTCTGGATCCTCCACCAGGGGCGCCATCCCCATTAATCCCAACACCCGGATCCGGGAGAAATTTTTAACTGCCTTTAAAAAGGAGGCCAACCCTTCCGGTGCCAGCCCGTGTTTGCTCGCCTCCCCCGATATGTTAACCTGGACCAGGCAGTCGACCCGCCGATTCAACCGTTCGCCGCCCCGCTGGATAGCGCGGGCCAGGGAGAGCCGATCAAGGGAATGGATAAGCGAACAGTGCCGGATGACCGCGTAGGCCTTGTTACTCTGCAGGTGGCCGATAAAGTGCCAGTTGACATCGGGGAATTCCTCAAATTTGGGAAGCGCCTCCTGAAGCCGGTTCTCTCCGAAATCGTTCATCCCCAGGCGAATCGAGGCGCGAATCTCCGCCGGTCCGACCATTTTTGTTACCGTCACCAGGCGAATCTCCTCCGGTGAACGTCCCCGTGAGCGGGCCGCCGCCGCGATCCCCTCCTTTAACTCTTTATAATTCTCGGCAATCATCTTCTCACCTCTCTACAGTAACTTTACACCAGGTTAATTTAACCGGCAACCCTCCTTGGCCCGCTCCGGACGGGTGATCACCCGGCTATAGGGGGGCAATCCCTCCACCAGCGCCTCCTCCTGCTGGATCTTGACCAGCTCCACCGGGTAGAAGGTAACAAAGCCCCCCTCGTCTACCAGCAACCCGGTCTCCGGCTCCTGGCAAAGAGCCCGGGCCGGGACCAGGACCCCTTCGTAACGCTGATAAACAGCGGTGGCCTCAACCCAACGGTTCTCTTCAAAACCCTCCAACTGCTGTTCTAAACGATAGGTTACACCGATCCTTTGCGAATCCGGCCCGGGGCAAATCTCTTCCCGGGTGGCCTCGATCGTCACTCCAGGGGCGAAGGAGAAGGTTAACCATGCCTTCTCCCGCTCCGCCAACTCCTCCCCTACGGGAAAGAGGGTGCTATAGTACCAGGTCCAGTTATCGACCACCTTCAAGAGGGGCTGGCCCTCCTCGACGTAGCTTCCGGCACCGATCCGAATTATCTCTCCACCGGCGGAGTCATAGCCCTCCCGGTCTAAATAAAAAAACGGCTCCCGCTCCTCCCACCCGTCAATCCAGGTCGAGAGGAGGCCGGCCCGCTCGGCCGTCAGCTCTACTATTCTCTCCGGCTGGAGCTCGGCACCGGTGGGGATAAGGTAGACCGGTAGCGGCGGGGACTCCTCCTCCTCCTCCCTCCCCAGCTTACGGTAAATGTAGCCGCTAATTTTTTCCCAGAGGGTCTCCTTCGGCTGCTCCCGGTAGATGGATAGCTCCTCCCGGGGGGCCTCGTAGATGGTGGCAATGGTCTCTCCTACCGCCACCCGCTCTCCGGGGGGGGCCACCTCCATTAAAAAGCCGCTACAGGGGGAGGTAATCACCTCTTCGTTACGAAGGATCAGCCCCTCCAGGGAGCGGCTCTCCTCCAAGTACCCTGGTGCGGCTACCACTATCTGGAGCCGCCGGGCCCGCAACATGCCGCCCAACCAGTGGTACCCGGCCTGAAATAGGAGCAGCAGGACCAGGGTCATTATTAAATAGTAAACTGCCGCCTGCTTGTAATAAATATCGCGGCGGCCTTCACCGGGAATAACTTTTAAATCGGTTCGGCGGCGGCGGGGTCGCACTCTATCGCTCCTCCTGTTTCCATTCTATAGCCGCACCCTGTTCCAAGGAGGAGGGGAGATCTAGGATCCGCTGGTTTCTTGAGCCGCGGAAGGGGAGGGAAAGATCCCGCTCCTCCTCCCGGTAGGACCCCTCAACCAGCAGCCAGCCACAGCTAAGCAGGCGCGCCGTCCCCTCCTCCCGCCGGCCTCTTTCCAGTAGCTCCGCAAAGGTATAGCCGGAATAGATAACCAGGTTCAAGCCCAGCCGGAGGATCTCCTTACCCAGCCGGGCCAGCGGCTCCGCCTGGTAAAAGGGCTCCCCGCCGCTAAAGGTAACCCCGTCGATCCCCCGGACCCCTTTAATCCGAGCCAGGATCTCCGCCAGGGACATCTCTACTCCCCCCCGGGGATCCGCCGCCTCCGGGTTATGGCAGCCGGGGCACCTTAAGGGGCAGCCCTGGGCAAAGAGGACAAAACGGATCCCGGGGCCATCAACCAGGCTTTCGTTAATCAGTCCCGCTACCCGGAGGCTCACTGCTCCAGCTCCCGCGGTGTAAAGTGGGGTCGCCGATCCCTTAGCTCCGAAAACTTGGCCGCGTTGAACCGGTCGGAGGTGGAGAGGTAGCCGGTTATCCGCCGAATGCGCCGGATATCACTACTATCGCACCGGGGGCACCGGTCGGCGATAATCCCGCTATAATAGCAACTGCGGCATTCATCGATGGGGAAGTTTACCCCCCCGTAGCCGACATCGGAATCAGCCATGTGGTGAAGAATCTTGTCCAGGGCCTCCAGGTTGTTCAGCGGTGGGGCCTCCAGCTCCACGTAGCTGATATGCCCGGCGTTACAGTAGGCATGAAACTGCCCCTCCCGGGTAATCTTATCAAAGATCGAGATACCATAATTAACCGGCACGTGGAAGGAGTTGGTATAGTAATCCCGATCGGTTACCCCCGGGAGGAGGCCAAATTTTTCCCGGTCCATCGCTATAAAACGACCGGCCAGCCCCTCGGCCGGGGTAGCATAGAGGACGAAGTTAAGATCATATTCATCGGCAAACTGGTTGATGCGGCGGTGCATATGGTCAACGATCTTAAGCCCCTCCTGCAGCGCTTCTTCATCCTCCCCATGGTGTTTCCCCATCATTACCGTGAGCGCCTCGGCCAGGCCAATAAAACCGATGGCCAGGGTGCCGTTCTTAATAGCCTCCCCGATGCAGTCGGTCGACTTTAGGTTCTCCGAGCCCATGTAGAGCCTCTCTCCCATGAGGAAAGGCAGATCTTTGACCTGGAGCCTGGAGAGGACCTCCAGCCGGTGCAGTAACTGACGGGCCCCCAGGCGCATCATCCGGTCCAGCTGCACAAAAAAGAGGCTCTGCTGGCCGCGGCTCTCCAGGGCGATCCGAG
This sequence comes from Bacillota bacterium, assembly GCA_012799185.1. Classification (GTDB taxonomy): domain Bacteria; phylum Bacillota; class Dethiobacteria; order DTU022; family DTU022; genus JAAZLS01. Next base: position 2,027 of record JAAZLS010000029.1, on the reverse strand, counting down.
GCAGGTTCAGGGTAACCGGGGCGATATTGCCCCGGCCGGCCGATATTTCCGGGCCGTGACGGTTACCGATCACCCGACTGCGGCAGCCCATGTAGGATACCTCCTCCCGGTAGGGCCGGTTGATGGAGCAATCCATGAAGCTGAAGGTGGGGTTCATGCGCCGGGAGGTAACCTTCAGGGCCTTGCGGTATAGATCGTAGTTGGGATCGCCAGGGTTAAAGTTAACCCCTTTCTTTAACCTGAAGACCAGGTTGGGGAAAATCGGGCTCTCACCGCGGCCAAGCCCCCGACCGAGCGCCTCCAGGACCGAGGCGGTAACCAGCCTCCCCTCGGGGGAGGTATCGGTCCCCAGGTTGATACTAGAGAAGGGAACCTGGGCCCCGGCCCGGCTATGCATGGTATTTAAATTATAGATTAAGCCCTCCATCGATTGAAAAACATCATTTTCATCGGGGGTCTCCGGCATCTCCCGGATCAGGGCTCCCATACTGTAGTCAAAATGGGGAAAACTCTGCCCCCCGAACATATCATTCTGGTTGCTCTGCAAGATGATGGCCGCCTGGGCGGCGGCCGAGGCAATCCTTTTCGGCGGCCGGATATAGCCGTAGCCGGTATTAAAACCTTCCTGGATCAGCCGGGCCAGGTCGATATAGAGACAGTTTACCGTTTTGCTATAGTAATCCAGGTCGTGGATATGGAGATAGCCCTCCCGGTGGGCCCGGGCAAAATCGTCGGGTAACAGGTTGCTTAGGTAATATTTCTTGCTGGCCGCCATGGCGATCTGGAGCATTTTAGCCGAGGGAGAGTTGCCAATATTGGCATTTTCCCGGTTGGTCTCGATCAAGATCTCCTTCACCGCATCCATCAGCTCTGAGCGGGCCTCCCGGATCCGGGTCCGCCGATCCCGGTACAAAATATAGGCCTTGGCGGTACGGGCATGTCCATTTTCAATGAGCACCTTTTCCACCACGTCCTGGACCTCTTCCACCGAAGGGGGCAGCCCGTTGTACCCCTCTTTAAATAGCTGGAGCAATATCTGCCTGGTTAAAGCCTCGGCCAGGGCCCGGTTACTGCCCCCGACCGCCCGGGCCGCCTTAAAAATAGCCTCGGTAATTTTTCCGGCATCGAAAGGAACCAGCCGGCCATCCCGCTTGCGGATCTCCTTAAAAGGGGCCTTCCCCCGATCCGGCACCGCCTCTTTTTGAGAATAACCTTTTTCCATCATTAGCTCTCTCCCCTTAATACAGCTCTTACTTTGGTTTTCCCTCCGGTTCAATCCCGCTCTGGATCATTTTGTCCAGCTCTCGCTGAAAGGTTTTGATATCCGGGAACTGGCGAAAAACCGATGCAAACCGAACGTAGGCCACCTCGTCGATCCGCCGCAACTTTTCCAAGATATAATCCCCGATCCGTCCGGTCTCGATCTCCTGAATGTAATTACTACGGAGCTCCTGCTCCAAGTTATCAACCAGTTCCTGCCAGGTGGAGCGGGGAATATCCCTTTTCTGCCCGGCCAGGATTAGGCCGGCCAATATCTTGTTCTTGTCAAACATCTCCCGCCGGCCATCCCGCTTAACGACAACAATCGGTTCTTCCTCCGCCTTCTCCATGGTCGTAAACCGGTTATTACACCGGGTACATTCCCGGCGACGGCGGATCGCCGCCCCCTCCTCGGTCGCTCGGGAGTCGAGCACCCGGCTGGTTAGGTTACCACAATAAAGGCACCGCATTTAAGACCTCACATCTAGATATAGTGATTTCAAACATTATAAACCACAATATATTGATTTGTCAATCTAGGAACTGGCAAATATAGGCGTAGGAATTTTGAGGGATTTTTAAGAAAAACCGGGCGGTTAGCCCCCCCGGCGGCTTACGGGATAGCTTTCGAGGGGAAAGTCAACCAACACCGTATCGATCCCGATCTTAACAATTTTTTCCCAGAGGATAACATAGTCCCGGGAGCGGAATATTTTTCCCCAAAAATACCCGGTGGAGGGGATAATGACCGCCCTTACCGTCCCCTG
>JAAZLS010000028.1 GCA_012799185.1 Bacillota bacterium | reverse complement strand
GGGGGCGGGGCGAAACCCCGGCTTATGCAAGGTAATGAGGCCTGTGCCGAAGGAGCGCTGGCTGCCGGGGTTCGCTTTTTTGCCGGCTATCCCATAACCCCCTCAACGGAGATTGCCGAGCTTATGGCGGCCCGGCTTCCCGGGGTAGGGGGCGTTTTTATACAGATGGAGGATGAGATGGCCAGCATGGCCGCAGTTATTGGGGCTTCGGTGGGGGGTGCGCGGGCCCTGACCGCTACTAGCGGCCCGGGATTTTCTTTAAAACAGGAGAATATCGGTTATGCGGCGATGGCCGAGATTCCTTGCGTGGTAGTAAATGTACAGCGCATGGGGCCCAGTACCGGGGTTCCTACTGCACCCTCCCAGGGGGATGTGATGCAGGCTCGCTGGGGGACTCACGGGGACCACCCGATCCTGGTTTTCTCCCCCTCCTCGGTTTACGAGACCTTTTATCTAACTATCGCCGCGGTTAATTTAAGTCAGAAATTACGCCAGCCGGTGATCCTGCTGATGGATGAAATTGTAGGGCATATGCGGGAAAAGGTGCTGCTTCCGGAGGTGGGGAAGCTTATCGTGGAGAAATCCAGCGATCGGGTTCCGGAGGATTGGAAACCCTACGATCGCAAAGGGTTGACCCCCCTGGTTCCCTTCGGTCGGGGTTATTACTATCATGTTACCGGCCTGTTTCACGATGAGATGGGTTTCCCCACGGGGGAGCCGGAGATGGTCAAGTCATCCTTGGACCGCCTGCACCTGAAGCTGGAGGACTACCGGGATGAGATTACCTTTACCAATTATTATGGTCATAAGGAGCCCGAGGTCCTTCTGTTGACCTATGGCTGCACGGTTCGCTCGGCCCGGGAGGCGGTAAGGCGAGCTTGCTGGGGGGAGCGGTTACCGGTAGGCCTGCTGAGCCTGCAGACCCTTTGGCCTTTTCCCGGCCGGGAGGTAGAAAAATATTCCCGGCGGGTCAAGGCGATCCTGGTTCCGGAGCTTAATATGGGGCAGCTGGTGACTGAAGTTAGACAGCATGTTTGCGGCCGGGCGGAGGTAGTCCCGCTTAATCGCTACGATGGGAAGATGATTACACCCGGCCAGATAAGGGAGGCGCTAACTCCATGGGTAACCTAGGTAACCCGACTGTACAGGGAAAGGAATATTTACGGATTAAAAAGCTACCCCACATCTGGTGCCCGGGCTGCGGCAATGGGATCATTATCTCGGCCCTGGTGCGGGCCCTAGAGAGGCTACCCTTTGAACACCGGGATCTAGTGGTGGTATCGGGGATTGGCTGTTCATCCCGAGCCTCCGGCTATTTAAATTTTAATACCTTCCATACTACTCACGGCCGGGCCCTGGCCTACGCTACCGGCCTGAAGATGGCCCGGCCGGAGTTGAAAATAATCGTTATTATGGGCGATGGGGACTGTGCAGCTATTGGCGGCAACCATTTTATTCATGCCGCCCGGAGAAATATCGGTCTAAGCGCCATTGTTATAAATAATTATATCTACGGGATGACCGGGGGGCAGCATTCCCCCCTTACCCCCCGGGGGAAGAAGGCCAGTACCGCCCCCGAGGGGACCCAGGAGCGCCCCTTCGATTTGCTGGCCCTGGGCCGGGCGGCCGGTGCCACCTTTGGCGCCCGGGGGACAGCGGCCAACCCCCGGCAGTTGGAGCGGTTAATTGCGCGGCAGGTGAAGCATAAAGGGTTCTCGGTGTTGGAGGCGCTCTCGGTCTGCCCCACCTCCATGGGGCGGCGAAACCGGGAGGGTAGCGCCGTTGATATGCTGCGCCGGTTGAAGGAGAGATCGGTTACGTTGAGAAAAAGGCGGGATGGTAAGGAGCCGGAAATTTTGTCAGCCGGGTTTAGCGGGCGGGAGGATAAGATTATTACCGGGGTTCTCTTTGCCCGGGAGGAGCCCGAGTACTCGGAGGAGTATTACCGGAGGATAAAAGAGGAGAACGGTTAAGGGGTGTTCACTAAAAATTGAAGAGTCGAAAAGAAGTTATGTTAACCGGAACGGGGGGGCAGGGGCTAATTCTGGCCTCCATTATTCTGGCGGAGGCGGCGGTTAACGATGGAAAGAACGTGGTTCAGACCCAGTCGTATGGCCCGGAGGCCCGGGGAGGGGCCAGTATGGCCGGGGTTATTATTGATATCGATAATATCGATTACCCCCTGGTGACCCGGCCCGATGTGCTCCTTGCCATGAGCAAGGCTTCCTATAGGAAATACCTACCGGCGGTGCCGGCGGGCGGACTGGTGATTGTGGACTCTACCTTTGTGGACGGCCCCTATTCCAGTGATCATCGGGTCATTCATATTCCGATTACCGATCTTGCTCGGGAGAAGCTGGGCCGGGGGCTGGTGGCTAATATAGTGGCGCTGGGCGTAGTTAATGGGGCGGCCGGCCTGGTCAAGAAGCAGGTGCTGGCGGCAAGTGTATTGGAGAGGGTGCCCAAGGGAAGCGAGCAGCTAAATCTGCGGGCCCTGGAGCTGGGTGAAACCCTCTATGTATGAAATCATTGGCCAATGGGCTAACGGCTGTTTGAGGGGGAGCTAGTTTATGTTTTTCCGCAGGGAACACCCGGAACGAGGGGCTGACTCCCGCTTTATAACTGGGCAGGGGGAGGCGTCTTACCGGGCCCTGGGAGCGGAGGAGCTGCAGCGGAGGGCGAAGCAGGCGCGGGAACTGATGTCCCCGTGCTATCTATGTGGACGCCGCTGCGGGGTATCCCGGCTCGGACCGGCGGGGGGCGAGGGCGAGGGCAAGGGCGAGGAGAACGCCGAGGCTACCGGGATCTGTAAGACCGGCCGAAGCGCGGTGGTATCGAGCTACGGCCCCCATTTTGGGGAGGAGCCGCCGATAACCGGTTTCCAGGGTTCCGGGACCATCTTTTTCTCCAACTGTAATCTCCGGTGTATCTTTTGCCAGAATTACCGGATAGCCCACCAGGGTGAGGGGGCCGAAATGGGGGCGGCCGGCTTGGCGGCATTGATGCTCTCCCTGCAGGAGAGAGGGTGCCATAATATTAACCTGGTTTCTCCTACCCACGTGGTCCCTCAAATTATAGCGGCCCTGGCTATCGCTAGGGAGAAAGGTTTAAACCTTCCCCTGGTCTATAATACGGGGGGCTACGACCTGCCAGAAACGATTGAACTCCTTGCGGGGATTGTCGATATCTATATGCCCGATATGAAGTTTGGTTCCAGCCGGGCGGCGGAGATCTGTGCGCAGGCTCCCGACTACCCGGAGGTAAATTTCCGGGTGGTTAAGGAGATGCATCGCCAGGTAGGAGATCTGGTTACCGATGAACGGGGGGTAGCGGTTCGCGGCTTGCTGGTAAGGCACCTGGTGCTGCCGGAGGGGCTGGCCGGGACGGCCCGGGTGATGAAATTCATCGCCGAGCAAATTAGTAAGGATACCTACGTAAATATTATGGATCAGTATTATCCTTGCCATGAGGCGGTTGATCATCCTGTGTTGGGGCGGCGGATTAGGGGGCAGGAGTATCGGCGGGCGCTGGAGATTGCCCGCAGTTTTGGATTGACCCGGCTGGGTCGGTAGAGGCAGAGATTTATACAATAATCTACCTCTTGACATGACCGGTGGCCGGGTAATATAATGGCTAGGCACATAACGACCGGTCGGTATGGATCTTGGCAAAGAGGGGAGGGGAGCAACCTGGTGCGCAATTTACAATCGGAGGAGACCCGTTCCCGTATTTTAAAGAGAGCCGGTGAACAGTTTGCCCAAAAGGGTTACGACCGGGTAGGGGTAGCCGAGATTTGCCGGCAGGCGGGGGTCAGTAAAGGGGCTTTCTATCATCATTTTGAGAGTAAACAGGCGATCTTAATGGAGTTATTGGAGGTCTGGCTGGCTAAGTTGGAAGAGGGGTTGGCCGCGGTTACCGATTATTCGCTGGAGACCCCGGAGTCGCTGCTTAAGATGAGCCGGATTATAAAATGGTTAATCCAGCCCGACTTTACAGAGACTCCGATCTTTTTAGAGCTCTGGTCCCAAGCCAGTCGGAACGAGGAGATCCGGCAGCAGACCCTGGCGACCTATGCCAAGTATCGCCAAATTTTCACCGGTTTCATTGAACGGGGGATCAGTGAAGGCTCCTTAACCGATATTGATCCGGCCTCCGGTGCCCAGGTGCTGATATCGTTGGCCAGCGGTATCTTCCTTCAGAGCCTGCTCGATCCCGCGGGGGGCGATTGGGAAAGAATAGCCGAGGATAGTATTCAGATTATATTAGAAGGATTAAAGCGGAGGTAATTATAGATGTTGTTGGTAACCGGCGCCGCCGGGCATATTGGTAATGTATTGATCAGGAAGCTGTTAAAACAGGGCGAAGCGGTAAGGGCGCTGGTGCTTCCCGGGGAAAATCTCGATTCCCTCCGGGGGCTTGAGGTGGAGCTGGCGGTAGGCAATGTGCTCGATCCGTCGTCGCTGCGCCGGGCCATGGAGGGAATTGATACGGTTTACCACCTGGCGGGGATAATCTCCATTGTTCCCGGGGACGAGGAGCTCATGAAAAAGGTAAATATCGATGGTGCAAGAAATGTGGCGGAGGCGGCCCTGGCGGCCGGGGTAGGCCGGATGGTCCACGTTAGCTCTATTCATGCCTTTAGGAGGGAACCGCACGGAATCGTGGTCGATGAAAGAACCCCCTTTGATCCGGATAATCCCGCCGGCGGGTATGATCAGACCAAGGCGGCCGGAACATTGGCCGTGCTGGAGGTGGCGGAGCGGGGGTTGGATGTGGTAGCTGTCTGCCCCACGGGAGTGATCGGTCCCTATGATTTTAGGGGCTCGGAGATGGGGGAGCTGGTGCTTAGCTTCTCAAAAAAACGGTTACACTTTTTAATCAATGGGGCCTATGATTTTGTAGATGTGCGGGATGTGGCCGGCGGGATTATCGAGGCCGGCCGGCAGGGGAAATCGCGGGAGACCTATATTCTTTCCGGAACCCGCCTCACCCTGGTCGGGTTGCTAAGGATAGTACAGGAGGCGACCGGCCTTCGCACGCCCCTGGTGCTCATACCATATAAGCTGGCCTGGTTTGTCTCCCGATTTACCCAACATTTCTACCGCCTGACCAACCGCACCCCCCGCTTTACTACCTATTCCCTGCAGACAGTGGTTGAAAATAGCTATTTTAGCCACCGGAAGGCCACCCGGGATTTGGGTTACCGGCCTCGGCCGATGACCCATACGGTAAAGGATTTCCTAGCCTGGCACCGGGATAGCTATTTGGGGATAAAGCCTATGGCGCGGAGGCCGGGATACTGCTGTTAGCTATTCCAGTCTAATTGGGAACCGGGGGCGATGGGAGCATAACCTGTCGGCCCCGGTTTTTTTTGATCCGGTTCCCAGCTTGAGCCCTTGACAAAATTAGAAATAGTGGTATAGTGCCTTATAGGATTAATGCACTAAGCTACTGAGGTGTTAACCGACTTGGTGATCTTTGCCACTGATCATGGAAAACCAATCTATCTTCAGCTCGCTGAATGGCTGGAGAAGGAGATCTTGTCGGGTAATATAGCCGCTGACGAAAGGATTTACTCCCAGTACCAGCTGGCCGAGATGTTTAATATCAACCCGGCTACTGCGGCCCGGGGGTTGAATATACTGGTCGATGAGGAGATCCTTTACAAGAAAAGGGGCCTGGGGATGTTTCTCTCGCCCGGGGCCGTTGCCATGATTAAAAAGAGACGCCGGAAGCAAAACCTGGAGCGCCTGGTGCGGGAGTTAGTCGAGGAGGCCCGGTTGTTAAATATTTCTAGGGCGGAGTTAGGCGAGCTAATCCGGGGGGCGCACCGGGGGGAGAAGGGGGAGAAACAATAATGGTAGTAGAGTGTCAGGGGTTGAGCAAGCACTTTGGTCGCACGGTGGCCTTGAATAATCTTACTTTTTCCATTAAGAAAAATGCCATCACCGGCCTGGTCGGGGCTAATGGTGCCGGCAAGACTACTTTATTAAAAATTCTAGCCGGTTATCTAAGGAAAACAGCGGGGGAAGTTAGGGTCTTTGGCGAGCGGCCTTTTAACAGTTTAAAGGTGGCGGCGAACACGATCTTTATTGACGATAACCTGGCCCTGCCGGCCACGTTAAGTATTGCCGAGATACTTGAGGCGGGGCGACTCTTCTACCCCGGTTGGGATCATGGCCTAGCCCGGCGCCTCTTCGATTACTTTTCTTTTAATCCCCGCCAGCTGCATAAGAACCTGTCGAAGGGGAAGAGAAGTACCTTCAACATGATTCTCGGTCTCTCCGCCCGTAGTGTGCTAACCATATTCGATGAGCCAACCGTAGGGATGGATGCGGCGGTAAGGAAAGATTTTTACCGGGCCCTGCTCCAGGATTACCTGCAGCATCCGCGCACCATTATTATTTCCAGCCACCTTTTAAAAGAGATCGAAGATATTCTGGAGGAGATCCTGCTCCTGAGGGAGGGCCAGAAGCGCCTGCAGTTGTCAGCCTCCGCACTGCGCGAATATGCCCTGGGATTGAGGGGCGAGGAGGCGCTAGTTAAACGGTTTATTGCCGGGAGAGAGGTTTATCGGCGGGAACATTTCGGCAAAAATAGCCTGTTTGTTGTTTTGCGTAATAGTTTTAGTGCGGCGGAGCGGCATAAGGCCCGGGCGGCCGGATTAGAGATAATGGCCGTATCCGCGGAAGACCTCTGTGTCTATCTGACCTCTAAAGGCGGAAGGGGAATCGATGATGTCTTTAACCGAAATTAGCCTGGGGACGGTAGTTAAAAAGCAGTATATTTTTAAATTACGTTCCTATGCCAACCTGTATGTATCCCTGGTTATCACTCAACTGATAGCTCTCTTATTTACGATTGGCGGGATGGTTATAGAGAATAGGGGTATCGGGTGGAATAATATTTTTCTGGAGGTAAAATTTTATTCCAGCCTGGGTATATTTATTTTTACCGTGTTCTGGATCTTGATTTACTCCTTCATACTACCTTTTCCATCTTACCGTTATCCCGATTTCTCCTTTGTTACCAACCGGGTTAGCAGCAACATGGCCAATATGGGTTTTTTAATTACGGCCGCTATCGCCGGTGGGGTTACGGTCACTCTCGGTTCGCTGCTGGTCCGCAATATTATTTATTATATTGGTGGGAATGAGGGGATCCTCAGTTCAAATTTTTGGGTTAGTGGCGGTGATCTTTTTACCTCCATGGCGGTGGGGAGCCTGTATCTCTTGCTTCTTGGCACCATCGGCTATTTTTTAGGGATACTGGTTCAACTGCATCGTTCCCTCTACCTTATTTTACCCGCCTTTATTTTAGGGCTCCTTATCTATGCGATCTATGCGGCCCGAACTAATCCAGGCCTGGTATCCCAGCCGATTTTATTCTTTGTTCAGGAGGAGGCGCCCGTGCTCTTTATTTTAAAAATTATCGGTAGCGTGCTTCTGTTATGGTTGGGGGCAACGATCCTCTCCAACAGGGTGGAGCTTCGGTGATCGGCGGCCTTAAAATTAAAGTGAAGCGGAGGGCTCAGGATGCAGTTTAAAACTTCAAAATATATTATTGGCACTTATGCCGTTATATTGTTGCTATCACTAGCGCTGTTTTACCTTGTTCCTAAAAAGGATCTGATCGATTGTAAGCCCAGCCCGGCCGCTGCAGGCGAAAGGGTAATCTACCAGGAGGCGGCTGCCCGGGGGGAGCTGGACCGGTTGGAGGGGATGCACCGGTACAGGCAGTGGTCCTTCCACTACCCGGGGGATAGCCTGGAGATTGCCGGAGACGGGGCCTCTTTTCAAATTATGGTGACGGTGAAAAGAACACCGGTGGGAACCGATGGGGTAAAGGCGGCCGAGTACCGTCGGGATACTATCTTCATGGACCGGCTCAAACCTTACCGGGTAACCTTAAGTGGCAACCGGTTAACTATTAGCCCCGAAGAGTACCGGCTTATCTTAAGGGGATTTAGCCCGGATGTTACAGTTAATCAATTTAAAAGGGGAAAAGAGATAGAGTACCACGAATGGCTATTTTATGATTTTAATTTTGCCCAGGAACTATATCTCTATATCCCGGCCGATCTGAAGCTGGAGCATGATCCGGATAGGATTCAACTGGTGATGGTTAATGAGGAATGAGTAAAAGCCTCCGTCCCCTTTACTCAGTGAATTGACTTGCCAGGGATAAAATTATAATATATGTTCGAAGATGCAAGAGGTGAAGGTATGGATAAATCTGTAATGGACCCTTCTTATAACCCGGAGACGGTGGAGGATCGGCAATATCGGTTATGGCTGGAGAAGGATTCTTTTGTTGCCCGGGGAGAGGGCCCGGGGGAGCCGTTTACCATCGTTATTCCGCCCCCTAACGTCACCGGGTCCCTGCATATGGGACATGCTCTTAACTGTACTATCCAGGATATTATTATCCGCTGGCGACGAATGCAGGGGGATGATACCCTTTGGCTTCCTGGTACTGATCATGCCGGTATCGCTACCCAGATCCGGGTGGAGGAGGACTTGGCAAAGGAGGGAATGACCCGCCATGAGTTGGGACGGGAGCCGTTCCTGGAGAAGGTCTGGGAATGGAAGGAGACCTACCATGCCCGGATTACCGAACAGTTGCAGCGGTTAGGGGTCTCTTGCGACTGGTCCCGGGAACGGTTTACCATGGATGAGGGCTGTTCCCAGGCGGTGCGCAAGGTATTTGTTGATCTCTATCGCCAGGGTTTGATCTACCGGGGCGATTACCTGATTAACTGGTGCCCCCGTTGCCGTACCGCACTCTCCGATATCGAGGTGGAACACGAGGAGCGCCCCTCCACCTTAACCTTTATCCGGTATCCGCTGGTAGGGGAGGAGGGCTCCATAACGGTAGCCACTACTCGGCCCGAGACCATGCTGGGCGATACGGCGGTGGCGGTTAACCCGGAGGATGAGCGGTATAGGCACCTGGTCGGTAAACGGGTCCTGTTGCCGTTAATGGAGCGGGAGATTCCGGTGGTTGCCGATTCTTATGTCGACCCCACCTTCGGCACCGGGGCGGTTAAGATTACCCCCGGGCACGATCCTAACGACTTTGAAATCGGGCAGCGCCATGGGCTGGAGGCGATCCAGGTGATCGGTAAGGACGGTAAAATGACCGGTGATGCCGGGCGGTTTACCGGGCTGGAGGTGGGGGAGTGCCGTCGCCAGGTAGTGGAGGAGTTGAAGGCGCTGGGGCTGGTGGAGAAGATCGATGAATATAGCCATGCAGTAGGGCAGTGTCAGCGCTGTGCAACCGATATCGAGCCGCTGGTATCCCGCCAGTGGTTTGTTAAGATGAAACCGCTCTCCACTCCGGCGATTGCCGCGGTGAAGGAGGGGCGGGTCAAATTTGTACCGGAACGTTTTGCGAAGACGTACTTAAATTGGGTAGAGAATGTTCGTGACTGGTGTATCTCCCGCCAGATTTGGTGGGGTCACCGCATCCCGGCCTGGTACTGTTCCTGCGGCGAGACGATTGTTGATTATAATGAACCCATCGTCTGCCCGGCCTGCGGGGGGAGGGAGCTGGTTCAAGACCCGGATGTGTTGGATACCTGGTTTAGCTCGGCCCTTTGGCCCTTTTCTACCCTGGGTTGGCCGGAAGAGACCCCCGATCTCAGGCGATTTTTTCCGACCAGTGTGCTGGTTACCGGTTATGATATTATCTATTTTTGGGTGGCGCGAATGATCTTCATGTCCCTGGAATTTTTGGACGAGGTTCCTTTCCATACGGTCTATATTAACGGGTTGGTGCGGGATTCCCTCGGTCGAAAGATGAGCAAGTCCCTTGGTAACGGGATCGATCCGCTGGAGGTTATCGCCGACTATGGTGCCGATACCCTCCGTTTTACCCTGATTACCGGCCAGGCCCCCGGGCATGACCAGCGCTTCCGCCAGGAAAATGTAGAGGCGGGGCGCAATTTTTCGAATAAAATTTGGAATGCCTCGCGTTTCGTTCTGATGAACCTTTGTCCCGATGGAGGCGAGGGGGGGAAGGGACCGGATCTTACCGGCGTGCTTGCCATTAAGTCCCGGGAGCTGCCTTCCGATCTTAACCGGGCCGACCGCTGGATTTTAAATCGGTATAACGAGACGGTACAAGGGGTTACTACCTCGCTCCAGGAGTACGAGTTGGGTGAGGCGGCCCGGCTGGTATATGAATTTTTGTGGAACGATTATTGCGACTGGTACCTGGAGCTTAGCAAGTATTATCTTTACGCCCGGGAGGGCGGAGAGGCTGCCGAGCGGGACCGTCGCCGTACCCGGGGGGTGCTGCTCTTTGTGCTGGAGGGGGTATTAAGGTTGCTTCACCCGTTTATGCCTTTTATCTCCGAGGAGATATGGCAGCACCTACCCGGCCGTTTTTCCCGGGAGCCGCTGGTGGTCTCTCCCTGGCCCCGGCCCTGCCGGGAACTGAATTTTCCCCGAGAGTCGACAGAGATGGCGATGGTGCAGAAGGTAATCCGGGCGATTCGCAATTTGCGCAGCCAGGTCCAGCTTCCTCCTACCCGGCGGTCACCGGTGGTGTTGCGTGCCACCGCGGAGTTGGAAGGGGTGCTAAGGCAGGAGAGCCACCAGCTGGCCCGGCTGGCACTGGCGGAGCCGCTAACATTTGATCCCTCGGCATCCAAGCCCCGTCAGGCCTTGACGGCGGTGGTCAGCCGGGAGGTAGAGGCCTATCTACCTCTAAAGGGAGTGATTGATTTGGAGGCGGAGGTGGGCCGCTTACAGAGGGAGCTGCAACAGATGGAGGGGGATTTGGAGCGCACCAAGGGCAAGTTAGCTAACCGGGGATTCTTACAGAAGGCCCCGGCTGAGATAGTTGAGAAGGAACAGGCTCGTTACCGGGAGTTAAATTCCCGGCAAGAGAAATTAAAGCAACGGATCCGGGAGCTGACCTGAAAGTAAATGAAGAGAAGCCAGTCTTATCAACGGGCGCTGGGTTGGATTCATAGTATCGGCCGCTTCGGCATGAACCAGGGGTTAGAGCGTATCAAGGCATTGCTTGATCGGCTGGGTAATCCCCATAAAGATTTACCCTACCTGCATATCGGGGGTACCAATGGCAAGGGCTCAACGGCCGCTATGGTTGCCTCTGTATTAAGAAGTTGTGGCTACCGGGTCGGGCTTTATACCTCTCCTTACCTAGTCTCATTTACCAACCGGTTTTCCATAGACGGTGAAGATATCTCTCCCCAGGAGCTAGTGGAATATGTAGAGCGGGTGCGCCCCCTGGTTGATGAAATTAAAGGGGATCCCCAGCTGGGGCAGCCAACCGAATTTGAGGTGGTTACCGCCCTGGCTTTTCTTTTTTTTGTCCGTCACCGCCCCGACCTAGTGGTGCTGGAGGTGGGGCTGGGGGGGCGCCTGGATGCTACCAACGTGATTACACCCCTGGTTAGCATGCTTACCAATGTTTCGTTGGAGCATACCCGGGTTCTTGGGGAGAGCGTGGAGGCTATCGCCGGGGAAAAGGTGGAGATTATAAAGCCCGGCGTGCCGGTAGTTACCGCCGCCACCGATCCGGCGGTCCTGCAGGTTATACTAGAGGCCTGCCGGAGGCGGGGGGCCCCCGGCTACCGGGTGGTGCCGGCCGGGGATGGGCAAAAAGTCTCCCCGGGGTGGTCCGGAGCCTTCAGCTATGGTGAGCGTAAGCTAGTCCCCCTGGGGCAACAGTTTACCTACCACGGCCCGGAGTGGGAGCTGCCGGGGCTGGTTATATCTTTGCGGGGGGGGCACCAGGTGGTGAACGCCGCCACCGCCCTGGCCGGGCTGGAGCTGCTCTCACAGCAAGGTTTTCAGCTTCCTGAAGGGGGGGTGCGCCCGGGGTTAAAAAATACGGTCTGGCCCGGTCGCCTGGAGATAGTGGGGAAAAGCCCGCTGGTGGTCCTAGACGGTGCCCACAATCCGGCGGCGATGGAACAGCTGGCCCTCTCTGTTGCCGAACATTTTCGTTACCGGCGGTTGGTATTGGTGTTGGGTATCCTGGCGGATAAGGATAAGGAGGCCATGTTTAGGCATATTTTGCCCCTGGCTCATCGCCTGGTTTTAACCCGACCCGCTTACGGGCGGGCGGCCTCCCTGGAGGAGTTGGCCGCATCGAAGGCCCTGGCGGCCTTCTATTCCGGGCCGGTGCAGATTGAGAAGACGGTTGTCGGGGCGGTGGAGCAGGCCCTTAAGCTGGCCGGTAAAATGGACCTGGTCCTGGTGGCCGGCTCCCTTTATACAGTTAGCGAGGCGCGGGATTATCTGTTAAACTCCGGGGATAGTTGCAGAAAAAGGGGCTGAAACTACCGGCGGTAGTTGGGCCGGGGTTGATCGCAGCCTTGTTCCCGGGTTAAGCCCGTATCAACCGGGGGTTCCGGGGGGTTAGCTGTTTTTTGCCGGCATATATATTATTTACAAGGCCGGTACTCTAAAATTTGTAATTGGCCCCAAGCAGGGTTTTTACGGCATCGTAGCGAAAACTACCTTGTTTATATGTGAAAATATTACCCAAAGGGGTGATTGGCAGTGAGCATCGCTACATTTAAAGGTGGCGTTCATCCCGAATATTTTAAAGAGCTTACCGCCTCCCTGGCGGTTACTCCGGTGGAACCTCCCAAGCAGGTGGTTATTCCCATGTTGCAGCATATCGGCGCCCCTTGTGAGCCGCTGGTAAAACCGGGAGACCGGGTCCTGGTTGGAGAAAAGATTGGCGAGAGCGAGGCTTTTGTGTCGGCGCCGGTTCATGCTACAGTTTCGGGGGAGATAACTGCGGTGGCTCCCCATGCCCACCCTTCCGGGCAGATGATCGAAGCGATTACTATTGAATCCGATGGGGAGGATTCTTGGGAGCAGCCGGCGGCGGTGGAGTTTGATTGGGAGAAGCTTTCCCCCGATGAGATTCGCCGCCGGATTCGGGAGGCGGGTATTGTCGGCCTGGGCGGGGCGGCCTTTCCTGCCCATGTGAAGCTGGCTCCGCCGGAGGATAAACCGATCGACACGGTAATCTTAAATGGGGCCGAGTGTGAACCCTACCTGACCGCCGATCACCGCCTGATGCTGGAGCAGCCGCAACAGATTGTTACCGGTCTTCTGATTATGTTAAAGATACTGGGTGCCGGGCGCGGCATTATCGGGATTGAGGATAATAAAGCCGATGCTTTGCGGGTGATGAGACAGGAGATTGAGGGCCGGCCGGAGTTAAAGGTAGCCTCTCTTCGGACCTGTTATCCCCAGGGAGCAGAGAAAATGTTAATCGAGGTTACCGCCGGGCGGACCGTTCCTGCTGGCGGTCTGCCTATGGATGTGGGCGTGGTGAACCATAACGTGGGGACCGCGCTGGCGATCGCCCGGGCGGTGACTGAGGGTCGCCCGCTGGTAGAACGGGTGGTTACGGTGACCGGAGGCGGGGTAGCCCGACCGGCTAATCTACTGGTTCGGATCGGGACCCGGGTTGGCGATTTGCTGGAGCTCTGTGGCGGGATGAAGGAGGATACCGGCAAGTTAATTATCGGGGGACCGATGATGGGGCTCTCCCAACCCCATCCGGATATTCCGGTGGTTAAAGGGACCTCCGGGATTACGGTGCTAAGTGATGAGGAGTTCGAGTTGGAAGAGGCAACCGCCTGTATTAAGTGTGCCAAATGCGTAGATTCCTGCCCGGTAAATTTACTTCCCCTCTTTTTGGCGGAGGCGGCCGAGCATGGATTGATTGAACGGGCTGAAAAATACCGTGCCGCCGACTGTATCGAATGCGGCTGCTGTTCTTATATTTGCCCAGCCCGGCGGCCGTTGACCCAATGGATCCGCCTGGCCAAGGCTGAGGTGCTAAAGCGGCGGAGGCAGAGATAGTTTGTTATTTGCAACGGGAGGGTTTTAAGGTGAATAGAAAACTGGTTGTTTCTTCTTCTCCTCATGTTAGATCCATTGAATCTACCCAGAGTATCATGGTGGATGTCTTGATCGCGCTTTTTCCGGTAGCCCTGGTCTCGGTTTTCCTCTTTGGATACCGGGCGCTTCTGCTCATGGCGATAACCGTTTTTACCGCCATGGTGACCGAGGCGATCTGGCTTAGGAGAAGAAATATTTTTGGCGACGGCAGCGCCGCCGTAACCGGTCTCTTGCTGGCCATGGTCCTGCCGCCGACTCTTCCCTGGTGGATGGCCCTTATCGGGGCGGTGGCGGCGATTATCGTAGGCAAGCAGGTCTACGGGGGACTTGGCCATAATATCTTTAATCCGGCCCTGGTGGGGCGGGCGATCTTGTTTGTCTCCTGGGGGAGCTCCATGGGGGGTAATATCTGGCCGGGACCGAAACTATTTCAGTTTGGTGCCAATCTGGCTGCTGTTACCGGTGCCACCCCGCTGGCCAACCAGGAGGAGGCGCTGGCGGTTACCTTTTCCCAGTTGATTACGGGTAACGTGGCCGGCTGCCTGGGAGAAACCTCGGCGCTGGCGATAATATTGGGAGCATTCTGGCTTTTTTCCAAGAAGCATATCGATTGGAGAATCCCGGTGGGTTACCTGGGGACCGTATTTGTGATGGGGACCTTTTTTGGAGGGGGCTTTTACCACGGCCATCTTTCCACCGGTCTCTTTCACCTGCTGGCGGGGGGGGTGCTGTTGGGGGCCCTTTTTATGGCTACCGACCTGGTGACCTCGCCGGTGACTACCACCGGCCGGCTGATTTTTGGGATCGGCTGCGGGGTAATTACCATGCTGGTGAGGCTCTTTGGAACCTTTCCCGAAGGGGTTACCTTTGCCATCTTAATTATGAACGCTTTGACCCCGGTAATCGATAATTTTACTGTTCCGAGGGCCTTCGGGGAGGTGAGGAGAGGTGCGTGATCTGTTACGCTTAGTATTAACCATGACCCTGGTGGGGGTTATCTCGGCGGCAGTATTAACGGTGGCTAACGCGGTTACAGAACCGGTCGTGATCGAGCGGCAGGAGAGGGAGTACCGGCAAACCCTGGAGAAGTACTATCCGGAGCTGGCGGATTTTGAAACCCGGGAAATCGAGGGAAGGCGCTACGATATTATTAAAAGCCACGAGGGAGAGATGCTGGGAATTATGGCAACGGCTGAGACCCAGGGTTATGATGATCTTATTACCTACAACCTGGCGGTCGATGGGGAGGGTCATATTACCGGGTTGCGTATAGTTTCCCACAGTGAAACCAAGGGGATCGGCAGCGTTATCGAGGAACCCGAATTTCAGAACCGCCTGGTGGGGAAGGGTTTTCAGGATCCGCTCCAGCCGGGGGTAGATGTGGATACGGTAAGCGGGGCTACGATTAGTACCGCCGCCCTGATCGATTCGGTGCGGGGGACGATGGAGGTAATCGGTTGCCAGTTTTATGGGGCGAGGGAAAAGATGGTTGATCTCTCGGCGATGCCCGCCGGGACCTACCGCGGTGCGGCGGAGGGATATGAGGCGGAGATAGTGGTGGAGGTAGTGATGGATCAGGGGAAGATTACGGAGATAGAGGTTGTGGAACATGGCGATCCCGCGATCTATTTTGCCGAGTCCTTTGCTCTGGTGCGGGAACAGATCCTTGATTTACAGCGGTTGGAAGCGGTAGATATTAAGACCGGTGCTACGAAGAGTGCCGAAGGGATCGTTAAGGCAGTCTGTAATGCCCTCCAGGAGACGACGGACGGCGGCGGAGGTGAGGAGAAGTGAATCTCTATCTACAGGATTTTTCGAAAGGTATTTTAAAAGAAAACCCCATATTTCGGCAGCTGTTGGGCTGCTGTCCTACCTTGGCGGTAACTACGCTGGCCGTTAACGGGTTGGGGATGGGGCTGGCGGCAACGGCGGTTCTGGTCTGTTCCAACGTGGTTATTTCAAGTCTGCGCCGTTTCATCCCCGAGCGAATTCGCATCCCCTGTTATATTGTGGTTATAGCGACCTTTGTTACGGTGATCGATATGCTACTGAAGGCTTTCCAGCCGGGCCTCTATAATGCCTTGGGGGTTTTTGTCCCCCTGATCGTTGTTAACTGCATTATCTTGGGGCGGGCGGAGGCCTTTGCCGGGAAGAGACCGGTAATTAGGTCCCTGTTTGACGGGTTGGGGATGGGGCTAGGCTTTACCCTGGCCCTGCTGATCATTTCGACTATCCGGGAGATTGCCGGCCAGGGTTCATTCTTCGGAATCCAGCTCTTTGGTGCTGCCTTTGAGCCGATGCAGCTCTTTGCTGCACCTTCGGGAGCCTTTATTGTCATGGGCTTGCTGTTGGCGCTGACTAATATTATTTACAAGCGTTTTAGCATCGAGTAGCGGCGAAGCTGGGGAGGAGGGTAATTATGGAAAAGATTCTTTCGATGGTTTTTATCTTTATCTTTGTTGAGAACTTCGTCCTGCAGCGGTTTTTTGGAATCTGCCCGTTTTTGGGGGTTTCGCGCAAGATGGAGACAGCTACCGGGATGGGGATGGCGGTTATTTTCGTGATGGCTATCGCCACCCTGGTAACCTGGTTGGTGCAGATCTATATTCTTGATCCCTTCGGGCTCCAATACCTGCAGGTGGTTACCTTTATCTTGATTATTGCCGGGTTGGTGCAGATGGTGGAGACAGTTCTACGTAAAATTAGCCCGACCCTGTACCAGGGACTGGGGATTTTTCTCCCCTTGATTACTACCAACTGTGCGGTACTGGCGGTAGCCTTGCTGGCGGTTAGGCAGGGATTTAATCTAGTTGAGTCGTTGGTTTTTGCCATTGCCGCCGCCGTTGGATTTACTATGGCCCTCTTAATTATGGCCGGGATCCGGGAGAGGTTGGAGCTGGCCGATACCCCTGGGCCGATGCGCGGGTCAGCGATCACGCTAATTACCGCCGGTATTTTGTCCCTGGCTTTTATGGGCTTTAAAGGGATGTTGACCCTATAGAGAAGGGGATAGGTTTTAGGTTGGAAGGTTATTTTTAGGAGGTGGGACAGATCATGGAGAGACAGATGATCTGGTCGATCGTTACCCTGGGTGGCCTGGGGGTACTTTTTGGGGCGTTATTGGCGCTGGCGGCCCGTTTCTTTGCCGTTGAATCGGACCCCCGGGTGGAGGAGATAGCGGAGGTGTTGCCCGGTGCCAACTGCGGTGCCTGTGGATACGCCGGTTGCCAGAATTTTGCCCAGGCGGTTGTTGAAGGAAAGGCCGCCGTCGATAGCTGTATTCCCGGGGGGAGCGAGACGGCCGAGGCGATCGGTAAGATCCTGGGGCAAGATGTAGAGGGCCGGGAGCCGGTGGTGGCGGCGGTATTCTGCATTGGGGATCGGGAGAAGGCCTCCAGCAAGTTTATCTATTTCGGTATAGAGGATTGCCGTATCGCCGAAGAGTACGGCGGCGGTTTTAAGGATTGTCCCTACGGTTGCCTGGGGCTTGGTAGCTGCGTGGCGGCCTGTCCCTTTGATGCAATGCGGATGGGACCCGATGGATTGCCGGAGGTGGATCGGGATAAATGCACCGGTTGCGGTCTCTGCAAAGAGGCCTGCCCCCGGGGGATTATTCGGATGATTCCCCGGGAGGAGCGGGGGCACTTGGTGCTCTGTAATTCCCGGGATCGGGGCCGGGCTGTCTCTCGGGCCTGCCAGGTGGGTTGTATCGGTTGCAGGGCCTGCGTGCGGGCCTGCCCGGAGGAGGCGATCACCATGGAGGAGAACCTGGCAGTAATTGATCTGGATCGATGTAACGATTGTGGCGAATGTGTGCCTAAATGCCGTCCCGGGTGTATTATCCCCCGTAAGGGGCCGGCGACCGGGGTAGAGGCGACAGAGACGAAGACCATTAGTGCTTAAGGCGGGGTGATTCCCGCTTTTTTATTTTTTAAGTTACGATCCCGGTACTCCATATATATCCCTTGTTTTTTAGCGGGCGGGTGATATATTTATAGGGGAAGAATGTAACTTTTATCACAAAGGAGCAGTCAGGTGTCGTCCCACGTCGATCCCGGTCCCCCGGGACCAACTTATTCATTTTACAAGGCAGTGGTGGCTATCCTGGTATTTGCCGTCTTGGCTCTGGTCGGGATCTGGACCGGTAGCAGGGATAAGGGCGGGGGCGGCGCCCTGTACCATGAGGTCCGCCTGCTTATGGATACCGGGGTTGAGATCATGATTCCGGCCGACGGCCCGGCGGAGGCCGGGGATATTGGCAACCGGGTCTTTGACCTGATGGAGGAGTTGGAGGGCCGGTTCAGCCGGAATTTAGCGGGGAGCGAACTCTCGGCGGTTAACGATGGGGCGGGGAGCGGCCCGGTAGAGGTAAGCCTTGATACCATTAAGCTGCTGGAACAGGCCTGGCATTATAGCGAATTGAGTGGGGGAGCCTTTGATCCAACCGTTGCCCCCCTGTTGGACCGGTGGGGTTTCCTGGAAGGGGATTACCGGATCCCGGCGGCGGAGGAGATAGAGAGGCTGTTGCCGCTGGTCGACTATACCCGGGTAATAATTGATTCTCCCCGGAGTCGGGTTAGCTTTCTTGGGGAGGGGGTCTACCTCGATTTAGGCGGGATCGCCAAGGGATATATTGTCGACCGGGGGGTGGAACAGCTGCGCCGGTCCGGTGTTAGTTACGGCCTTGTTGATGCCGGTGGCGATATCGGGATTATCGGGCCCAAGCCGGGCGGTGAACCCTGGCGCATCGGTATCCGCCATCCGCGGAAGGAGGATAAGAACCTGGCGGTGGTTCCCCTCTCTTCGGGAGCGATTGCCACCTCCGGCGACTATGAACGGACCTTTCAGCGGGGGGGACGGCGCTATCACCATATCCTTGATCCCGATACCGGCTACCCGGCGGAGCGGCTAATCAGTGCCACCGTAGTCGCCCCTACCGCCGCCGGAGCCGATGCCCTGGCGACCGCTGTATTTGTGTTGGGCCCCGGGCCGGGCCTGGAACTGGTGGAGTCTTTACCCGGGGTGGAGGCGATCCTGGTTACCCCCGAGCTGGAGATAATTATCTCCAGCGGCCTGCAGGGAGGGGTGGAGCTGGTCGATTCCTAGGCCCCGTCAATAAAGGATAGCTGATCGGGTGACCGTTATGAAACAAAATGAGACTCTCCGGCTGACCCGCCTGGCGGTGCTGGTGGCCCTGGCGACCGGGATTCATGCCCTGGAGGCGGCACTGCCGTTACCGATGCCGGTTCCGGGGGTCCGATTGGGGTTGGCCAATATTGTGACCCTTTTGACCCTATCCCTCTTCGGCACCGGCAGCGGCTTGGCGGTAGCTGTATTACGGGTTATTTTGGGGAGCTTGCTAGTGGGCGGTTTTTTAGGGTTTGGCTTCTGGGTAAGCCTGGGGGGGGGGACGGTTAGCTGCCTGGTAATGGCGTTAATCATGGGGCCGGCCAGGCGAGGGGTTATAAGCCTTTTTTCGGTTAGCGTGCTGGGAGCGGTGACCCACAATTTAACCCAGCTGTTTACGGCCGGTCTGGTTGTAAATAGTTTTTCCCTTATTAAAGGCTATTTTCCCTTCTCGGTGCTGCTGGCCCTGCCGACGGGACTTCTCACCGGGGCGGCGGTAATCTACTTGGAGGGGATTACCCGGCGGGTCTACCGGGAGTCCGGCTCCACCGGGGAGGGGTAGGGGATGGCGACTATTATCTTAGCCTCCGCCTCGCCTCGCCGGGCCCGGCTTTTAGAGCAGGTGGGGCTATCCTTTAAGGTAATACCGGCGGTCGGGGTGGAGGAGCAGCCTAGCCGACTGCCCGCGGAGCCGGGGGAGCTTACTCGGCAACTGGCCTTACGGAAGGCGGAGCAGGTGGCCGGCCGGTTATCCCGGGGGGTGGTTCTGGGGGCGGATACGGTAGTGGTGCATCGCGGTGAAATCCTGGGCCGGCCGCGGGACCGGCAGGAGGCCCGCCGGATGCTGCAGCGTCTGGGCGGGGAGCAACACCGGGTAATTACCGGGATGGCCCTGGTCGATGCCGCCACCGGGCGGCAATGGATGGATCATGTGGAGACCCGGGTGTGGATGAAGGAACTGGGCCAAGAGCAGATCGAGGCCTATGTTTTAACAGGGGAACCCCTGGACAAATCGGGAGCTTATGGAATTCAAGGGAAAGCTGCTTTATTTATAGAAAAGATTGATGGCTGTTACTTTAACGTCGTGGGGCTGCCTTTAAGCCGGCTCGGCCTTCTACTATCCCGGATCGGTATATCACCATGGACTAACGGGAGGGATAGGGATGGGGCGGGAGAGGCTCACCATTAAAGATTTGCCCGAGCAGGAACGGCCGCGGGAAAAGCTAAAGCTTCTAGGGGCGGAAGCCCTTTCCAATGCGGAGCTGCTGGCGGTGTTGCTACGGATCGGTACGCGGCAGGAGTCGGTGTTGGAGCTGGCCACCCGGTTGCTTTCGATCGGCGGGGGGCTGCGGGGGCTGGTGGATCTGTCGCTGGAGGAGATGGTCCAGGTTAAGGGGATCGGTCCGGCTAAGGCGGTGCAGATTAAGGCGGCCTTCGAGCTGGGCCGGCGCCTGGCTACCGCCCCCCGTCCGGACCAGGACCGGATTAATAATCCGCGCCAGGCGGCAGAACTATTTATGGAGGAGCTGCGTTACAAAAAAAAAGAATATTTCTTTTTACTATTATTGGATACTAAGAACCAGGTCATATGCCGGGAAAAGATCTCGGTGGGGAGCTTAAGTTCCTCCATTGTCCATCCCCGGGAGATCTTTACTATTCCGGTCCGGAGAAGCGCCGCCTCGGTTATCCTGGTCCATAATCATCCCAGCGGGGACCCCACGCCCAGCCAGGAGGACCTGGAGGTTACCCGGAGGCTGGTAGAGGCGGGACAGCTACTGGGGATTATAGTGCAGGATCATATAATTATCGGGGATGGATGCTACGTTAGTTTTAAGGAGAAGGGGTTTATTAATTAAGATCCCGTTCCAGGTGATACTATTTATGATGCCCGGCTAGAATAATATTTTACCGGTGGTCGGGTGAGCGGCAGGAGATAAAGTAGTCGGCGTTAAACTAAAAACAGTAGGATTTAAGCCGAAAGGCGGCCGGGAGGAAGTGGCCAGTTCGAGGGAAGGGGTGTGCCGATGGCATCATTGTTCAGGATATTTTCAAAAGAAATAGGTATCGATTTAGGCACTGCCAATACGTTAATTTATGTTAAGGGGAAGGGAGTGGTGCTGCAGGAGCCCTCCGTGGTGGCTATTATCCGGGATACGGGGACCATCCTGGCGGTTGGGGAGGAGGCCAAGCAGATGATTGGCCGGACCCCGGGTAATATTGTCGCCATGAGGCCGATGAAGGACGGGGTAATTGCGGATTTTGATGTTACCCAGGCCATGTTGCGCCACTTCATAAGCAAGGCGATTCCCAACCGTAGCATCTTTAGGCCCCAGGTGATTATCTGTGTCCCCTCGGGGGTAACCGAGGTTGAAAAGCGGGCGGTGCTCGATGCTACCCAGCAGACCGCCCGGGAGGCCTACCTGATTGAAGAGCCGATGGCTGCGGCTATCGGGGCCGGTTTGCCGGTTAATGAGCCCACCGGTAGCATGATCGTTGATATCGGCGGGGGCACCTCCGAGGTGGCCATTATCTCTTTGGGGGGCGTTGTTACTAGCAAATCGATCCGGGTGGGCGGCGATGATATGGAGCTGGCGATCATTCAGCATATTAAGAAGAAGTATAATTTAATGATCGGTGATCGCACTGCGGAGGAGGTT
>JAAZLS010000027.1 GCA_012799185.1 Bacillota bacterium | reverse complement strand
GTACGCCTGCCACTGGATTTGAAGTCCAGGAGAAGCACCAGCTCGCTACCTACCCCCATATATTCGGGAACCCTTATGTTGAAAGGCTTCTCTGTATTTCATTATACTTTTTTCTATTAGCGATTGCAACTGGGCGAAGTCCCCCGGCCCCTATTTATCCTGTACCAGTTAGCTCTAGGCTCTTACTCCAAAAAATAGGCGGCGTAACTATCCCGAGGCAGGCCTGAATCTTGCGCCACCGGCTCACATTTGACCTGTAAAATTAAAAATACCGGCTGCAGCAGGGAAAACTCCGGCAGGGTTTCATAATGGGCCATCCCTTTAGCTATAATTAGATCGGCTTGATCAAGGAGACGCCTAAACGAGGGCGCAGCCCTCTTTAAATCCAACCCCGGCGAATCAGTCCCGGTAGAGATCACATGAGGGAAAGAATCGAAAAGGCCACTCTGCTCCAGATCATTAAGGGTTGCATCATTTTGGGTGGGGGATTCCTTTACCGCATAATAGACTGTAGCTAACTGCGCCAGGTAATTTACCAACGGTAAATCAAAGAAGATCTCACCGGCATTATCTGCCAAATAAAGCACCTGCTTATCGTGTTTCAATAGCTCACCCAGAAGGGTACTCTCATCACAGGCCATCTCAACCGGTTCTTGAAACTGCTTCTCCAGCATCTCCAGGTCTTGAAAAAAATCAAAGCCATTTCCCTTAGCCGCAAAATGCACCAGCTCTTTTAGCGGAGCCGATACCGGTGGAGAATATTTTTCAACATAGTGGCGGGCCAGGGAGATCTCTTCCTTTTTTACCTTGGCAAAGGGATCGCTATTCCCACTCTTGGAACGAATTATTCGTTGTAATTCTCCGGCTAAATCAGCCGAGAAACTATTAGAGGAAAAATTTTCTTTCAGGTAGGATAGGGCAACCTCCAGTATTTCATCGTGTCTCCGGGGCTCTAGATCTGTCAGCAAGAGTGAGCGACGAACCAGCCCCTCTAGGCAGGAATAACATTCCGGTAAGCAACGCATAGCTTCCTCCTGATCCCAATATATTTATTTAAATCCTGGCCCGGGATATTTTACCCTCCTTCTTGATCTGACAGAAAATAGCTACCACCCGGGGATCAAACTGTTTTCCCGCATTCTTTTTAATTATATCTAGAGCCTTCTGGGGTGGAATTGCCTTCCGGTAGGCCCGGCGATTGGTCATGGCATCAAAGGCATCGGCCACGGATAAAATGCGGGATAATAAGGGGATCGCCCTCCCCCTTAACCCCCGGGGGTAACCCTTGCCATCCCAGCGCTCATGGTGGGAAAGAATGTGCTCACTGATCGGGGCCAGCTCCGGCACCGACCGCGCAAAGCGGTAACCGATCTCCGGATGTTTTTTCATTTGAGCCCATTCTTCATCATTTAAAGGGCCTGCCTTCATCAATATATCTTTCCCAATTGCCACCTTGCCAATATCGTGAAGCATAGCTAGCAGTTCCAGACTTTCCAATTGCCCGCTATTGAGCCCCATCCGCTCACCAATTTCCCGACAAATTATTTTTAACCGTTCAGCATGTTCTTCCGTCTCCGTGCTCTTTTTAAAGAGGGCGGATTTCAAGGAGGCGATAATCGATTCTTTGTAACTATCCATATATAGATACTTATCGCTGTACATCCGATCACTGGCTTCCTTTAATATCTGCCAGATGTTTTCACCTGGACTTTTTTTTGTAGAGCAGCCGAGGGCAATGTTTACTCGGATCGGTTCATTTTTTTGTAGCCGGCACCTCTCTTTTATCTGCCGACAAATTTCGCCGGCAGTTTCAAAATCGGTCCGGGGCAGGAATAAGACAAACTCATCGCCGCCCCAGCGAGCGGCCAAATCTCCCGGGCGACAGACCTCCTTAAAAATTTTTGCAGTCCGTATAAGCAGGCTATCACCCACCTGGTAGCCGAATAGATCATTGGTTAATTTCAGAGCATTCAGATCACCAACGATAACTGAAAGGGGCAACTGCTCCGCTATATCGAGCTCTTTTATCTCTCTTTCCGAAAACCGCCGATTGTAGAGACCGGTAAGCTGATCATGGGCCCCCATATATTCCAACTGCCGCTCGTACCGCTTCCGTTCGGTAATATCCCGGGAAATACCGACGATACCGGTACATTCTCCCTCGCCATTATAAATAGGGACCTTGATGATTTCAAAATGGACCAGGTGGCCATCCCGGTGCCTAAATTGTTCTTCGAAACGCCGGGCCCGTCCCCCATTGATCACTTTACGATCCATCAACCGGGATTTATTCGCATCTTCCTTGGAGTGCACATCCCAATCAGTGTGGCCGATTAAATCTTGCGGTAAAAGGGAGAGGAAATTCTCGGTGGCCTCGTTCGCTACTTTGTAAACCCCTTCCTTATCTTTATAAAAGATTAAATCGGGAATGGAATCTATAATTACCCTTAACAGGCGCCGCTCTTTCTCCAGCTTCGCCTCTATTTCCCGCCGCCTCCTTACAGCATCCAGATTAAAGAAACAGTTTTGAGCCAGCATATTAGTAACAGGGAGAAGCTCATTTAAGAATATTTTCTCGATCGGATCGGCTTTCCCGAGCAAAAGCAGGCCAAAACCGGGCAGCGGGAATCCGTAATAATTTAGATTCCCTTCCAAAATAATATAGTCTCTATCACCATCTTTCGCTAATAACCTCTCGAACTTACCGACAAGTTCGGCATAAGTGGGATCTTTAAGCATTACACGTGGGATGAGGCGGGCAGTCTCCAGACGATTATTTCGATACTGTAGGATACTGACATGGGCGCAGTCAAGTTTTTTCAAGAAGGCAGAGGCAGCTTTATTTAGTAACCTGTCCAGATCTTGCTCGCCACCAACGGTAAAGGTAAGCTCATATAATATTTGGTTCCAGATTGTATAATCCATTTTTACCCCTTTAAAAGCCCGACTACGGAGGTTTTATTGTAATATTCCAGGTAGCTCTTACCCGTATTAGCAATCTCCCCCAAGGTTAACGCTCCCAACAGGGGCCCTCCCGTATAGACCGCTTCCAGCTCCCGCTCAAAATCCGACTGAAGAAAAAGGACCCGGGAAACACAGTCAATAAAAAAAGTGATAGGCGGTCTCTCTTTTTTGCCCTTAACTGGCTGCCAATAGGATTTTTCGGCTAACTGGCGGGCTTTAAGCGCCCCGGCAATTAAGGAATCGGTATTACCCTTAAGGATATAAACCAGGGAATTTAAAGGGACCTCCCCGACACAGATCAGGCTGGTCCCATCGACGACAATCGGATCCCGGACTACCATCTCCCGGGCCAATTTGACAATCCCAAAAGGAAACCCCTTGGCCAGCTGAAAAAAATCCCCATGGTCGAAAGAATTTCCCGATATTTTTTCCACTACCTCCCGATATACGGTAAAAGCTGGGCGCCAGTTTAGGGAGATTAACTTGTGGCCCTCCGCTCCGGTTACCTTTAATGGGCCAGCCACCGGCTCCCAGCCATGGGCAACCCCAATCCCACTCTCCATATCAACCAGGGCAAAAACGGCCGCATCCTCCAACAACCCTTCCCCGCTAATCACACAGGGTTTCCTCCCGCTTAGTGAACCGGCCCCTCCCCCGATATAGTTGGGAATAATCCCGAAACAGTTTAACATGCTATCAATTAAGGGCGAAATGTGACGGCTCAGCCCATCTACTATTACAAACATGGTTTTGTTTTGTAATAATCTTGTTTCAAAGGTATGCTCCAAGAAGATATCCAGGTTGGTGATCTCACTGATCCTGTCTACCGCCACCGCTTTTACCGGGCGGCGAATACCGGCAACAATAGTGCCCCTATCTAATTTTTTCCTGTTAAATATAATACTATGGAAGATTCCACCAAAAACCGGTTTTGGGGATTGCTTTAAAATAGTATCAACCGATCCGGGAGTAAAGCCGTTCTCCTCGCAAGCCAGGACTATCATTCCCGTCACCTGGTCATTATCAATGGCCCCTGATAGTAGACGGCGCAATCCTGCCACAGAACCTGCCTGATCCAGATTGATAAACACTATCAGCATCTCCCTTAGGTTTGGAAACTGCTTTCATAAGTTCCAAGCTGAGGATATATACTTATCCCTTCTTTATTAAGATCGGGTATGTTATAATTTAATTAAGACAACTCTTAACAATCTTATCATTTTTTTGAAAGAAGGTGAACCGTATGCCTACTATCTTTTTTTATGGGCCGGAGTTGGAACGGGAGAAAAAACGAGAATTGATCGATTCGTTTACCCGGTCTGCCAGCAAGGCTACTGGAATCGCTCCATCGGCTTTCGTCGTCTATCTGCTGCCCACATCGCCGGAAGAGGTCGGCGTCGGCGGCAAGCTATTAACAGATCGACAAAGAGATGGCAAATAGCACCGGTTTTCTAGACGAAGGAAGGGTTTACCTATGCATTTACCGGTCCTGCTTTTCCTTAGCTTTGGCCACCTGATCACCGATATCCACCAGGGTGTTGTACCAACACTAATGCTTTACCTACGGGACTCTTTTAATTTAAGCTACGCCCAGGTTGGTCTAATTATTCTCATGTCCAACCTGAGTTCCTCCGTAATCCAACCGCTATTTGGCCTTTATAGCGATCGCTCTAGCCAGCCCTGGCTGATGCCGCTGGGGATCGCTTTGGCTGCCCTGGGGGTCTCCCTCTCCGGAGTGATGCCCCACTTTTACCTGGTAGTCATGATTGTATTTGTCAGTGGCCTCGGCATCGCAGCCTTTCATCCGGAAGGGTCAAAAACAGCCCACTTTGCCGGTGGTGATCGCAGGGCAAGTGCTATGTCCATATTCTCGGTGGGAGGCAATTTCGGCTTCGCCTTGGGCCCGGTCCTGGGGGTGCTATTTTTAGGCTCCTGGGGCCAGAAAGGTACCCTGGCCTTTCTGGTTCCCGGCCTGGCTACCGCCCTGGCATTTTACCTGCTACTGCCCAAGATAGCTAAGACCACCGCCCTGGCCTGTAAGAACTGGCGAATAAAAAAGGAAGAGGCCCAGGCGAGGAGCAGCACCGGGAAGAAAGCCTGGTCCTGGGGATTAATCCTATTGATCACTCTGGTTATTTTTCGTTCCTGGATTCAATATGGACTAATATCATACCTGCCCTTCTACTATATGGATTGCCTGGGCGGAGAGAAGCAGATCGCGGCAATTTTGGTATCAATATTTCAAGTTTCCGGTGCGGTGGGAACCTTAATTGGGGGGCCGCTGGCCGATCGATTTGGTGCAAAAAGGTATATCTGCATCTCCATTGGCCTGATGTTCCCCCTGCTTTATCTCCTGTTAAATACTACTGGTCCGGCAGTGCTGGTTCTAACCGCCCTGGCCGGGATGGTCCTGATCTCGAATTTCAGCCCAGCCGTGGTTATGGGTCAGCAGTACCTGCCCCATCATATCGGTCTTGCCTCCGGGCTCATGTTCGGATTTGCTGTCGGTATGGGTGGGCTCGGTGTACCGGTGCTAGGTGCCCTTGCCGATCGGTTCGCAGTAGATATGGTCTTGAAAGTCTTATCTTTTCTCCCCCTGGTTATACTGCTGATGGCCCTCCTTTTACCCCCTCCCCCGGAGCTAACAGCTAGGGCGAAAGCAAATTAATAGCCGGCTCCGGTTGAGATTTTTAGATGAAGGGTTTATACTCTTTAAGTAGGTAAACTCCGGATAGCTCCCATAACTGGATAGGCCACTATTCTCAACACTGGGACGAACTATTGGATGAAGGAAGGATTGCATGAATCTATTCACTTTAATTGTATTAAGTTTTGGACACATTGTCATCGATCTCCACCTGGGGGCGGTACCGACACTGATGCTCTACATGAGGGACGCCTTTAGCTTGGGTTATGCTCAGGTAGGTCTGATTATCCTGGTCTCCAATTTTAGTTCATCGGTGATACAGCCCCTTTTCGGGCTTTATAGTGATCGGACTAACCTCCCCTGGCTGATGCCGCTAGGTATAGGCCTGGCCACCCTAGGGATGTCCCTGGCCGGGGTAATGCCCTATTTCCCCCTGGTGATTGCAACGGTTTTTATTAGTGGCATCGGCGTAGCAGCTTACCACCCAGAGGGGGCTAAGATATCCCATTTCGCCGCCGGTGAACGCCGCAATAGTGCCATGGCCCTATTCTCTGTTGGCGGTAACCTGGGCTTTAGTCTCGGGCCGATCCTGGCAGCCCTTCTTTTAGGTACCTGGGGTCTTACCGGATCCCTGGGATTCCTGATACCAGGACTGGCCACCACCCTGGCATTTTACCTTTTACAACCGCGAATTATGAAGGCAACCAGCCGAGCTCGGAAGGCCTGGCAAGAGCAGAAGAAGGTAAACAAAACGCTACCTGCGGTTCATACCGGGGGCCTGGTCATTTTAATCATAATTGTAATTCTCCGCTCCTGGGTTCAATACGGGCTCATATCGTACCTGCCCTTCTACTATACCGATTTCCTGGGTGGAGAAAAACATATCGCGGCGGCCTTGGTATCAATCTTCCTGGTCGCCGGGGCCATAGGAACATTAATTGGTGGACCGCTGGCCGATCGGTTTGGCACTAAGAAACATATCGCCGTCTCCATGGGATTAATGTTCCCCCTGCTTTACCTGCTTCTAAATACCGGCGGCGGGGCGACGGTAGCATTTACCGCCC
The DNA here is from genome assembly GCA_012799185.1 of Bacillota bacterium. GTDB lineage: Bacteria > Bacillota > Dethiobacteria > DTU022 > DTU022 > JAAZLS01. Next base: position 7,797 of record JAAZLS010000027.1, on the reverse strand, counting down.
TGGCCGGGGCAGTCCTGATATCGACTTTCAGCCCAACCCTGGTTATGGGACAGCAGTACCTTCCGCATCATATCGGCCTGGCCTCAGGATTGATGACCGGCCTTGCCGTTGGCCTGGGGGGGCTGGGCGTGCCGATACTGGGTATATTTGCTGATAAATTTGGGGTTGACCTGGTTTTGAAGATACTGGCCGTTATGCCCCTGGCGGGATTCCCCCTGGCCCTCTTTCTACCCCGGCCCCCGGGGGATAAAACGACGGTGGGCGCCGACTCTAAAATACAGGCGGAACAATCGATTTAAACAGGGCCTATCACTATTTTCCCCGGCATCACACCCGATGCCGGGGAACCTATATTACGTGTAAATCCTCTTTTTTCAATGATAGTTGAACCTGGGCGCCCTGCCTTAATCCCATTCGCTGCCAATCGGCAATAGATAAGGCCACCTGCCAGTAACCGCACCCCTTGCAGAAAACATCTACATGGGTATGATAAAGGTTTTTATATTCTACCCGGGCCAGCCAACTATTGGGCTCCCGGTTATGCTCTCCATCACTTAAAGCAAGCCGAATATTCCCGGAGCGGGCCAACAGATAGGCTTTTTGGTCAGTGTTCGCGTCCCTCGTAGCCTGGGAGACGGGCCCCAGGGTTAGGCTGTTCCCTTTTTGCCGGAAATAACTTAACCCATCGGCTTTTACAATTTTACCCTCCTGGATATTCTCAACCAGCAAGAAGTGGGCCACCGCTAGCGTCTCCGGTTTGTTAAAGATCTGCATCGGTTTCCCCTGCTGAACTACTCTACCCTGATCCATAACCAGGACCTTGGTTCCCAGCTGCAGGGCCTCGTTAAAATCATGGGTAACATGAATAATGCCAATCTGCTCCGAGAGATGGAGTTCCCGCAATAGCTCCTGCATCGATTGACGCATCCGGGGGTCAAGAGCGGATAGAGGTTCGTCTAGAAGTAAAATCGGTGGATTTAAAAGAATGGACCGGGCCAGCGAGACCCGTTGTTTCTCTCCCCCACTGAGGGAGTGCGGGTAACGATCCAGTAAATGGGCAATACCCATTTTATTTGAAATCCTTTCTAAACGCTCTAAAACAGCCTGTTCCCGATCTTTTTTCTTTGCCCGGGCCCCGAATAAAATATTATCCTTGACATTTAAATAGGGATAGAGAAGGCTATCCTGGTAAGCGAAGCCAAAGGAACGACGCTCGGGCGGCAGGTTGGTAATTTCGCGCTCTCCTAAAAACATTTGACCCTTTACCGGGGCTCGCAGACCAACTAGGGTCTCAAGTAAAATTGTTTTCCCAGAACCGGTAGCACCGAGAATTACTAGGTAGTCACTCGGCTGCATCGAAAATGATATATCCTGCAACTTGAATTTTCCCGCCTGGACAGTTAAATTTTTTACAAGCAAATACGGATTTTTCATACCCGCACCTCGTCCGATAAAAATACCTTCAGAATAACTAACAGGGTTAGAGCGATAAGCAGCATCACCAGGGCCGTTGCAATCGCGAATTTCATATCGCCGATCGACATGTTAAGGAAGACAGCCACCGAAAGGGTCTCCGTCTTCATCCGGGTAATACCCGCCAGCATCGCCGTAGCCCCAAACTCCCCCAGCGCCCGGGCCCAGGCCATAATAATGCCACCGATAATACCGTTTCGGGCCAGGGGCATGGTAACCCGGTAAAAAACCATGGTCGGTGTAAAGCCCAGGGTGCGGGCCACCTTCTCCATCCGGCGATCAAGGGAAGAGAAGGTATGTTTAAATGTTTTTACGGCAAAGGGCGCTGCGATAAACCATTGGGCTATAACAACTCCCAGGGGACTAAATACCGCCTTAATCCCCAGCCGGGCCAGCTGTTCTCCTAGAAAGGGACCGAAAAAAATAAGCAGGGCAATCCCACTAACCAGGGGAGGTAAAATTATCGGGATATCGAACAAGGTATCAAAAAAGGCCCTTCCCGGAAATCGATATCGAGAAAGGAGGTAACCGCAGGGCAAGGCCACAATTGTAGCCAGGGCCGTAGCCAACAGGGAGGTCCCCAGTGTAAACTTTAAGGCAAAATGAAATTCCGGATCCCGGAGTACGTTTACCACCGTTTCGTAATTACTGTACGAGACCAAGCTATAGATTAGTAATAGGAAAAAGAGGATGATTAAAAGCAAGATCCCCCAGAAAAAAACGAATAGCAAACCTTTTTTAAAGATAGTCCTACTCCTTGACTGGTGTTTTAAATCCATGGCCTTCAAAGACCGATGGACCGTTCTCTACCATATATTCCATAAAATTTTCGGCCAGGGCCTGATTCGTTGTATAGACCAGGGAGACGATGGGGATTTCATCGATCTCATTTAACCGGGGGTCGATCTCAATTATCTTCAGCTCCTCCCGGTAGCGAGCAGTATTACTATACTCCACAATACCGGCATTACCCTGCCCCATGGTAAGTACACCGAGTACTTTTGCCGGCGACTCCAGGGTAGCTACTATATTCGCCTCGATCTCTTCCTTTAAACCGGTATTATCAAATACCCGCGAGGCCATCACCCCGATCGCCGTAGCCTCCAGATCGGGGATAACCAGCTCCACCCCCGGCCCGGCCAGATCAAGAATAGAGGTGATTTTAGCCGGGTTTTCCAGAGGGGTAACAATCACCGGGGTATGATAGGCAATCGGCCCCATAATTTTCTCCCCATGTCCCTGCTCCCGGGCCTTTAAGGCAAAGTCCATCCCCCCGGGGATATAGAGGTCACCTTTCTTCATCGTCGCGATCTGATTTAATAGGGCCCCGGCATTCTGGTAGGTCTGCTCGATTTTTACCCCGGTTTCAGCCTCGTAGGACTGGATCAGCTCAGAAACCGGTTCCTTCAGGTTAGCACCCACATAGATAAATAGAGGCTGCCCATCTTCCGCCTGATAATCCCCACCCCCGCCTTGGGCGGCACATCCGGCGAAGGCGACCAGGGAAAGGATGAATAGAGCAACCCAAAAGCCGGGAGTTCGCCATAACCTTAAAAAGCGGTACACCTGCCCCACCTCCGATCTTTACCTCTAGACGACAACTGAAACAACTAGTGAAAAACCGGATCGCGCAAAGGCGACCCGGTTACAAGCTAGCCGGGATAAACAAAAAGCCCCAAATCTTTCCCCTTTCCGCAACGGGAGGCACCCCTATTTCTAGAGGCACCCTATCGGTCCGTAGCCATGGCCTCTGTAGCGACAGGCCAACGGACTCGGAGATCCAGCATTTTATAACAGTATTCGCCTTTCGGGGGTTAATTCCTGCCGCCAGAATAACAAATATCTTCTTGCTTCTGGGGCCGGCCGGGCTCGCTTTGGCTAATTAGCCGCTCCGGGCAACCTTTAGGAATAAGCTGGAACCTCTGCTTAAAGGCCAGGTACAGAATTAGCGAAAGTAGCGCCGTAGCCACATCCGCTACCGGCATTGCCCGGATAAAACCGTTGAACCCCCAGAGGGAACTGAAAATACTGAGGGCAGGGATAAAAAAGAGCCCCTGCCGACCCAGCGAGATCGCCAAGGATTGATACATTTTGCCCAGGGATTGAAACGTCGACATTAGAAGCATCTGCATCCCCAGTACCGGCATCCCCAGGGAAAACGAGCGGATAATTTTTGCCCCGAGGGCAATGACAGTAGGATCGTTGATAAAGACCCGGATCCAAAAGTCGGAGAAGGAATAGAATAATATGGCTAGGGAGGTGCAGATAATGGTTCCGATAAAGATCGCCTTTTTAATCGTTTCCGCCAGGCGATCGTAATCCCGGGCCCCATAACTAAAACCCATTAAAGGCTGGCAACCAAAGGCCAGGCCCATCGAGAGCATAACGGTAATATTGGTGATCCGCATAGTTACCCCGTTGGCCGCCACCACCACGTCCCCAAACCCGGCAGCGAAGACATTAGCTATGGCAAAACCGGTGCTGGTGAGAATCATGCCGATGGAGGCGGGAATACCGATCTTGAAAATCTCGGCATAGATCTCCCGGTCAAAACGATAATGCTCCCAGGAGATCGAAACAACCCCTTTTTTCCCGAGGTAAAAAGAGAGACAATAAAGGAAGCCAACCACGTTGCCGATTACAGTGGCGACAGCCGCCCCGGCTACATCCATCTTGAATAGAAAAATAAAGACCGGGTCCAAAATAATATTCAAGATCGAACCGCTGACCATGCCGATCATGGCCTCCCGGGTGGCACCTTCGGAGCGCAATAGGCCTGCCAGGGCCATCTTTAAACCGATCACCGGGCTTCCCAGAAGCATAATCGAGAGGTAACTCTTGCCAAACCCGTAGGTATCGGCACTGGCCCCGCATGACATTAATACCGGTTTAATAAAGATTAGACCGGCCAGGGAGACAGCGGAACAGACTACCAGGGCCGACCAGAAAGAGATCGCCCCGGTGCGGCTGGCGCCTCCCCGATCCCCTTGCCCCAACAACCGGGAAATTAATGAGGCTCCCCCTACGGCATAGATATTACCAAAGGCCTGGATCATCATAAAGACCGGCATTGAGATGGAAATGGCCGCTACCATGTTCGGCTGGTTAAGTTTACCAATAAAAAAGGTATCGGTCATATTATAGATAACCTGGACCAACATAGCCATCATCGTCGGCAGGGCCAGATTCCAAATTGCTTTATAAACGGGCATCGATTCTAAGACATAAATTCTATCTACTTGTTCATTCATTTCGATTTAATTCCCTCTATCACGTAATTTTTCTCTAGTTGTTTCAATCGTTACCAAGGCATTTTTCAGATCTTCTAACTCCTCCTCGGTCAGGCAGTTTAACCGGGCAGCGATATGTTTTTTAAACCGGGAATCAATCTCCCGGGCGGCCTCCTTTCCCGCCTCCGTCAAAACCAGCATGCATTTCCGCCGGTCATCGGCCCCGGGGACCCGACCTACCAGGCCTTTATCCTCCAAGCTGTCGGCCACCGTGGTAAAAGAGCCCCGGGCCAGCCCAACCCTTTTACTATACTCAGTCATGGTCCGCCCTCCATGGTTATAAATATACATCAAGGTTCTTTTCTCGCTGTAATTTAACCGGAGCTTGGTGTTGATCCTTTTTCCCTCCAACAAAGTGCCCATAAACATGGGCAAGAACACGACCAGGTTGGCTATCGCTTCTCTCTGATTAGACATACCTTCTTCCTTCCGAATAGACATAATTAGAATTCTAACATTTAGATATCTAATTGTCAAGAGGACTTATTCCTGGAGTTTTAACTGACGGGGCCCCGGTAACTATTTCCCGGAGAATAAGAATGGAAAACAATATTCCCGTATCGCTAATCTACTTAAGATTGATCGCCCCTTTTCCCATAGTACAAATGGGGCCAGCGTTCACGAATTTTTTTCAGGTCCCGGGGCTGGTTAATATAACTTTCCACATAACCGCAGGCGGTACAGACATAGTTATCCAAGGGTATCATGCTACCAAACAATCCGCCCAGGGGAATAGTATTGCTGCCGTATGTTCCCTTCTTAAGAGAGATATTCTCTCCGGAATAGATATCATGCGAACCACACTTGGGGCATCTCCCCTTTTTCATTGTTAGCCTCCTTTTCAACAGGCCGCACCGGGGCTTAACGGCTCCGGGGGGTGGTTACCGGGCCATCGTTAGAAGTTTTACCGCCCGTCCGCCCAGCTGTTTAAACACTATCCCCTGGCTGATAAACCGTAGTAGCTGTTCCGGCTCTACTACTCGGGTTCCCGAGATTAAATCCACACCGTAATCAAACCAGACCGGCGTCAGGGGGGTGGTCGGCCCCAAAATCATAACCAGGCTGTCTGTGCGGCACAGCTTAAGAAGGCCCTCCATGGTACCATTAATAAGAGCCGTTCCCGTTATAGCAACCACATCTGCCCGGGGAATAACCCGTTCCGCTTCACTGGCCGGAAGATCTCCGCTCTGAGGTTTTCTCTCCAGCACCCAGAGCTCCCTTGCCACCTTCCTCAACCTTTCTACAAAGGGGAAATGTCCTACCACCGCCACCTTCTTCCCGCCCCCTTTTTCAGCTAAAACCTCGCCGGCATTTATATCCCGACATTTCTCCAAATCCACCGTTAAAAGTGAATTTATGGCCGCCAGACCTATGCTGGACTCCATCAAACTATCAGATAAAGCATAACGGCAGAGTTCAAGGCCACTTTTTGCAGTTAAGTCCCCCGCCTCAGCCACGTGATACGGTTTTTTCGGTTCATGCCTAAAAGTGGTGGTCGCCATCCCACAGTACCTACTCCAAACACCGGTCCAAAAAGGACCGATCCGGACCTCTTTAACCGGCGCATCCTCCCCAATATTAGCAATAATATCTTCCAGTAGCCCCAATTAGATCATCTCCCGTTTTTTAAATACGGTTAAGTATATAAAAATTATAATATTTATAACCGACATATGTCAATATAGGGAGGAAGCAGAAGGAAGCAAAGGGGACGTACCTTTCTGCTTCAAGAAGCAGAAGGGACTTACCTTTCTGCTTCGAAACCTGTGGCGACCCGACCCCATCAAGCGCCTTGAAATGCAACTATCTTATGCTATACTGGAAAATAGATTATTGCTAATCGCCCTGGGGCTTAAAGGGGCCTGACCTTAATCTAAAATAAGTATAATATATTTTGACGGAGATAAAAATGCTTAAAAGCCTCGCTTTATCAACCCGGGTCTCTTTCACCATGGCCTGTAACCATTTTATCTACTACCTACAAAAGCTACCCTGGTTAGGCGGGAAAATTCCTAATTCTATTTATAACAATCGGGATATTAAGCTGGGTCTGGCCATATTAGTTGAACTGGCAAAGCAGCTATTTGGGTTCCTTGGCCCCTTCCTATCCCTGGGCCTATTGATTGCAGCCCCTATGTTTGCCATGGGATTTAACATAGAAAACAGGGCGCTACTTTATCACTATTTCTTTTTCATCTACTTTTTGATCGGCCCCTTTGCAAGCACTGTTATCTTTCAAACCCGGGACATGAACGCCTATGTCCTGCTTAATCTCCTAAAACTTCCGGCAAAAGACTACCTCCTTTCCAAGGTTATCTATAATTTAGGCATTAGGACAGCTCGATATCTGGTGGTATTTACTTTTATCGGCCTGTTCATAGATATTACTTTTGGGGAGATCCTACTCTTTTCCGGCTATATCCTTTTTGCAGCCCTGATCTGGGAATATCTAATCTTAAAGATCTTCCTTCTGTTCAAAATAAACCTTTATGATAAACTAGTCCCCTCCCTGGCCTTTATAGTTCTGGTAGCAGCGGCTTGTTACCTACTACCAATCCGGGGCATCATCCTACCCCTGCAAGGTGCTCTATCGAACGTTCTTACCTATCTTTCGTTCGCCCTATTAGCCACCGTCAGCTTTTGGCAACTCTATAGCTTTGACGGCTACCCGGCCGTAATTAAAATCACAATCAGTCGTGACAAACTACTCGGCCTGGAGGACCTGTTTCGGAACCTCCAATTCGCCGATGTAAATTTAACGGAAGAAAAGTTGGTTCGGGAGAAGGTAACAAATACTGGAAATCTGCAGGGCTATGCCCTTTTTAACCATCTTTTTTTTGCCCGGCACCGGCGGATCATTACAAAACCGATGCAGAGCAAGATTGCTCTTGTATCCGGTCTTGCCCTGGCAATCTGGGGGATTTTATTTTTTAAACCTGATTTAAGGCCTCTTGTATATGACAATATACTCTCCATTTCCCCCTCCCTGATCTTTGTTATGTACCTGCTCTCTAGCGGTGAAAAATTTTCCCGG
>JAAZLS010000026.1 GCA_012799185.1 Bacillota bacterium | reverse complement strand
GGCTTTATAGGGCAACCGGTAGCCCATACCATGCATTTCTGGAATTTTGCCGGTATGACCCTGGCCGGCCTGGCCTTTGCCTTGGCCGGTGGCTGCCCGGGACGCCAGCTTTTCTTGTCGGGTGAAGGCGATGGCGATGCGGCGGTATTTGTAATCGGAATGATCGTCGGTGCAGCCTTTGCCCATAATTTTGGACTGGCTAGTTCCGGCGAGGGAGCTACCCCGGCGGGAATGGTAGCCTTTGTGATTGGTATGATCGTCTGCCTGGCGATCGGATTTACCATGAGAGAAAAAGTAGGGGGGTAATAAATTATGAGTAACTTAGTTGATGCCCGGGGACTATCCTGTCCCCAACCGGTTATGATGACGTTAAATTCAATTAAAAAGGCAAAAAAAGGTGATATTGTAATCCTGGTCGATACCGATACGGCTAGGGAGAATGTAAGCCGTGCCGCCGGGTCCCAGGGTTGGAAGGTGGTAGAGGTTCAACCGGAGGGGGAAGGCTACCGGATTACCGTAAGGAAGGACGGTTAAAATGATTGCAATCGACGCAATGATTCGGGCTGAAGATATAATAAAAGCAAAGGGATGCCCGCCCTACCCCGGCGACCCAGGTTTATGATATTATTAGGCAGATACCCCGTGCTTTGGAAGATGGATAATGGATAAGATAGTTGGGGAGGGGGGTAATGTTAGATGGATATCTGTCCCTTGTTAACTAAAGGCGCCCGGGCTGCCGGCTGAGCATCGAAAATAGGTCCGGGAGACCTAAACGAAGTTTTACGGGGCTTGGCCGTGGAAAAGGATCCAAATCTTTTGGTAGGGCTCGATTGTTCCGATGATGCCGGGGTCTACCGGCTAACCGATGAGATAGCCCTGATCCAAACTTTGGATTTCTTTACCCCGATTGTGGATGATCCCTACGACTTTGGGCAAATCGCTGCCGCGAATGCCTTGAGCGATGTCTATGCCATGGGTGGCAAGCCGTTAACGGCAATGAATATTGTTTGCTTTCCGATCAACGATATGGATAAATCGGTCCTGCGATCTATTATTGAAGGGGGACTCGATATAATTCGCCAAGCTGGTGCGGTCCTGGTTGGCGGCCATAGTGTAGAAGATCCGGAGCTGAAATATGGGCTATCGGTGACCGGAGTTGTTCGGCCCGATCAGTTGCTAACTAATGCCGGTGCCAAACCGGGGGATTGCCTTATCCTCACCAAGCCCCTGGGAACTGGGATCGTGGCAACAGCCCTTAAAGCCGGGGAACTAGGGGAGGAGCCTACCCGGCGAGTTACTGCACTAATGGCTACCCTTAATAAGGATGCGGCTGAAACAATGGTGGACTTTGCTGTAAATGCCTGCACCGATATAACCGGTTTTGGACTGCTGGGCCACTGCCTGGAGATGGCCCGGGCCAGCCAGGTGGGTATAAAACTCTATGCGGAGAAAGTGCCGGTGATCCCCGAGGCAAAGCTGTTTGCCTCTATCGGCCTGGTTCCTGCCGGTAGCTATACCAACCAAAAATACTTTTTAAAGCATCTTGAAATAGCTGGTACGGTGGACCCCCTATTGATTGATATTTTCAGTGATCCCCAATCCTCCGGCGGTTTACTAATATCTCTTCCTGGAAGTATGGCTGCATCGCTGGTGGAAAAATTGAAAGAAAAGGGTATCCCCGCAGCAAATATTATTGGAGAGGTTGTTGAAAAAAAGCCGGGAACAATCGAGGTAGGGTGATTATTGCGGTTGCATTGGACCTGCTAAAAAGGAGGGGTTAAACATAAACTATTTTTCATTAATCTGGGTGGTCTTTGTCATCGCCTTCTTTATACCCATTTGGAAGCAACGGAGCTTGGAGGCAACCCGTTTGAAAAAAATCCGCCAGTTTGAAAAGAAACGGGGTTCCAGGCTGATTACCATTATTCACCGCCAGGAGGCGATTGCCTTTCTAAATATCCCTTTAACTCGTTATATCAATATCGAGGATTCAGAACAGGTCCTGCGGGCTATTCGCCTGACCCCGGAAAAAATGCCGATTGATATTTTACTGCACACCCCCGGGGGCCTGGTCCTGGCGACGGAGCAGATTGCCCATGCGATACGCAAGCATCCAGCAAAGGTTACTGTTTATGTACCCCATTACGCCATGTCCGGCGGGACTCTCCTCGCTTTGGCGGCTGATGAGATTGTAATGGATATTAATGCTGTTTTAGGACCGGTGGATCCCCAGCTGGGTAAATACCCGGCCGCCTCTATTTTAGAGGCTGTCTCCCGGAAAGAGATTAATGAGGTCGATGACGAAACTTTAATCCTAGCCGACATGGCAAAGAAAGCTGTCCAACAGGTCCGCGACCTGGTTATAAAAATACTTAAAGATAAAATGCCCCAAGAGCAGGCTGAAAAGCTGGCCCGCCACCTGACCGAGGGGCGCTGGACCCACGACTACCCGATCACCTGTGAAAAGCTGCAGGAGTTGGGGGTTAAGGTTTGCGATGAACTACCGGCGGAGATCTACTCCTTGATGGAATATTATCCCCAATCCCCCCGACGCCGCCCCACCGTTCAATATATTCCCATGCCCTATGACCGGGAGAAAAAGTAAGAACACCGATAAACTCCCGGTTCATCGGTGTTCCTCTGGCAGGGGAGAGAGGACTTGAACCCCCAGCCTACGGTTTTGGAGACCGTTGCTCTGCCAGTTGAGCTACTCCCCTATGAATTTTTCCATCTATATTTTAGCGGACAGCGAGGAATTTGTCAATTTAAACGGCTGTAAAAAAGGGGTCTCTTTTTGCTGCCGGCAGGTTTTGAGTCCCTGCCGAGGAGGGCGGGTTTACGGATTCTACTATTGCGTTGACTGAATCAATATTGTAAAATTAGGATAATCGATGGCAGGAGGCTTCATTTATGCATATTCCCCAAACCGGGCTGGTTGGCTGCGGTGTCATGGGCTCGGCCCTGGCCCAGGGTATGATCAAGGGAAAGAAACTAAAACCTGGCTCCTTATGGCTCTATGACCGTTATGAAGAGAGTATGGTTCGGCTGGCTAAAGAGCTGGGGGCTCGGCCGACCTCTGATATAGAAGAGCTTTGTCAAAACTGTGAACTGATTTTTCTGGCGGTAAAACCCCAGGATATGGCGGCGGTACTGGGTGAACTAAAAAAGCATCTTAAATCACGGCGGCTACTGGTCTCGGTGGCAGCCGGCATCACCACCGGATACCTGGAGGGGAGGCTGCCGGAGGGCAGTAAACTGGTTCGTTTAATGCCCAATACCCCTTGCCTGATCGGCGAAGGGGCAATCGCCCTTAGTCCCGGCAGTGCTGTCCTACGAGAGGATATTGACCTGGTTAAGGAGCTACTTGAGCCCTTAGGGGTAACGGTTGAGGTTCAAGAAAACCTAATGGATGCAGTTACCGGGTTAAGTGGCAGCGGGCCGGCTTATATCTATTTAGTCCTGGAGGCGATGATTGACGGCGGGGTGGAGGCCGGTTTAAACCGGGAGGCGGCGACCCGGTTGGCTGTTCAGACCGTTATCGGTGCTGCCAAAATGGTTCAAATTACAGGGCGTCACCCGGCCGAGTTGAAGAATGCGGTTACCTCCCCGGCCGGCACCACCAGTGCCGCTCTGTGGGTCCTGGAGGAGGCCGCCACCCGGGGTAATTTTATCGCTGCGGTGGTCGAGGCCGCCCGGCGGGCAGGGGAGATGGCGGGGGAATCGGGCGATGACTAGCTGTAGAGTGGTAGTTAAGGTCGGCACCCGGTTGCTGACCGGATCCACCGGACGCCTTGACCCCGGTTATATTGAATCCCTGGTTAGCCAGATTGCCCACCTGCAGGGGGAGGGAAAGGAACTAATTTTAGTCTCCTCCGGGGCCATCGGGGCCGGCATGGGGCGTTTGAGGATGGAGCACCGCCCCGAATCGATCCCCGAAAAACAGGCGGCAGCGGCGGTCGGCCAGGGGTTACTGATACAGACTTATGAAAAGCTGTTCTCTAGGCACG
>JAAZLS010000025.1 GCA_012799185.1 Bacillota bacterium | reverse complement strand
CTGTGGGGGGTGGTAGAGGGGGGACCAGTTTCCAGGGTTTAAAATCAATATTATCACTGACCGGGTTCCCGGTACCCCCCGGGTTTTCCACCGGGTGATAGGGCCCGGAGCTAGCACCCCACCAATTATTTACCGCATTGATCACCGCATTCCTCTGATTAATTGCACCCCAGCCGTTATCTTCAATGCTATTACACTCTAGAAGGGGGTCGGCGGTCCCGGTAGGGTTTCCTAGGAAGGCATTACTTATAAAGACACCGGCGCCATTGTTACCTATAATTAAATTATCGTTGACCAGTGGTTTTAGTGGATAGGGATCGGGAGGGATAAAGCTGCCCGGCCCCTGGGAAAAAAGATAGATCCCGTCATGGGAACTATTACTGATCCGGTTATTTAGGATAAGGATTGTAGTGGGCTCGGGGCCCGTTGAAGGTACCCAGGCCCACATGATTCCCCTTTGCTGGCATTCATCGATAATATTCCCGCTGATAATCTCGGCCATAGATTGGACGATAACGATGCCGCCTTTTAATTCATCGCTGTCCAGACCACAATTCCTAATAGTATTATTCTCAATAGTTACGTTTTGTTCTTCCCAGGCTAGGGTTATTCCACTGTTCGGTTCATTTTCAATACTATTGTTTTTAATAAGCAGCCCGGCGTCGCTCCCATCGGCATAAATGCCGTCGCCATTATTGTTGCGGATGGTGTTATTGATGATAGCTGTCGGGCCATGGGGACGTAAAAAAATTCCGGCCCTCTCGAAACTCGTAATAATGCCGTTATTCGAGATGTAGTTATTAACCACCTCAAGGGCTGAAGAGGTAATGTTGATAATCCCGGACAAATCGTGCCCTTGAATAGTGCAGTTCTCTATAAGTACCCCCGAAAGATTGGTAGAGGTAGCCGACCCTACCTGGATCCCCCGGCCGGGCCCGTTTTGGATGATCATTTGCTGTATAGTAACCTGGCTGGAGGTAATCTGCAAGGTAGGCACCGCGGCCATACCGGCAGCATCGATGATAGCCTGACCCGCGGCGGGTTCCGGCCCCCGTAAGATAAGGGGCTTATGAATAACTAATTGTTCAAAATAGATTCCGGGTGCTACATTGACCGTGTCGCCGGGAAGAGCGGCATCGATCATGGATTGAATACTCATATTGCTCCCTCCTTTGTAACAACGGGTTTATATTATTTATAATATGCCATCGTGGTTAAAGGGTGTAAACGACATAAATTTAGGGGACAAGTTTAGGGGACGGAGGTTTTGACTCATGAGTTTAGTGAGTTTAGGGGACGGAGGTTTTGACTCATTCAGGTTCTGAGCTCTATGAGTTTAGGGGACGGAGGTTTTGACTCATTCAGGTTTTGAGCTTACTATAGATATTGGCGGTTTTTTCTGTTATTACTCGTAGGTCGTGATTCTCCCGCACAAACTGGCGTCCTTGTTCCTGTAACCGTTTAAGGTACGGGCGGTCCTTTATAAGGCGGGAAAGATCGTAAAAAATATCGCGATAACAAGGCTTCCTACCCCTCTCTGTGCAGGGTTTTGTCACTACCGCTGGTCTCCAGCTCGGTACCAGGATTCCCCGGTAGTCATGGTTTAAAAATAGCAGGGCATTACCGCAGGCCATTCCTTCAAGCAGGGCTTGCCCCCGGCCGATAAGCACCTGGGATTTTGCCAGGATATGGGCGCGGGCAGGGGGCCCGCACCAACCATTAAAATGGCCTACATCTATTGGTGGTGATTGGGAACAAACAATTTCTAGGGATGTACCAGTTATAGCAATCGCCTTTAATAGTGCTCGGTAGCCTTCCAGGGTGTATTTCCCCTGCTCGCCGATAAAGGTGACTATTAATTTGTTTTTGTGGGGAGCAGGCCGAAACCCTAGTAAATCGATTCCCTCCGGTAGAAAATAGGACCGGGGGTACGCGGATTTTAGGGTCGCATAAGCAGTCCTTTCGGTAGCGATAATGAAGGATGCCCGGTGCATGAAAGAAGGGTGACATGGGGCTGTCGCCTCCCCTATGGTCAAACCAAAGGGCAGCCCCGGTGTCTCGGTTAGCCTAGCGGCTAACGGTAACAGGGTTGGGCAGTGAAAATGGAAAAGCGTCGCCTGGAATGCTCGAACCAGGCGTTTAATTTTCTTGAAGTTGGAGGGGGCCGGCACTATCATATTATTTGGGTAGTAGCCTTTGTACTCCCGGTAAAAATGTTTGGGCATCCCCACAAGCATTACTTTCGCCGGGATTCCCTGCCGATTAAGTTCCCGGGCCAGGTTTAGGGTATGTCCGGTTTGGCAGCCGTAACGGAAACGATCAATCATTAAGGGCCTCACTATTGTTCACCCTTACCAGGATATGATAATAAGGGATAAAAGGTGAGCTCCCCCCGATGGCAAGGTAATAACGGCCGGTGCCTGGTTGCTACTATAGCCGGCGGGTAAGCGATCCCGATGTCCGGGCAATTTTAAAATTATTGCCTGGGTTGAAAAACCTTTCCCAACCATTTTCTAATTCCGGGCGAGGACTGTTCCAACCTCCGTTGTAGTAGTTGGTTCTCTTTTTGCAAACGGAGGGTACTCTTCTGAAGTTCCTGGATCCGGGCTTCGGACCTGGCAATGGTATTTTCTTTTTCTAGCAACATCTGTTTCAACTGCCGGCTTTCCTCTTCTTTTTGTGTAACTTGCAACTGGTAGGATTTTTTCTTTTCATGCCATTCCCGCCGTGATTTTTCAGTCTTATTTTTAAGGCTATCGATTGTCTGCTGTAATTTCTCTTCCAGCTCTTGTAGTTCCCGGTTCTTTTGCTGTAATGATTGGGTTAACGCACCAATTTTTTTTCGTTTATGCTGGGACATCCAAAACATCTCTCTCTGTTTGGCCTCCAGGGATCTCTCCAGGTGCCCCTTGGTAGCGGTCAGTTCAGAAGCCCGGTGGATCAGGTGTTTTGAATAAAGATTAAGCTCTTTAAAATAGGGGTCCCACCCCGGTTGTTGGGGGGCGGTAGCCGCTACCAACTCCAGCTGGGGGAGGGGGCCCTGGCCCAGGATCCAGGCGGTTGCCGGTGGGGATTCCCAGTCGACCGGGTGGCAGGAGAAGATTAACATATACCCGGGGATCTCTTGCCCACCAATCTTTTCATGCCACTCCCGGCCGACTAGCATAGATTGCCAGAATTTGCCCCCCGAAACCCAGCCGGCGGTAATTGTCTCCTCCCGGTAATTAAGCAGTGGGAAAGCAGGGCTACCCAGGGGCGGGGAGATAACCTCTACCCCTCTCCAGCCCCCCGATGGCCAGCCACCGGCGGTTAGTTGTCGATAGTTTATATAATAATGGCCATCTTGTCGGGAACTCCAGAGCAGGTGTAGATTCTGCTGTCGGTCAACTACCAGGTTTGGGAAACGGGGGCCTCCATAGCCGCTTACTGGAAAAGCTCGGTCCCAGCTAAGGGTAGATAGGCTAAAATAACGGTAGTAGAGCCGGGTATTATCTCCCTCGTCAACCGTATAGACCAGGTGAAGATTACCGGTTTGATCGGCGGCCAGGCAACCCGGGTTCTCGGCGGCGGCCCCACCAAAATCTACTACCCGGGGTTCCAACCACCGATTACCATCATAGTAGTGATGGAGTAGCCACCAGTGAGTCTTATCCGGATCCGAAGCCGAATAGAGCAGGTGAAGCCCGCCCTTCGAGTCTCCCGATAACAACAGGTTACGGCAAGTCCTCCCCTCCTCCTTAAATATAGGTTGTTCTTTCAATTGGGCATCTTTCTCTTCCAAGCCGGTGAGATGGAAGAGATCGCCTCGATCTATAACTACCAAGTGGGGGCGGAAGCCTGTGTCCAGGGTTACCACAAACTTGTCGACCCGCGGTGATATAACCCGGGCCTCCTCCCAGTTCCGATCTTCTCCCTTTTGCAGGAACAATTTTTCCTGGCATCGGTAAAATAGGTACTGATTCGTCCGGGTTGTGATCATGCGGGGGGCCCTGGTCGGCCCTTCATCACCAAATATTTTATTGAGACTCACTTTTAATTACCTGCCTTAGAAAATTAATTACAATAATATATATGAGATTCCCTGGTATAAAATCATTAATTTTTCGTTGATGTTGGGATTCACCAACAAGTTTTAGGGTGCATAGTATGGCTATTAAGCAACGGCGTTTAAGGCGCCCGCGCTCTAATTTTATGAAGGAGGGTTGAACTATGGGATGTAGCGAGCAATATAACTATTACCGGAGAGCGGCCGCTTACCAGAAATCGCCCGCCCTGCGCCAAGAACAAATTTTGCCCGGCCCCTGCCCCGAAGAAGGGTGCCCGCCGCCTACCGAGATTGTCTGCATAATGGTGGAGAAGGTATACGAAGAGTGTAAAAAAGTACAGGTCAATGAAGAGGTAATTGACCTATGCGGGGTGGCCGTAGGAGATATTCTACAGGCAGACTGTAAAGGGGTTGAATTGGTAGTCGATAAACTACACCCTTTTGGGTGTGAGAAGCTTCCTGGCACCAACCGGGCCCGGGTCTCTTTTTATTTCCGTTTCCGCTTCGATTACCTGGATCAAGAGGGACTTAAAACTTTTATCAGTAAACCGGTGTTTCATCAAAAGGTAGTGTTAATGAGCGAGCGGATTTTAGATAAAAGGATCTCTGTGCAATGCCATGTTTTCCTGGAGTGTTATGATTGTTTCCCCTCGGATACGCAGCAGGTCACCTGCTGTATAGGCAAAATGCTCCTGTTTAAATTAGCGGCCCCGGTCCAGCTAATGGTTCCTGCCTACGGTTTTTGCCCTGAGCCCGATGACTGCTTGCAGGTAGAGGCTGAATGCCCGGAGTATCTTCCGCTATGGCCTCCCTATCCGCCTCCTCCGGAGCTACCGCCAAATAATGATGACGGAGATAATGACGATAGTGATGGAAACAATGATGAGGGGGGGAACTAACAGTATTTTAAGTTAAAATCAACCTATTTTAACCGGCCCGGGTTTGCGGCCGGTTTTTTTTAGGCAGTTGATGGTGTGAACAGATGGGTGTTATAATGGGCCTGGATTCAATTAAAGGGGGTAAGGGATTGATGCCGGGCAAAACAATCAGAATAGGGATGTTGGGGATGGGGACCGTGGGCGGAGGGGTAGCCGCCATTTTAGAAAACGCCGGTCCCAGGTTTATAAGGGATATGGGGCTTGATTTGCAGTTGCAAAAAGTACTGGTTCGGGATCTGACCCTTAGCCGGGCAGTTAATCTTTCCCCGGAAAAGTTTACTCGCCGGGCCGCTGATATCTTGAGGGATCCGGCCATTAACCTGGTTATTGAATTAATCGGCGGGATAGAGCCGGCCCGTCGCTATATTATAGAGGCTTTGCAACGGGGCAAGTACGTAGTTACCGCCAATAAGGATCTTATCGCCACCCATGGAGAAGAGCTATTCCGGATCGCCCGTGAAAATAAAAGAAATATTTTTTACGAGGCCAGTGTCGGTGGGGGTATTCCCCTGCTTCACCCCATAAAACATTGCCTGGTTGCCAACCGTATAAAACGTATACTGGGGATTGTTAATGGGACTACAAATTATATTCTTACCCGGATGGCCCGGGAAGGGATGGGTTTCCAGGAGGCGCTGGCCCAAGCCCAGGCCAACGGTTTCGCCGAGGCGGATCCAGCGAACGACGTGGAGGGGAAGGATGCAGCTTATAAGTTGGCAATCCTGGCCGGGATAGCCTTCCATAGCCGGATAGATCCCGATTCGATCTACGTGGAGGGGATTACAAATGTTACCCCGGAAGATATTAACTATGCCCGGGAATTAGGATATGTTATCAAGCTGTTGGCGGTAGGTGAAGATTTAAACGGAGGATTGGCCTTAAGGGTTCATCCTTCCCTGGTACCGGCGACCCATCCTTTAGCGGCGGTACTGGACGAGTTTAATGCGGTTTTCCTGGAAGGAGATGCGGTGGGAGAGGTTATGTTATACGGGCGGGGGGCCGGATCATTGCCCACCGCCAGCGCCGTGCTGGCAGATGTGATAGAGGCGGCCGGCCGTATCAACTCCAGTGAACAGGGCCGGGTTGCCGAG
>JAAZLS010000024.1 GCA_012799185.1 Bacillota bacterium | reverse complement strand
CTCCGTAACCGTAAATAATTTTAGCTTCCGATCAAAATTACAGTCGGGATTTAAAGCCTTTTCCCCTCCCCCGCTCCTCCCCCCGCCGACAAAGATGTAATCATCCCCGCCGTCCAGCTTGATTGCACCGGCCTGGATTTCAGTCGCATCGATAATGGTTAACAGGGATACCTGCACAGCCCAGGGAAGGTTGTCGGTCTCCGCCAGGTTCGTCAATATTTTCATCGTAGCCCGTTGCGGGCGCTCTCTCCGGATAGTATTAACCTCTATTCCCCCCATCTCTCAAGTCCAATGATCATGATCTTAATTTTCGCTGCAAATGGTGAGGCTTCCTGCTTTATTCATCGGAATAAGGGGGGTTTCCAAAATAGACCGGCCGAATTCCAAATAAAATACTCCAAAATGCCGCATGAGATGGTAAATTATCTAGGGTATATTTAAAATATAGGAGCTTGCCTTTTACAATGATTAAAGGGATTAAAGGTAGGAATCAACAATGTTTGCCATTAAAGATCAGGAATTCAAGCAATTTGCGCGGTATGTAAGAACCCATTACGGTATTCATTTTAAAAAAGAAAAAAAGGCCTTGATCGCAGGGAGGCTCGGCCCACTACTGGTTAGAATGAATTTTAAAAATTTAAGCGATTACCTGGAATACGTCATCGCTGATAAAACCGGGCGGGCCGCCTCCCTCATGCTGGATCGGATTACCACAAATCATACCTATTTCATGCGGGAACCGGCTCATTTTCACTACTTCCAGGAGCAGGTGCTACCCTATCTTGAAAAAAAGGTCACCGACAAGGATCTGCGGATCTGGAGTGCAGCCTGTGCATCGGGCGAAGAACCCTATACGCTGGCCATGATCATCGATGATTACTTTGGCCCGAATAAGGGGGACTGGGATACAAAAATACTGGCCACAGATATCTCCTTGAAGGCCCTCTCCATCGCCCGAGCCGGGATATACAGTAGGGATAAAATAAAGGCCCTCCCTCCCCACTGGATCAAGCGCTATTTTAAAAAGAACGAAGACGGGAACTACATCTTATCCAAGAAGATCAAAGAGGAGGTGATCTACGGCAGGATCAACCTGGTAGATTGTAAATTTCCTTTTAAGAAGAAAATGCATGTTATCTTTTGTCGCAATGTGATGATCTATTTTGATATCGAGACCAAGGAGAGGCTGGCCGAGCGACTTTATGAGATAACCGAGCCGGGCGGCTTTCTCTTTATCTCCCACTCGGAAAATTTGAACCGCGAAAAAACCCGTTACAGCTATATTATGCCTGCTGTCTATAGAAAGGAATAGGCATGAATGGAGTCAATGGAAAAAATTAAAGTACTGGTTGTTGATGATAGCCAACTCTTCCGCAAGCTACTTGTTACCGGTATCTCGGCCGATCCCCGGATCGAGGTAACGGCGGTAGCCGCCGATCCCTTTGAGGCGCGGGATAAAATCCTAGCCACCCGCCCCGATGTGATCACCTGCGATATTGAGATGCCCAGGATGAACGGGATCGATTTTATCCGCCAGCTATTACCCCAATATTTTGTTCCGGTGATCATGGTCAGCGCCATCAGCCGGGCTGTCTTCGAAGCGCTGGAGGCCGGGGCGGTAGATTTTATAGCCAAGCCGGTCGCCCCCTCCTCCCGAGAGATTAAATCTTTTATTAGTGACCTGGTCGAAAAAATCAAGACTGCCTCTACTATAAAAAAATTTAAACCCGGTCCCTTGAGCTTGCCGGGAAAGATACCCGGCATCAAGGCCGGGGATCGGAACTTAATTATCGCCATCGGTGCCTCCACCGGCGGGACCGAGGCTATCTATAACCTGCTGAGCGTCCTCCCCCCCTCCGTCCCTGGTATCGTCATTGTCCAGCATATCCCCCCCATTTTTTCTCAGATGTTTGCCGAGCGCTTAGACAGCCAAACCCGGTTAAACGTTAAAGAGGCATCAACCGGCGACTATGTCGAGCGGGGCCGGGTATTAATTGCACCGGGTAACCGGCATATGCGGGTGAAAAGGGCCGGAGAAGGGTACCAAGTGGAGTGCCTTCCTGGCAAAAAGGTTAACGGCCATTGCCCTTCGGTCGATGTCCTTTTTAAGTCGGTAGCGGAAATGGCCGGAGAAAATGCCATCGGGATCCTCTTGACAGGGATGGGTTCCGACGGGGCGAAAGGGCTGCTCTCGATCCGCCGTCGGGGCGGCCGGACAATTGGCCAGGACCGGGAATCCTCCATCGTGTACGGCATGCCCCGGGTAGCCTTTAATATCGGGGCGGTAGAAATACAGGCATTATTGGAAGAGATTCCGCAAGTATTATCAAGAATTCTGGCAGGAAGGAGTGTTACAAATGGTTCAAACAGGGGTAACTAACTATACAGAACAGGAGGAAGATACACTAAAGGGGAAATACCTGATTTTCTCCATGGGTAACGAGCGGTACGGCCTGGAGATCCGCCATGTTACTGAAATAATCGGTATCCAACCACTAACAGCAGTCCCCGGAATGCCCAACTATATCAAGGGGATCACCAACCTGCGGGGAAAGATCATCCCGGTAATGGATGCCCGCCTGCGCTTTAAAAAGGCGGCCCGGGAATATGACGACCGGACCTGTATTATCGTGCTCAACAGTGATGCGATCTCCATCGGATTGATCGTGGACAGCGTCTCGGAGGTGCTGGCTATTGACGATAAGGATATTGTACCGCCCCCGGCGATCGGCAAAGGCGACCATCAATACATCAAGGGAATCGGCAAGGCCGGTGAGAGCGTCAAACTACTTTTAGATTGTCGAAAGTTACTAACCTACAGCGAGATATCATCGATCGAAACCGGAGCCTGAGTTAAATAGTGGCAGAGGTGAAAAAAGTTGAATAAAACCAGCGATAGGTATGCACAAAAAACAGCCGTATCCCCGGCGGTACCCGGTAGAGGCTATTTCAGGCGGGTGAGGGCCCTACCCGGATACCGATTGGATATAGTCATGGAGACCGAAACCGTAATACAGTTTGATTTTCGCTCCCGCTTGGAAACCGCCCGCTTTGGCCGGCTTAGGGATCTTGAACTTTTTGAAGCCGTTCGGACCGACGGAAATAATCTTATTTTTGAAAAACCTGGAAAGATACCGGTAAATATCTCTGCCCGGGAGTTTATGGACCTGGTCATGATCGACCGGACCAAGATTGACCGGGTTGACCTGGAAGAAATAAAATTTAAGCAAGAATCGTTTTAAGGAGGCATCGTTACATAATCATGAAAAATATGACGATCAGCAAAAAACTCATTTTAGGCTTCGGCATTATACTGGCCTTGATGCTAATAACAATCGGGATATCAATCTATAGCATCAACGGTATCAATGAAGAGATCGAAAACTACGCCCGCTATACACTACCGAATAGTGCCAGCATCTGGAAGATCCGGGCCGATGAAATATCCTGTCAGCGCTACATGGCCCAGGCCCTAACAGAGACCGAACCCAACAAGATCGCGGCCCTGCTTAAAAAGGCCGAGCTGGAAAGCGTAAAACTTGAAAATGAGATTGAAAAATATGCGTCTAATCAAAGGGATACGAGCCGCGATGCCCAGCTAGATGAGCTGTTAAGATATATCGAAATAGGAAACGCGATCGGTGAAGAAACAGTAGAGCTGATGCTTAAGCCCACCGAAGAGAATCTACGGCAAGCCAAGGAGATATTTGAAGACAAATATATCCCGGCCATGGAAAAAGCAACCGCTATTCTAACCGGCTTCAGTGATACGGCAGAGAAGCGAGCCCAGCAACAGGAACAAGATGCCCGGGCTGCGGTACAATTTGCCTGGATTGTCCTGGCCGTCTGTGGAGCTGCCGCTATCCTATTAACCATTGTCTTAATCATCGTGATCAGAAAATCCATTATTACACCTATAAAAGAGATCATGAAGGCCTACGAGGAGATCACCCGGGGTAACCTGCAAACGGAGATTAATTATGAAAGCCATGACGAATTAGGTCAAATGGTCAAGTTGATCCAAAAGTCTAACGCCCAGCTAACTGTTATGCTGGAAGATGTAATAGAAAAATTTACAAGTATTTCCCAGGGCGATCTGCAGCTCCAGGTGGATCTGGATTATCCCGGTGATTTTAAGGCCCTCAAGCTATGTATCGAGGAGACTGTGTCTGCCCTGAACCGCACGATGCAGGTGATCAATACCGCCGCCGAACAGGTATCTACCGGTGCTGCCCAGGTATCCAGCGGGGCCCAGGCGCTGGCCTCGGGATCGGCAGAGCAGGCCTCTTCGGTAGAAGAGTTAACCGCCTCCGTTGGACAAATTGCTGAACAGGCAGCCGGTAGCCTCGATAATATCCGGGTCGCATCGCAATACGTAAAGGAATCGGGCGAAGGAATAAAGGCCGGCAATGAGCATATGCAACAGTTGATGGAGGCTATGGCCGATATCAATACGGCCTCCACCGAGATTGCCAACATCACCCGAGTCATCGAAGATATCGCCTTCCAGACCAACATCCTAGCGTTGAATGCAGCGATCGAGGCCGCCCAAGCTGGAAGCGCCGGGAAAGGTTTCGCCGTCGTGGCCGATGAGGTGCGTAATTTGGCAGCCAAATCGGCGGAGGCTGCCCAGCAGACCGCCGAACTGATCGGGACCTCCGTCTCTACCGTTAGTAAGGGGCTGGAGATCACCGAACGCACCGCCCAGCTCCTGGAGGAGGTTGAAGAGAAGGAATTAAAGGTTGGGGAAAGCATGGTTAACGTGGAACGGCAGGCTACTATTGCCGCCGAGGCAGTGGAACAGATCAAACAGGGCCTGACCCAGGTATCCTCCGTTGTCCAAACCAACGCCGCCACGGCCGAAGAAAACTCGGCAACCAGTGAAGAGATGTCCGCCCAGGCGGCCGCATTAAACGAGGAGGTCCAGAAATTTAAGCTGGATAGCCTGGAGCTGGCGCCGGGGCTGGAGCCGAAACCGGGGCGGGAGGAGATAACCACAATTAAACTTGAACCGACATCGAATTTAGGTAAATATTAGTAGCCCGCTCCCCCATAACGATAGCCCGCCCCCCCGGGGTGGGCTTTTTGTCGTGAAAATACTCCGAAATGCCGCATGTAATAAACTCCCCGGCACTGTAGACTAAAACTTAAGATAGCTACAAATATTCAGCCAACTGGTGCAAAGTAAGGATCTTAATAATTAAATAAAGGAGTGTTACGATGGCGGAAGATACGCTTAAGGGAAAATATCTGATCTTCTCGATGGACCGCGAGCTCTATGGCATTGAAATCCGCTGCATCACGGAAATTGTTGGCATCCAACCGATAACAAAACTTCCCGAAACCCCCAACTACATTAAAGGAATAACCAATCTCCGGGGAAAAATTATCCCGGTCATGGATGCCCGCCTCCGTTTTAAAAAGGAGCCCCGGGAGTACAACGATCGCACCTGCATTATCGTGCTGGAGACCAAAAAAAACCTGCTTGGTTTAATCGTTGATCAGGTTGCGGAGGTGATCTTGCTGCGCGACGAGGATATTGCACCGCCCCCGGAGTTCGGAGAGGGGGAGCATGAGTACATCAAGGGAATCGGCAAGAGCGACGGCGATGTAAAATTACTTTTGGACTGTTATAAGCTTTTTACCGGGGGTGAAACAGGTGGAGAATAGTGGCCCGGGCTATTTTAAACAGGTGAAGGCCCTACCCGGATACCGGTTAGAAATAATCATGGAGACCGAAACCATAATTACCTTTAATTTTCAATCCCGCTTAAAGACCGCCCGTTTCGGGAGGCTCAAAGATCATGAGCTCTTTGGAAACGTGCGAACCGATGGCAACAACCTTATTTTTGAAAAAGCAGGGAAGATCCCGGTTAACATCTCTGCCCGGGAATTTTTAGACCTGGTCATGATCGACCGGACAAGGATAGCCCAGGTCAACCCGGATTAAAAGGAGGCGAATTAATAACCATGAGAAACCTGACCATTAGCCAAAAACTTGTTTTAGGATTCGGCATCATCCTTGTTTTGATACTGGTAATCATTGGGGCATCTATTTATAGCATCAACGGAATCAATAGCCAAATTGATTCCTATGCCCGTTATACCTTGCCAAACAGTACCAATATTTGGGTAATCAAGCATAACATCGTCTCTATTCAACGTTATATCGCCACCGCCCTGGCTGAAAATAATACCAACCAGACCATTGCCCAGTTGGAGCTGGCCCGCCAGGAAACCGAGGCGCTACAGGATACCTTTGAAAGCTATGCCGCCAACCAGCGGGACGGCGCCAACAAGGAAACACTGGCGGAGTTAAATGAATTTATCACCCGGGTCGATGGGGTCAGGGAGGAGATCGAAGAGGCGGTAAAGATCCCTAGCGAGGCAAATATCTTGCATGCCCGGCGAATATTTGAATACAAATATGTACCGGCCATGGATCGGGCCGCCCAATTCCTGGAGGAGCTCAGCACCGCCGAAGAAGAGATCAGTAAGCAGCAGGAGCGAGATTCCCGCTCCGCCGTCGAGCTCTCCTACATTATACTCGGGGCCTCTGGTGCCCTCGCTCTCTTGCTAACAATCATATTAACGTTACTGATCAGGAGATCTATTCTTACCCCTGTATCTGAAATCATGAAGGCGTACGAGGAGCTCTCCGGAGGCAATCTAGGGGCCGACATCAACTACGAAAGCCGCGATGAGATCGGCCAGATGGCTAGGCTAATTCAAAAATCCAACGCCCAACTTAGCGCCATGCTGGCCGATATAATAGAAAAATTTGATAAAATATCCCAGGGGGATCTGGAGCTGGAGGTGACGATGGATTATCCTGGCGATTTCCGGGCCCTCAAGGATAGTATCGAGGCTACTGTCACCGCCCTGAACCTGACCATGCAGGCTATTAATAGTGCCGCCGAACAGGTCTCTACCGGTGCAGCCCAGGTTTCCAGCGGAGCGCAGGCCCTGGCCTCGGGCTCGGCTGAACAGGCCTCCTCGGTGGAAGAGCTGACCGCATCCATCGGGGAGATTGCCGAACAGACAGCGCTGGCCCTGGAAAATGTTCGGAGCGCATCCCAGTTCGTTGAAGAATCCGGCCAGGGGATAAAGGCTGGAAATGAACGCATGCAACAGCTAACGGAGGCCATGGCAAATATCGGCTCCGCCTCTAGCGAAATTGCCAATATCACCCGGGTTATCGAAGATATCGCCTTTCAGACCAACATTTTAGCACTAAATGCAGCCATCGAGGCCGCCCGGGCTGGAAATGCCGGGAAGGGTTTCGCCGTGGTCGCCAACGAGGTGCGGAATTTAGCGGCAAAATCCGCGGAGGCCGCCAACCAGACCGCCGAGCTGATCGAATCCTCCGTGGCCACCATCAATAAAGGGCTGCAGCTAACAGAGGAGACCGCCCGGATACTTGAAGATGTTAAGTTAAAAGAACTGAAGGTCGATGAAAGCATGGGCAATATCGAACAGGAGGCTACCGCCACGGCCAATGCCGTTGAACAGATTAAGCAGGGCCTACTCCAGGTATCTTCCGTAGTCCAGACTAATGCAGCCACCGCCGAAGAAAATTCGGCAACCAGCGAGGAGATGTCCGCCCAGGCGGCTGCGCTCAACGCCGAGGTTCAAAGGTTCAAGCTGGGCATGGGCATAGACCGGGGGGATCCCCTTACCCTGTCTAGGAGCGGCGATGGGGAGGAGATACCCGGCACGGTGGCCGGGATCGAACTAAAACCGGTAGCAGATTTAGGAAAATATTAAGGCGACGAGCCGGCCAACCTCTTACAACAGTAGCCCACCCTTACCGGTGGGCTACCCTTCCATTAAAACTTTGTCGCACTCAACTCGGCCCTGGAATGAACATCCAGCTTGCTATAGATATTTTGAAGATAGGTTTTTACAGTCAGTTCCGATATATATAACTTCTCCGCAATCTCCCTCCTGCTAAGCCGCTTTTTAGCAAGCACCGCTACCTCCCGCTCCCGCGGTGTAAGCAGTGATTCGGCCAGGAGGGCCTCCCTGATAATTGCCCCACCCTTTGCCTGGCGCCGACAGAGCTTCAAGAGGGTTTCAAACTCGTCTTTCTGTTCCGGGTAGCGCTTTTTACTTGAGGCCAACAGGGGATGGAGCTTGCCCCGGGATAAGGAAAAGGGGAGAAATAGCCCATCGGGTATCGCTAGGCCCAGAGCCCGGTCCAGGCACTTCATCGCCTCCTCCCGGTTCCCGGCTTCATACCTGGCTATCGCCAGGAGGAGAAGCTGGTATAGCCCGGGCAGAAGGGAACCCGTCTCTTCGGCCCTTTCCAGTATCGATTGGGAGATACCATAAAGCTCACTGTACTGTTTTTTCTCCAGTAGCAGGTAAGAATATATTATTTGGGCAGAGGGGATGGCGGGCGCATACAGGGTTCTCTCTATGCCCTCCAGGTCGTAAAGCCACCGGGCAATCCGATCGGTCATCCCCAATGCAAGGGAGAGAAATGCCAAAGAGAGATCTACCATGGGCAATACATAGAAACGATGATGCTCCCGGGCATAGCTCTCGATATTTTTGACAGCGGTAGTATACCCGTTCACATCTCCCCGCAGGATAGCGATCCGGGCCAGTGTCAACTCGGCACAGAGGCCGATACTGAGCTGCCGCCGGCTGCGGGCCTCGTAGAGGGCCCGGTGGCATAAAACTTCTGCCTCTTCATCTGCCCCCTTCATCAGCAGGGCCTCCGCCCGCAAGGCGCTATCCGCACCGCTTCCATGGCCCCGCGTTACCCGGAGATAGCGGGGCAGGAAACGCTCCATCTCCCCTAGCGTTTCATTTAAACTCTCCCTTTCATTCCAAAGCATGCCCAGTAAAGATACGTTGCCAAAAGACCAGGGCATCTCCGCGGAGATAATACCGCTGCCTTCACCTACCCGTTCATAGGCCTTTACCGCCCCCTCGGCCATTTTTCCGAGGTCGGGGGGGCTCGCCAGGGACTTCAACAGCGTAAACTCTCCCCGGAGCCGGGAAAGAACCGCCGGGGTTAACCCCCCCGGGTTCTCCTCCAGAACCCGGTTAATCAGCCGGCCCCCATACGCGAAGGTATCTAGATCGCCATCCAGGAGCATCGTGTAGAGAAACATCAATAAAACAAAAGGATATTTGGCCAGTACCTCCGGTGGACATTCCGCCACCAGGGCCCGGATTAATCCAAATCCATCCCCCTCCCGCTGTTCGGCCAAGTAGAGGCAATCAAAGGGGAGGGAAAAGATTGCATCGAAATCTTTAACCTTGTAAAAGAGTTTAGCCGCCTTGAATAGTTGCAAATCGGTGGCATAGCAGTGACCGGCCCTCCGGAGGATCCGATGTTGAAAATTTTCCGACTTATAATGGTAAAACTGGTTTCGCAGGTAGTCCAATAAAATACTATGGATGGTGTAGATATGTTCCCGGGGAAAGAAGCGTATAAAATCATTTTCCTTGAGCAATCGCTTGATCTTTGGCGGTAGTATCTCTTCCCCGATTAAAGCCGCTGCCTGGCGGGCGGTAAAACTACCCATCACCGATACTGAAATTAAAAATTCTTTTTCCGCAGCGGTGAGCCGGTTCCAGATGGCGGTCTCCACCAGGCGTACAATATCGGCCGTGTCATCTAGAGAGCCGGTCTGCTTGTAGCTAATAATCTGTAACCGGATTGCCGATATCCACCCCTCGGTGCCCACGTAGACCTTGTTCAGCTTATCACCGGTAAGGCGGATCCCTTCCAGGCGAAATATCTTGGCCGTACTTTTTTTGTCAAAAAAGAAATAATCGGCATCGATAACATGGACATCGGCATTATGAAAGGTAATCCGGGGCCTGGTCCCCAGGTTTTGGGTAATAAATATAAGATGCAGCCGGGGGCTTTCATGCATGGAAAAAACACTGATCAGCTCGCGATGGAGATCGCAATCGACCAGCTGGTAGTTATCGATCACCAGGTACGTTTTCTGAGTACAGGTAAGATCCCGTATAATTTCAGCCAGGTACATCAGGCTATCCATGGTGGGCATTTTAAGCTCATTAAGGCTGTTACCCAGCTCGGGGTTAACCTGCGCCAGCAGCCTGCAGATATTTTTCCAGGCTATAGAACGAGGCTCCCCAAGGCAAGTATACCAGTATTGCCGGGCCCCCTCCGGCAGCTTCTCCTTTAAATATTCCCGGACGGCGGTAGTCTTTCCAAAACCGGAGGGAGCCTCCAGGACGGTTACGGGATGTTGTGATATTTTCGCCAGCTGCTCTTTTAACTGACGGGGGAAATAATATTTTGGCCGCCGGTCCTTTTTTGCTGCCATCAACCTACCTCCGATTCCAATATCTGATTTTATTTACAAGGGATCGGTATAGGCCTGGAGAGCCGCCCTCCCCCGCTTTAGGGAGGTAATTTGCCGTCCCAGGTTCGCTGCTGTCGACTGAAGAAGTTCCATATTTTCCCGGCGCAGCAGGGCAATTGTAGCTAAACGGGCGGTTAGCCCCGGGTCATACTGCCCGGGGCCGGCATCAACTGGGGGGAGGTCGCCCTGCTTTAAAGCCAGCCTGTTAAAAAGATCCTCGATCTCAATTAAAAGTTGCCCTACCTTTTCCAAGTCCACGGTTTTAGCTTCCAGTAACCGGCGTTCCTCTTTTAATAACCCGATTAACTTATCGGCAACCATACATTACCCCCCCCGGGAGGATAGACTGGTCTCCGGGTGCCGCCCCCGGGCATTACCGCCTCGGCGACCCGCCTCCGCCCAGCTTTCCCGCAACTCAAGAAGCATGCCCTCCACCTCTTCCAGCGGTTCCCGGCTCTTGCGGACATTTGCCTCCACCAGCCGGCGGTGCATATATTCATATATTTTGTACAGATCTTCGGGAAGTCTCCCCTGCCTAAAATCCAGGGAGCTCATCAGTTCGGCTACAATTTTCTGGGCCCGGCCCAGGTAATTGTTGGCGCCACTATTATCTCGCCGCTCAAGGGCCTCTCCGGCCTGGCGTACAAAGCGCAGTGCCCCGTCAAAAAGCATTAATAGTAATTGATAGGGACTGGCGGTTACCACCTGATTCTGGCGATACTGTTGGTATGGATTAGAGGCTCCCGGTTTAAGATACATTTGAATCCATCCTCCCTCTTCCACCTTCATCTTCTAATCGGCCCCTTTAACCCCGGCGATAACCCCCAGGTTGGAGGTTGGCCAATGCATTTATCTGCTGCTCCAGCCATTGGGACTGCCCGTTCATCTGCCCGATCAGCCGCTCGACGGCCAGGAACTGGGCCCGTATGGTCTTTTCCCGCTGTTCCAGGCGGCGCTGCATATTTATAACCCGCCGATCTAGATCCTGGATTCGGCTTTCGATACCCTTATTCCGAGAGTCAAAGAGACCCTCCCCATAACGGGTTAGGCCCCCGATATATTCCTCCAGGCGGCTGGCAGCCCCATCAACACCGCCAAGCAGGTTCTCGACCATTTTTGGGTCGGCTTCTAGGGCGGCGATAAATTTATCCCGATCTAGAGTTAAGGTTCCCTCGGGCTGCCCCGAATTCCAGGCGGTGGTAGTAATCCCGATGGAGAAAAGGCTCCGGTTCTCCTCTCCCACCAGCCCGGTGACTATTCGTCGAATGGAGGAGAGAACCTGGTTCAGGCTGCTCTCCCCATAAAGATCCCCCTTCTTTCCGGCCGCCGGGTCGACACTCATCTTGGATTTTATAAACTGGTAGGTCGAGTTGTACTGCTGAACAAAACCCTCTACCTTGGCATTAATTTCGCTGTAATCATCCTGTACGGTGATCGTTACCGGACCGTCGGTTTCCTGGAGCAGGTTAAAGGTAACCCCCTCCAAGACATTATCGACCAGGTTGCCGGAACGAATGATTTCCAGGCCGTTAAGCCGGAAAACCGCGTCGGCGGCCTCCTGGATAGTTGCCCCCTCCGCCAGTAGCCCCAACCTTTCGGCTAGATTGCCCCCAATAGTGATCCTCTCTTCCGAACCGGTACGGCTCCCGGTCAACACCAACCGCTCGTCAATTACCACTGCCTTTACCCCGGCGCCCTCACCGGCATTGATCTTCTGGGAAATGTCGAGCAACGAATCGCCCGCCCCTATTTCAATCGAGGCCCCATTAATGGTTAGGTCCCCGACCAGGCCTAGGGCGGTGCGGGAATCAGCCCCTGCGACGACCCCGGCCGCTGCATAACTTTTCACACTGTGGGCCCGGGCCAGGCTTAATATCTCCAACTGGTAGTCACCGTTAATCGCATTTTTTCCAGCGGTAACAGCGACCCGACTTTGATCGCTGGCAGTGGCCGATTTTTGATCATAAAGGGAACCCCGGGCCAGCTCCCGGGCCGCCTGCTGTAGGCTGACCAAACGGGTCCGAACATCTCTCCAGGCATCGGCTTTCTGTAGAAGCTGCTGTTTTTGACCCTCCAGACGCTTCACCGCCTGGCCCTCGATCTGCATGATTTCGCTCACCAGGGCATCGGTATCGATCCCCGAGGCCAACCCGCTAATATAGAGCCCGCTCATCTAGTCCATCCCCTTCCAGCTAACGCTGTTCATCCAACAGAAGACCGATCATCTGCTGGATCTGGGCCACCAGGTTTAGCACCTTCTCGGGAGGAATTTCCCGGATTATCTCTTCACTGCGCCGGTCATAGACCTGGACCATCACCCGATCAGTCCCCTCATGGATCTTAAAACGCAGCCCAATATTATATATTCTGGCGGTGTCATTAAGCCGATCCACTTCATCTTTTAACTGTTCCGCATAACTGTAATCTTCCGGTTGATGCATCTGCTTGCCTAACGTCTGCCGGCGGCGTTTCACCGCCGGATCCTGCGGGGCCCCGAGGGAATGTTCCACCCGTTTTTGCCGGGCCTGATCCTGTACCCGTTGAAGCACAGCCGGTTCCACTCCATCTACCTTCACTGCTTTCCCCCCTCGTTTAAAATCAATTACGTAGTAGTGCCCTGCCATCTGCATTTTCACTAGTACTATCGGCACCGGGGAATTTAAATTAAGCCCAAAGGGATGATTGCCGGTTTATTTTGAGGGGGGGAGCTTGGGAAGTTGCTGCGGATTTTTCCTGGAACCGACCGCCCGCAGGTTTTCTTCCCGGATCGCCTGGTAAATCTCTTGCCGGTATACCGGGATCTCCCGGGGGGCATCTACTCCCAGGCGGACGGAACCGTTCTCCGCCGAGATCACTTTTATCGTAATATTCTCTCCAATGACTAGACTTTCACCGTTTTTACGGGTTAAAACCAGCATCAGCCGCACCGCCTTATTAATCATCGAAAGCCGGGGTTCCGTTTTTTATAGGGGCTCTGCAATTTTTGGGCCCGCTGCCGTTGCCAAGACCTCCGCCAGGGAGACCCGCAACTGCTTGCTGTATTCGGGAAGGTAAACCTGTTTTCCTTTACGGCGGGCGACATTGATCCCAATCGGTGCGGCCAGGTTGGTAAACATTTCTTCATTCCAAATGCTCACCGTGGTATAAATCAGCGGGGATTGGTGATCATCAAGCTCCAGGTCCTCTCGATCGGAGGTAGATAGCTGGCAGCGGTAGCCGGGAAAAAAGGGGAAAGGATCAAGCAAAAACATCCCTACCGCCTCCTCCTCCCGGGACTGTAACATTAAAAAGAAATGATTTTCCGGCACCGGCGTTACCTCAAACCAGCGATAACGCTCCAACCCAGGTAGCCCCCGGGAAAAATGCAAGACTGGTCTCTCCCATGCGCTGGACGATAGATTCCTTGCTTCCAAATCCATTCCTTCTACCCCCTCCCAATCGGGCGGGGCATAGCCAGCCCCGCCGCTCCATTTTTAAAAGTTAACTTAAATAGTCTACCAGAGTCGGCTGTAATGTTTTGGCGGCAGTTGAAAGGGCAGCCTTGTAGGCATATTCCTCCATAACATATTCGGTATAGGCTAAGGCCAAATCCACATCTTCCACTACGGAGAGGCGCTTCCGGAGATGAATATTAGACTCAAACAGGGTATCGTCCATCACCTCCAGGCGTTTCTGGCGGGCGCCTATTTCGGCCAGGCGCTCCAGTAGATAGTCGATCCCCTGGTTCACCTCCCTTAAGGCCTCCCCCGATAGCTCCTCCTGTCTACTTCCTCTTAAAGCCTCACCGACTTCGTCGATGATCACCATCAATTTCGTTCCGCCAAAGGCCCGTTCCCCGTTTATATTCATCACCATCTCTTGGTGGGGACTTATCTCCAGACGCCGGTTCCCCCCGTCCCCCCGGTATTCCAGTCCCTCTGCCCCTTCCCGGTAGGGCGGCTCCCCGGTCCGATGGCCGCCAAAAATATAGAGACCATTATATTCTGTATTGCCTATCCCCACCATATGTTCATATAGCTCCCGAACCTCCTCGGCAATAGCCT
This sequence comes from Bacillota bacterium, assembly GCA_012799185.1. Taxonomy (GTDB): domain Bacteria; phylum Bacillota; class Dethiobacteria; order DTU022; family DTU022; genus JAAZLS01. The sequence goes on along the minus strand of JAAZLS010000024.1, from coordinate 5,863 downwards.
CCAATTCACTTCTCGTGAGATGGCTATTGGCCCCGTAGATACAGAGCTCGCCGATGCGCTCCAACGTTTCCAACCCATCCATCAGCGCCGCCTCCGTCGTATCGAGCCAGCCTTTAGCCTCGCCAATATTAAGCCGGTAGCGTTCATTCCGGCCCATGGAATCCCGAAACCGCATCGCCCGGTTAATGGCCACCGGATCCTGGCAGGGCCTCTGGAAATGTTTACCGCTGGCCAGCTGTTCCGATCGTTCCTGCAGCCGGAGCAGGTTCTGCTGCAGGGTCACATTAACCTTATCGGCAATCATGCGATGAGTAACACGCATTACTATCCCTCCCGTTAACGAGCAAGTTGCATAAACATGATCTCCAGCATCCGATCAACCTGGTTGATAAAGTTGGCCGCCGCCTGCCAGGCATGCTGGTACTGGATCATATTTAACATCTCTTCATCCAGGTTTACCCCGGTGGCCGCCAGGTGATGTTCCCGAAACTGGGACTCGGCCTGGCTGAAGGCCTGGGCCATCCGGCCGCTCTCCCGGCCGTCGACCCCCAGGCTAGAGATAATACCCCGGTAGCGATCCATAAGGGTAGCACTGCTTTCGCCGGTGCTATCGTCAAAAGGTTTATCCCTTAGCCGGGCGATCTCCAGGGCGTTTACCCCGTTCCCAGCCTCTATCTCCCCCCCCGGATCCGCGCTATCACCGCCTGGCTCCGGCGGGGAGGCGGCGGCGATCAGATCAATATTTTCAATGACAGCGGTGGAGAGCCGAAACTGCAGGCAGGCTGGCAGCTCTTCATTCTCGATCGCGGCAAAAAAGTTGCGGCCGGTCCCCCCCTCCAGACCGTAGCCTCCCCGGTGGAGATGATTAACCTCCTCCACCAGGTTAGAGATAATATTATCCAGGCTATCCTGTAAACCAGGTATTATCTCGTTTACCGCCTCCAGCAACCCCTTCACCCTTCCGGAGCGCAGCTCCAGGGGTAAACCCCGGGAGCTAACCAGGGAGAGCCGGCCCTTATCTTCCCCGCCTTCCCCTATTTTTTCCCCTACCAACTCCAGGGGGAAGGCGTGATTATCCTGGACAAGGAGTCGTCCGCCGGCAAAGAGCTCCACCGACCCGTTCTCTTTCTGGTAGACGCGGATATCAATTAATTCAGAGAGCTGTTCCAGCACTAAATCCTGCTGATCGAGAAGGGCGTTAGGGCTATCACCCAGGGCTCCGGAGAAAATTATCTTCTCGTTCAGGGCTGCCACCTGGGAGGCCAGCTGGTTGATCTCTTTCACCTGATTATTTAACTCGTGTTGCCAGTCCAGGCGGAAATCGTTCAGCCGGAGATAGCTATCCTCGACCGCCTTGGTAAAAGAGAGCGCCTGTTCCCGGAGGCTCATCCGCACCGCCGCACTCTCCGGGGAGCCGCTTAACTCCTGCCAGCAGTCAAAAAACTCCGTCAGGTAGTTGCCGAGGCCGTTTTCCCCGGGCTCCATGAGGATTACCTCCGCCCCCTCGAAACACTCCAGGCGCATCTCCCAGTAAGATCTATAGGAGCCGGAATTCATGGTCTGGATATGGTAGAATTCGCTGCGCAGGCGGGTGATGGCAGTAATCTCTACCCCGTAACCCGGATTGTAGCCCATGCCCGGCACCGGTGCCGGGGCCGCCGGTGAAAGCTCCACCCGCTGCCGGCTATAGCCGGGGCTATTGGCATTGGCCACGTTCTGCCCGCTTACCTCCATCCCCTTGAACTGGGCCTTCAGGGCACTACGACCGGCCTCAATTGAGCCAAAAATTGTCATCAAACCGTCTCCTTATCTCATCATTCTTCAAGGACCGCTTCCGGCTAAAACCTTGCTCTACCAGCCGGACCTACTACTGTTATCGGCAGCGAGCCAGTTTAATTAAGTAACCAAATAAAAAAGGGTAGCCTTAAAGCTACCCTTTTTACTACCGACTGATACCTATCCCAGGAGCTGCAGGACCGACTGGGGAGCCATATTGGCCTGGGCCAGCATAGCGGTAGCCGCCTGCTGCAAGATGGTATCCTTAGTAAAGGCCATGATCTCCTGGGCCATGTCAAGATCCCGGATCCGGGACTCGGCGGCCTGCAAGTTCTCGGCCGATGTCCCCAGGTTGGCAATAGTATGCTCCAGGCGGTTCTGAATCGCCCCCAGCTTGGAGCGCTCGGCGGAGACCTGTTCGATAGCCTTGTTCACATTGGTAATCGCCGCATCGGCGCCCGCTTGGGTCAGAACCCCGACATTATCAAGGGTATCAAGGGTCCCCTCATCGATTCCATCCACGTTTTCCACAAATAGGGCGGCGATTCCGGTTTTCCCTTCGCCGGTGACGGCATCCGCCCCGCCGGATAAGGTGACCGTTGGCTCTGTTCCCAGGGTCACAGCTGTCTCACCCGTTCCCGCGGCCGATACCAGTGCAGATGCTCCTGTATGCTCATTAATCGCTTCAACTATTTCATTAACTGTACTAGTAATATCTCCACTACCGTCTGTCGCTAGGCTAACGGTGATCGTCTTGTCGTCAACTACTACCCCTAACTCAGCAGCATTACTTTCCGGATCCACAAACACTATCTCGATCTCATTTCCTGCCGCTCCGGGCTCCTGAGCTGTAAAGGTAACCCCTGACAGCTCCCCCCCTGCTGCGACCGCAGGGGAACCACCAGCCTCCCCATCGCCGAGAGCCTCCGTTCCCATATTACCGATACTGATCTCCATGTTCTGCCCTTCGTTGGCACCGATATGGAAGACCTTCTCCGTATAGGTCCCGTTGAGCAGGGTCTGGGTGTTGAACTCCGTCTGTTCCGCGATCCGATCGATCTCGATTAAGAGCTGGTTAATCTCTTTCTGGATCTCTTTCCGGTCGGTTAGCGTATTGGTATCGGTCGCCGCCTGGGTAGCCAGCTCCCGCATCCGCTGCAGGATACTGTGGGTCTCGTTCAAGGCCCCTTCAGCAGTTTGGATCAAGGAAATTCCGTCTTGGGCATTCCGGCTGGCCTGGGTTAGACCCCGGATCTGTCCCCGCATCTTCTCACTGATGGCCAGTCCGGCGGCATCGTCACCGGCCCGGTTAATGCGAAAACCGGAGGAGAGCTTCTCGATCGACTTGGAGATTGCCGATTGGTTCGCATTCAACTGGCGATAAGCATTCAAGGCACTGATGTTGGTATTGATTCTCATTTGTTTGACCTCCCTTGGTCTTTGTTCCGTGGACCTCCCTGTCCACTTTTTATAATAAGTCAACCGGCCGTATTGACCTACTACCTACCTAACTTTATTATCGGCTGTCCCCAGAAAATTTTAAGGGGGGAGATAAATTTTAAAAAGGCTTAGCAATCCCGGTCGAGGCGGGTCGGGGTCTTCCCTGCAGGGGGATGCACCTGGCCACTGCGGTTGTAGGTAGCCTCGCCGAGCGGGCGGAACTCCCCCAGTTTAGGAGCCATTTGCAAGCCCTTTTTTAACAGGGTCCGGTTCACCTCTTGTAGTATTTTTATTTCCAGCAGTTTTTCCACGACTGCCGGGCAGGCGGCACTACCGGGCGACCGTCTCTGGCCATCTTCCAGTAACGCCATCAGCCTCTCTCCCCGGTGAATAATCTCTGCCGATGAGGCGATAATTGCTGCCAGCTCCCGGGGATTATTGCTCACTATCTGCCGCCGGATCTCTTTTTCCTGCCGGATAAGGTCCTCTAACAACCGGTTGGCCTCCTCTAGCACCCGGGTGGTATCGGAAGCTTTATTTTCAGTTGCTCGCTCCATCTCTCCCCTCCTGCCTACATGGAGACTGCTATTTTCCAGCGGGCTTTAACATGGCTGCAGCCAACTTGTTAAGATCAATTTTGTAGGTGCCCGCATCGATCTTTTCCTGCAGTTCGTCCAGGCGGGCCGCTTGCAAAGGATCGCTCTCTCCCTCCTGGCGCTCCGCCTCTTTAAGGGCCGCCACCAGGCGGGAAAGTTCGCTCCGGTCCCCGCGGGCCTCCCGCGGCGGACGGGACGGCCCCTCCGATGAAGGCTGTAGCCTTTCGTTAATTTTGAACCGATTTATTAAAAGGGTATAGAGGGAGTTAATCTTCACGGCTTCTATTCACATCCCAACGACTTTGTTGTTGTTACCCTACTTTAGGTTATCGGCTGTTTCAATATATAGTTAAGTACCCTACCTACTGAAAACCGCCCAGCTTGATCTCGCCCTCCTCGTTTAGGTAAAACCGGACCCGCTTTAAATCTCTCTCCAGGTATATCTCCGGTTTACCTATTTTAATGCGGGTATTTTCATAAATTTTTTCCACCTTAACCTCTCCATCGCTGCCAGTCTCAATTAGACCCTGGCCCTCCGCCAGCCGGGGGATACCGGCCTCACCGATATAGATATCACCGCCGGCCTTAATGCTGCCACCCCGGAAGATACGGGTCACCCGCACCCGCCCCTCACATTCAAGGACCGAATTGTAAGCCCCCGGACCGCCGATCTCAATATCACCGGGGCAAATTAATTTACTATTCTGGACATAGTAAACCGAGATGCCCGCCGTCTCCGGTGCGGTATATTTAAGCAGCGCCCGCTGTTCGGCCAGCTCCCGATGAGCTGCCTCTAACAGATCCCAAGTTAATAAGAAGCCCGCGTCTTTTAAAAGGCTGTTGCAATTTTCCAGCACCGGGAGCAGCGATGCGGGTAACTCCTGGGCCAGCTCCTGCCCCAGGCCCAGGATCTCCGCGGAGAGCTCGGGTAACCCGGGGAACTTTTTTTGCATCAACGAACGCAACAGGAAACTAACCTGGAAATCGCTAGAGGAGCCCCGTTCCTCCAGGACGCTGATTAGCTCCCGGCCCATCTCCAACAGTGAACCGGTATTTAGAACCAGCTCATCATAGCACTGGTTAATTTTATGCAACTGGTAAGATAACCATCCGGCCCGCACCAGGCACTGGATACAGTTGCGGTTAATGATAATGCCCCCGCCGGCAGTAATCTCCGCCCCGGAGGTATGGCCGGCAATCTCGATGTTACCATCGGCCTTTACCCTCATCCCCTCGGCTATCCCCCCGGAGATTTTTAGATGACCCGAAAAGTCGGCATGCCCGGTCTTGATATCGATATCCCCCCGGTGGAGGTAGATATCATCGACTCGAAAAAGGATCTCTCGTCCCCGACGGCTGGTCGGAACCCCGTTCCGGGTAGCAACCACCCCGGTCCCCTCCCTATTAAAAGCGGTCCCGATTTCACAGCGAACCTTCGCCGGGGAGACCGGTTCCGGCAATAGCTCCCGCCCGCTGACGGTCAAGCCCGGTTTGCCGGGACGGGGAGGATGGATCTTCGCTATTAGCTGGCCCTTATTTACCTGGGGGATTTTGTACCGCCTCTTATAATCAACCTGGCCCTCCTCCCCATTGTAGCTTACCGGTTGGAGGCCTTCCTTAATTAAATATTCGACGGAGCCGTCCCGACCCTGCACGGGAGGCGTCCCGGCGGCTACCTCTCGCCAGTGACCCGCCTCATTAATTAGCTCCAATATCGCCGGCTCCTTGATACCGTGGATAACTCCGCCGTCAGCCAGTATTTTCTTGATTTGCCCCGGCTCCAGGTCAGGGCCTGAAATCTCTTCTTTCCTGGTGGCTGGAATGGTTAACTCTTCAACGGGGGGATGTTCGGAAATCTCGTAATAGATATTGCGCGGAGGGCGGTAGATCGCCTCCGCGGACATCTCGTCGGCGGAGAGCCGGAGCTCAACCCGCGCCTCCTCCCGTTCCCGGAGACCCTCTACCTTGATCTCATCCCCGGGATAGACCCGGTGATTACCGTCAATCTGCCGTCCGTTTATCCACAGCAAGACCCCCTCCCCCGGGGCTAT
>JAAZLS010000023.1 GCA_012799185.1 Bacillota bacterium | reverse complement strand
TATCGAGCGTCTCTTCACCTCCGATGGAGGTTCTTTTTAGTGATCTGGATCTACAACAGTCTCGGGCGATTGCTACCAAGTTGGAAGAATATAACGTGACTTACCAGACTGGTGAAGATGGTACTACCATCCTGGTACCGCGCGATCAGAAGGATCAGCTCCGTTTAAAACTTTCTCCCGATATCTATGCCCAGGGTGCCGGCTTTGCCCTCTTTGAAAATAATAGTCTTATTGCCAGTGATTTTGAGCGGCGGGCCCAGTGGCAGATTGCATTAGAGGAGGAGCTCCGCCGGACGATCACCAGTATTGAAGCGGTAGAACAGTCCCGGGTTCACCTTGTCATCCCGGAGGGAGGGGTCTTTGTACGGGAGAAAAGCCCCCCCTCGGCCTCCGTATTTGTAAAGCTAAAGCCCCTGGCCTCGTTGGACCAGGCCCAGGTGCTGGGCATTCTTAACCTGGTTGCCGGTAGCGTGGAGAATCTTACCCCGGAGAATATAACCATGGTTGACTCGATGGGCAACCTTTTATTTGATCCCTCCAGTTTAGAGGAGGATCGGTTTGTCTCCAATACGGTAGAAAAGCAGATGACCTTGACCCGTCAGTTTGAAAAAGAGGTCGAGGGCCGGTTGAAATCGATCCTGGAACGGGTTTACGGGCCGGGGAAGGCGGTGGCCATGGTGACCGCCGAACTAGATTTTGACACCTCCGAGCGCACTACAGTCTCTTATGATACCCCGATCAACCGCTCAGAACAGCGGACGGAAGAGCGCTACGAGGGAACGGGCCCGGCCCCGGCGGAGGTGGGCGAATCAAATATTCCCGGCTATGAAGCCCTTGCAGGGGGTGGGGATTATAATTATGAGCGCCTGGAGGAGACGATTAATTACGAGATCGGTGAGACCCGGGACTATTTAGCCACCGCCCCGGGACAGATCCAGCGGTTGTCAGCGGCGGTAATGATTGATGAAAATGCCGGCAGTCCGGAGGTGGGTGCCCAGGTTAGTACCATGCTCATGTCAGCCCTGGGTATTGACAACGGTCGCGGCGATACTATCAGTGTCCAGATGGTCCCTTTTGATCGGAGTTGGCAGGTCGACTGGGAGGAGGAACCTGAACCGACCCCGCCAATCTATTTGCGGGAGCCAAAGTATATCCTGGCGGCGGTAGCAGCCCTGTTACTTTTAGTCCTGGCCTTTGTACTTTTCAGGAGGGCCCGCCGTGCCCGGGTAGAGCCGATGCCGTTCCCCACTGAGGAAGAGTTAAGCAAATCGATTAAAGAAAAAATGCCGGAGCAGGTAGACCCGGGCAAGCGGGGGAAAGTGCGGGAGCTGGCCGAAAAAGAGCCAGAAAATGTGGCCCTACTATTAAAAACTTGGCTGGCGGAGGAGTAGATTTGCAAACAGGGAGAAGGTTATCCGGGTTAAAAAAAATAGCGGTCTTAATATTGGCCCTGGGGCCCCAGCTGTCTTCTAAGGTCCTGCGCCACTTTAATGAGTCGGAAATTGAGAGGATTTCCCTGGAGGTGGCTAATACCAGCCGGGTGAAAAGGGAGCGGCTGGAGGAGGTCCTGGACGAATTTTGCCTACTGCATGAAGCCCAGCAGTACATCTTAAACGGTGGGATCGACTATGCCCGGGATGTCCTGGAACGTACTCTGGGCCCCCAGAAGGCAGCCGAACTAATGAAAAGGCTTAAGGAGACCAGTAAGGTTAAACCGTTTACCTTTGTCCGCGATGCCGATATCAAGCAGTTATCGAGCCTGGTCGGGCAAGAACATCCGCAAACCATCGCCTACATTTTATCTTATCTGGATTCCGACCAGGCGGCCATGATTGTTAGCGAGCTGCCGGAAGGGATTCAAAGTGATATTGCCCGTCGCATTGCCATTATGGAGCGGACCTCTCCCCAGGTTTTAAAAGGGGTGGAGAGCGTTATGCGGGAGCGCCTCTCTACCATGTTTCACCAGGACTTTGCCGCGGTAGGAGGGATCCCAACCATAGTTGAGATCCTAAATCATGTGGACCGCAGCACGGAAAAACTAATCCTGGAAGAGCTGGAAAAAGAGGATGCTGAGTTGGCGGAACAGATCCGTCAACAGATGTTTATCTTTGAAGATGTTATTACTTTAGATGATGCCTCTATCCAGCGAATCATCCGGGATTTAGATAGCAATGATATCGCCTTGGCGCTGAAAGGGGCTAGTGACGACGTTAAAAATCGCATCTTTAAGAACGTCTCCCGGCGGGCCGGGGAGATGCTACGGGAGAATATGGAGTATATGGGCCCGGTCCGGCTACGGGAGGTAGAAGAGGCCCAGCAGAGGGTGGTAGAGGTAATTCGTAGGCTCGATGAAAGCGGCGAGATAATAATTTCCCGGGGGGGAGAAGATGCCATTGTTATCTAGGGTTTTTAAGCGCCCGCCGGTGCAGGGCATTTATTATTACCCGGAGCAGGATTTAGACTGCCAGGCCGCGGCAGATAGTCCGGTTTGCGGGAAGGAAAAACTTGATGAAGTTGGCGAGTCTAAACAAAAATATCTTCCGACCGATGAGGAGATCGACCGATGGATTCGGAAGGGCTACCAGAAGGGGAAGGCAGAGGCGGAGGCCCGCTATCAAGAACTGTTGCAGGAGGCGACCCAAAGGTTAAACCAGGTGAAGGAAGAGGCGAATCAATACTTGCAGGAGGCAAAGCGTAAATCCCGGGAGATATTGGCTGCCTCCGAAACCAACATGGTGGAACTAGCGCTGGCGGTTGCTGAAAAGTTGATTAAGGATCGGCTTAAAGTTGAGCCCCGGGCGGTCCTGAACCTTGTCAGGGAATCGATGGGGAGCCTGCCGGAGGAGGAGGGGGTGGCGGTCTACCTGAACCCCCAAGATCTCCCGGCCTGCCTGGCGGAATTTGAGCGGATAGAACCGGGGAAAGAACGGAGGATTAAGGAGTTTTTACCGGACGAGAACCTTTCCCGGGGTAGTTGCCGCGTTGAATCGGAGAGCGGCACCGTGGAATACCTGTTGGATGAGGAGGTAAAAAAGCTAAGAACCACCCTGCTGGAGATGGCCTCGACGGAGGAGAAGGCCGGCCTAGAGGAGAGGGAGACGGCTTATGATAAACATTAGGGCGCATAAAAGAATGGACAGCGAAAAATACCTGGCCTCGGTGTATAACCACCAGGGAGGCCGGCGGCTGGGTAAGGTATGCCAGGTGATCGGCCTGGTAGCCGAAGTTAGCGGGATTAAGCCCTCCATCGGGGAGATTTGCCGGCTATTAGACGGGGAGGGCGGTGCAATCCCCGCTGAGGTGGTCGGTTTCAGGGAAAATCGCTGCCTGTTAATGCCCTATGGGGGTCTCAAGGGTATAGCCCCCGGTTGTGCCGTCTTGCCTACCGGTAAAAGATTTACAGTCAGGGTTAGTGAAAAGTTGCTGGGCTCGATCCTGGACGGGTTGGGTCGTTTACTTAATTCGGGCAAGCCGCCCCTCTCTCCCGGGGAGGGTGTCGAACGGGCTGTTAACAATGCCCCCCCCAACCCACTGGAGCGGACCCCGATTACCGAGATTTTATATACGGGGGTAAAAGCGATCGATAGCCTGCTTACCTGCGGTCGCGGCCAACGGATCGGCATTTTTGCCGGTAGTGGGGTGGGGAAAAGCACCTTGCTGGGGATGATTGCCCGCTATAGCCGGGCCGACATTAATGTAATTGCTCTGGTTGGTGAAAGGGGACGGGAGGTAGGCGATTTTATTCGTAAAGATCTGGGGCCGGAAGGCTTGAAGCGATCAGTGGTCGTGGCCTCCACCTCCGATCGGCCCGCCCTGGAACGGGTCGCGGCGGCGTTGGTAGCTAAATCGATCGCTGAGTATTTTCGTGATCAGGGGGCCGATGTAAACTTTTTAATGGATTCGGTCACCCGTTTCTGCATGGCGCAACGGGAGATTGGCCTAGCTATAGGTGAGCCCCCTTCGGCGCGGGGCTATACACCATCGGTGTTTGCACTCCTGGGGCGGTTCCTGGAACGCTCCGGCACCTCCCGCCGGGGGAGCATCACCGGATTTTATAGTGTGTTGGTCGACGGGGACGATTTTAATGAACCGATTACCGATGCTACCCGAAGTATTTTGGACGGGCATATCGTGCTAGCCCGGGAGATTGCCGCCCAGGATCACTATCCGGCAATCGATATCCTGCGCAGTAACAGCCGGCTGATGCCGGACCTGGTTGATCAGCCGCAGAAGGAGACGGCCGGGAGGATCTGCAAATTAATGGCAACCTATGAAAAGATGGAAGATTTAATTAATATTGGGGCCTATGTTCCCGGTTCGCAGCAAGAGGTGGATTTGGCTATCAATAAACGGGGCCCCATTATGAAATTTTTACAGCAGGAGGCAGAGCAAAAATATTCCTGGGAGGAGACCTGGTCCTTAATGCAGGACCTGCTAAATTAGAACCATGAAATTTAGATTGCAAAGGGTGCTGGATCTTCGCTACTCCCAGGAGGAGCTGGCTAAAAAAGAGTTGTCCCACCGGGAACGTAACTACCAGGCGGCTACCCGGGAGGTAAATCTGCTCCTGGAAGACGAGGGACGGCTATGGGATTTGATCCGGGAGCAGCAGCTGGAAAGGGGGCGGCTCTCCCAGTGGCAACAGTTCTCTGATTTTAACGCGGCCCTGCTCGAACGGCTCCAAAAAAAGAAGGAGAGACGCCGAGATTGCAGGGAGCAGCTGGAAGAGCAGCGGGCAGAGGTAAAGGCCTGTTGGCAGAAGCGGCGGATCTTGGAAATATTACAGGGCAAAGCGATGGAAAAATATAGGGAGACGGTTGAAAAGAGGGAACAGCAACTGTTGGATGAGCTGGTGTTACTTGGTTTTAGTAGAAAGGGGGTGAAGAATAGATGAAGATAGTTATGCCGGCTTGTAGCGGGGGGATACAGCCCCTTCCAGGCCCGGTTGCTGATGCCATCGGGGAGGGGGATAGCGGTGCTTCGGGATTCCTGGCCCTGCTAACCCTACTAATAGGAGAACTGGGAGAGCTACAGAAGCAACCCTCCTGCCCGATCGAACTTGCCGGCGAAGATGGTGATGAGCCGGTAACCTCGTCTGAGGAAGAAGAGGGCCTCTTTCCGCCGGAGGTAGCGGTTGAACCGGGGGAGGAGGAGCCCCGGCCCGGCGGGGAACTTATCCCCTCCCTACTGCTTATCGCGGATCGAGAGCTGGTACCGCCGGTGGTCGGATTAAGTGCCGCCGATGGGGGGCTTCTCCCGGTTGACGCTCCCAGTTTCGATTCCGCTTTGGTGTTGCCGCCGGAGGGTGAGGTGGTAGAGCCGCTTGAATGGCAACCTGCGGAAACCTTATCCGGGGAGCCGATGGAGCTGGTAGCCGTTGAAGCGGAAATAGGGGTGGCCCCTACCGAACGGGAGGTTGCCGCCGTAGAACCAGAGGGCCGGCTCCCGGAGCCGGGGAGAGCGATCGCTCCGCCGGCGGAGGGCGAAACGGAGAGCGAACCGGATATTAAGATGCCCCGGGAGGTTAACGGGGGGGAACAAATCAAGGAGGCTGCGAGTAAGGGCCAGCCCGATGAAGATGCCGGCCGGCTACCAGTGGGAGCCTATGACAGGGAGCTGGAGGCGTTCCCACTGGAGGCGATGGAACTCCCGGGAGATACGGGGACGAAATTAGATGTTAAAGCCGGGGAGACCAGGCCGGGGGGTGGTTTAGGAGGGGTGGATAATGAGGTTAACCGCAGCCTCCTGGATCAGCTACAGGCCCGTATTAGTTATCTGCGGGAGAGTAGTGAGTTTCCCGCAGAAATTCGTATAAAGCTCAACCCTCCCGAGATGGGTGAGATGTTAATCCGGGTTGTTTCCCGGCAGGGCCGGCTAGCGGCTGAGATTGTTACCGAGGTCGCCTCCGTAAAGGAGATGTTGGCGTTAAGTATGGGTGATCTACAACAGCGGTTGGAACAGGCCGATCTGTACCTGGATCGCATTGATCTTTTCAGTGACGAGGAGTTCACTTTCGGTACCGGCAGCTTTTCCGGAGGGGGGTTCCAGCGGGAGCAGGCCGGTCGACCGGCTGTTTTCCAACAAGAGATACCTCCGCCCGTAAGGCAGGCCCTGCCCGATGGGCATCACGGGATTCTTAATTACTGGGTCTAGGATTGGAGGGATAAAAGGTGATGAACAGCTATGGCATTACCGGGAACGCTACGGCAGCGGCCCCTGCAGCCTATGGGGGGGGGAACCGGCCGGAGCAGGGTAAACAGCCCGGAATGGATTCCAACCTGTTTCTACAACTGTTGGTAGCCCAGATGCGTTACCAGGATCCGCTTTCTAGTGACCAGGATACCGGGGAGATGGTTACCCAGCTGGCCATGTTCACCTTGCTGGAGCAGGTTATAAAACTGCAGCAGGTGGCAGAGAACCAGGGCCACGTGATCGAACAGAGCGCGGCACTAAATTTGCTCAATCGCCAGGTCGAGGTAGTCGATGAAAATGGAACAGTTTTTAGTGGGTTAGTTACAGCGATTAATTTTCAAGGGGGGCAGCCGTTCCTCACGGTTAATGATGAAGAGTTCCCCTATGCGGCCCTGATAAAGGTAGAGGAAGGGAGTCCCGATAATGGTTAAGAGGGTAGGAGCAGGGAAAATCCTAACACCCCCGGGTACTGCCGGCAAGGCAACCCCGGTAGCCGATCCCTCCACCTCGGCTTTCCGACAGATCCTGGAAAGCACTTACAAGGAGAGGGAAGTCATTTTTTCGGCCCATGCCCGCAGCAGGCTGGAAAACCGGGACATCAAGCTGGGCCTGGAGGATTTTAAAAAGATCAACCGGGCCATGGATAAGGCGCAGGAAAAAGGGGCTCGCTCCCCGCTACTCCTTTACAGAGATATCGTCTTGGTTGCAAATATTCCCAACCGGACGATCATTACGGCGGTAGACGGAGCGGGTGAAAAAGAACAGGTTTATACGGGTATCGATAGCGCGGTTATATTTCAATAGGCCGGACCTCCTGGAGGAAGCCTGGGCTTCGCCGAACGAACGAAGCGGAGCCGGCGCGCTACCGTGCCCCATGGATACAAAGGAGGTTTTTTTCCATGATACGCTCACTTAGTACTGCTGTCTCCGGTTTAAGGGGGCACCAGATTAAATTAGATGTTATCGGTAACAATATCGCCAACGTAAACACGGTCGCCTTCAAAAAATCCCAAGCCCGTTTTGAGGATCTGCTCAGCCAAACGATGCAGGGTGCCACCGCCCCCTTGACCCGGGGCGGTATGAACCCCTCCCAGGTAGGGATGGGGATGCGGGTCTCGGGTATACTTAACAACCACTTTCAGGGTCCCATTCAAAATACCGATCGAGAAACCGATTTAGCGATTGAAGGTGAGGGCTACTTTGTCGTCTCCGATGGACGGGAGAATTTCTATACCCGCGACGGCTCTTTCGGTCGGGATGCCAGCGGCTACCTGGTAAATGTGAATGGACTCCGGTTAATGGGGATCTTGGGAGCAGGGGAGAGCGAGGGCAGTGAACTTGCCCCGATTCATATCCCGTTGGGCGAGCGGGCGGTCGCCCGGGCGACCTCGCAGGTTTCCTTTGCCGGGAACCTGGATGCCCGGGCCTGGCGATTAGCGCAGGGTGAAGGTTGGGGCCTGGATTTAGGCTCGGTCGAAGAGGGACAATTTTCATTAACATTAGATGGTCATAGCGTGACGCTAGATTATAACGGGGTCGATGCAGGGTTGATCCACGGGGCCCTGGTAGAGCTTTATGGATGTCCCGAAGGGTTGATAACCGTAAAGGGGGGCGACGGTCTTTTCAACATAACCCTTGACCCCCAGTTGGAGGCCTCCCAGCTGGAATTTACCGGTGCGGCGGAGTCGCCGGGATTAAGTATAACCCAGGAATACCAACCGGCGGGAGCGTCGGCCGGTTCTCTTTACAGCTATGAACATTATCTATTCGACTCCCTGGGCCGGCATTACTTTGTCGAATTTATATTTACCCCGACCGGCCAAAATAGCTGGGGATATGAGGCCTATCTTGACGGAGAATCAACCTCTATCGGCTCGGGGGAACTGATCTTTGATGCGGAGGGCAACCTGGACCGGGAGGCCTCCACGATTAATAACCTGGTCTATGGCCCCGAGGGGGCAGATTCCCTTGATGTGATATCCAGCTTCCTGGGTTGTACCCAGTTGGCCGGGCCGAGCAACCTGTTGGTGCGAGAGCAGGACGGCTTTACCACCGGGGAGCTGGTCTCCTTTGAGATCGGTCGTACCGGGGCGGTGACCGGTACTTATAGTAACGGGATGGTGGAGAACTTGGGCCAGATTGCCCTCTCCTTCTTTACCAACCCGGAGGGGCTGATTAAGGAGGGGGGCAACCTTTATCAGGTTACCTCCAACTCTGGAGAGCCCCGGATGGGGCTGCCGGGGACAGAGGGGCGGGGGTTGATCCGTTCCTCTTCGTTGGAGATGTCCAATGCCGATATTGCAGTCGAATTTACCGAGCTGATTACAACCAGCCGGGCCTTCCAGGCCAACACCCGGGTGGTAACCGCCTCCGATGAGATTCTAATGGAAGTAATTAATATGAAGCGGTAATTTACATCGAGAGGGGGGCGGTGACGCCCCCCCTCGATAAAGAAAATGAGGGCTGCTCATGAAACGGTTTGATAGCATGACCTGGATGGGAATAGTGATCGGGCTGGGCCTGGTGCTAATCGGCATTAAAATGGAGGGTAATTTAAATGCTTTCTGGAATCTCTCCGGTTTACTTATTACCGTCGGTGGCTCCTTTGGGGCCCTGATGGTGAATTTTAGGAAGGAAGAGATTAAAGCCGTATTCCAGGTTACCAGGCAGGCCTTTGTACGCAAAGACGAGTCGGTAGTAGATTTAAACCATAAGTTTGTCTACCTGACCAAGAAAGCCCGCCGGGAAGGATTGTTGGTGCTGGAAGATGAGCTTCCAGAAATTGAGGATCCCTTTTTCCGAAACGGATTACAGATGGTGATCGATGGATTTGAGCCGGAGGCTATTCAAAATATTTTACTGTCGGAGCTGGAGGCCTTGGCCGATCGCCATGAATTGGGGCAAAGCCTGTACCGGACCTGGGGAAATCTGGCCCCGGCCTTCGGAATGATCGGGACATTGATCGGCCTGGTCATGATGCTGGGGAAATTAGAAGATCCCAGTGCCATCGGTCCCGGCATGGCGGTAGCCCTGTTAACCACCTTTTACGGGGTGATCCTGGCTAACCTGGTATTTCTGCCCCTGGCCGGAAAACTTTCTATCTATAGTAAAGAGGAGATTAATAGGAAAGAGATTGTCATTAAAGCTCTCCTGGCCCTCCAAAGCGGGGTTAATCCCCGGCTAATGGAGGAACACCTAAAGGCCTACTTCACCCCGGCTGAGCGGAGGCAGCTGGAAGAGGGGAAGAAAGAGCGGGAGGAACCGGAGGGCGTGATCTTTGATGCCTAGCCGGCTAAAGCACCGGTTAAAACCTAGGTCTTCAGGGGAGGGGGGCAGCCCGTTATGGATGACCACCTATTCCGATATGGTTACCCTCTTGTTAACCTTTTTTATCCTGTTATTTGCCATGTCGGTAATTGATATAGAACGTTTCCAGAAAATTATCACTTCGATCCAGACCTCGTTTTTCGGATATACCGGTATCATGGAGAGCCTGCCTGAACCGAAGGACCTGGAAAATGGGGCCGGGGCAATAGTTGAGAGCGATATCCCCGCCTTGGAGGAATCCCTGTTGCAAAAAGTACGGCAGGCAGAGGATGTTAAGGAGAGATTGGAAAAATTCCTCGCCGATGCCGGCCTGGAGGGCACGGTCGATATCCGGTTGGAGGAGCGCGGGGTAGTAATGGAGCTGCCGGATTATATTTTCTTTGAGCGCTCCAGCGCCGAACTTAAACCGCAATCCCTGGAGATTCTGGCCCGGCTAGCCGAGTTTTTCAAGGAGATCAAGAACCAGGTGATTATCGAGGGGCATACCTGTAGCCTGCCGATTAACACCCTCCAGTACCCCAGTAACTGGGAGCTCTCGGTGGCCCGATCGGTACGGGTTACCCGTTACCTGGTTGAGATATTAGGGTTGCCCCCGGGGCGTTTTATGGCTACCGGGTACGGTGAGCACCAGCCGCTGACAACTAACGATACCCCCGAGGGGCGGGCCAGGAACCGGAGGGTGACCGTGGTGATTTCTCTCCTTTAAAAAATATCAAAAAGGCGGATAGAGAGCATGGAAAGCGATTCAATAAGAGAATATCCGGTGCCGGAGCCGGTAAAAAAGAAAAAGGTAAATAAATTTCTTGTTATAGCGGCTGTTGCTGTTGTCTTGTTGTTAATTACCGGCTGGCTTCAGCTGGGTAACGGCCTGTTAAATCGGCTCCAGGGCAGGTTGAACACCGGGGATGAGTTACGCTACCTGGTTCCCATTAAAGAATTCCAGGTTAATTCGGCCGATATCGGTTCCCGGCGCTTTATCCGGATGAAGATCTACCTGGGGAGCAATGATAAAGCGCTGGTAAAAGAGATCGAGCGCCGGGAACCAGAGCTTCGCTCCCGGGTGATTGCAACCCTGCGCAGCACCAAGGTTGCCGACCTGGAGGGGGAAGAGGGGATGGAACGTTTAAAAAAGGTCATCCTTGAGGAGGCCAATGCCCTCCTTTCTACCGGGGATGTAGAAGATCTCTTTTTTGATGAATTTATCATTCAATAAGGGGGGGGGTTAATCATGGCGCAAGATCAGGGTGTTAACAGAAAACAGGTAAGCGCCTCCCCGGGTGGCGTGGGGGAGGAAGTAAACGTTAGCAAGGTGGAATTTAATCCCCTTCCCGATCCGGTTGCTGCCCCCTTGAGGCGGGAGATTTCCCCGGCTTTTTTAGGGGTAGAGATGCAGTTGGCCGCCGAGCTGGGCAAGACCAGTATTAAAATCAGGGATTTAATCGATATGGAGGAAGGTTCCCTGCTAAAGCTTAACCGGTTGGCCGATGAAAGTGTGCTCCTGATGGTGAATGAGGTGCCCTTCGCCCAGGGGGAAATCGTAGTGATCAATGAACGTTTTGGGGTGAGGATTACCGCTTTTATTCACGAACAGCGGGAATGAGGGAAACGGCATGGAAAGATACCTGCTAATACTAAAAACCATCGTATTTCTCGGGGTAGTCGGTTTATTGGCCTACCTAGTGATCAAGTATGGCCTGCGCCGATTCCAGCCGGGCTCGGGGCGGGAGCACATTAAAATAATTCAGAGGGTACCCTTGGATCTTAAGGGGGGGATCTCCCTTCTACTTGTTCGTATCGGGGAGCAGGTGTTGCTGTTGGGTGCCTCCCAGGGGGGTATTACCGTCCTCCAGGAGCTACCAGCGGATTTTCTGGACCGGGATCCTCCGGATCGCCACGGCTCCGAACCGGTTGGAGGGGTTTTCTCAAAAATATTGGCCCGCTACAAAGAGGGGATAAAATCCGGGAGAGAGGGATCTTAGGGATTGAGAGCGGTGAAGAAGCCATTAATTGGCCTGATTGTTATTTTATTAATGACCTTAATTCTGGCGGGGATACCGGGGGAGGTCAATGCCCAGCCGCCGTTACCGGAAATGGAGCTTCACTTGGGTGGTGGGGAGGGCACACCGGAGGGGATGGTCGGCACCCTGAAGCTATTGATCTTTTTAGCTGCCCTCTCGCTGGCGCCGGCCTTTGTGGTGCTCATGACCTCTTTCACCCGGATTGTTATCGTGCTCTCTTTCGTTCGCAGTGCTCTGGCCACCCACCAGATACCGCCCAGCCAGGTATTGATCGGGCTGGCTCTCTTTATGACCGTATTTGTAATGTACCCGGTCTGGGAGCAGGTCAATGAAGGGGCGATCCAGCCCTACCTGGCAGAGGAGATTACCTGGGAAGAGGCCTGGGAAGAGGCTAAGGCACCGATGGCCGATTTCATGCTTTACCAGACCCGGGAGAAAGATTTAGCCCTTTTCGTTAATATTTCCGGGATGGAACCACCGCAGGACAGGCATGCGGTACCGATGCATGTGTTGGTGCCCTCCTTCGTCATCAGCGAGCTAAAGACCGCTTTCCAGATGGGTTTTATTCTCTTTATCCCATTTTTAGTGATCGACATGGTGGTTGCCAGTACCCTGATGTCCATGGGGATGTTTATGCTCCCCCCGGTGATTATATCTTTACCGTTTAAGATATTGCTGTTTGTGTTGGTCGACGGCTGGCATTTAGTGGTTAAATCGCTACTGGAAAGTTTTGGTTAAGGAGGCGCAGGTAAGATGGGACCCGAAGCCATGTTGGGCATGCTTCGTGAAGGGATCCTGCTAATACTGATGATGATCGCCCCGATCGTTGGCTCGGGTCTCTTGGTAGGATTAACGGTAAGTATTTTGCAGGCTACAACCCAGATCCAGGAGCCGACGCTGGCCTTTGTCCCCAAGATAGTAACCGTGCTGTTGGTCCTAATGCTTTTGGGAGGGTGGATCATTAACCTGATTACCCGTTTTACCTTACAACTATGGGAGAAGGGATTGATCCTGTTTTAAATGAAGGCCGGAGGAGGATAAATGCCGGAGTTCTATTCGCTCGATCTAGATAACTGGTTGGCTTACCTGTTGATCCTGGCCCGGATGATGGGGATAGTATTTCTCTTTCCCTTTTTTAACTGGCCGGGGATACCGGTCTTGCTACGGGTCGGCATCTCTTTAATGTTGGCCTGGCTGATCTATAGCTCCCTACCAGGGGAAATGGTGGCGGTCTCCGCCAGCCCCCTGGAGGCCGGGTTATTGCTGGTTAAAGAGGTGGCCGCCGGGCTGGCCCTCGGTTTCATGGTTAGCCTCTGTTTTTCCCTCTTCCTTAAGGCCGGCCAGCTAATGGACCTGGGGGCGGGGTTGACCCTATCGGCGGTCTTTAGCCCCCAATTTGGTTCCCAGGTTACCTTTATCGGGCAATTCTATTACCTGTTGGTATTGGTGTTTTATTTGAGCATAAACGGCCATCATCTTTTTCTAGCGGCGCTCAACGAAAGCTATCACCTTATCCCCGTGGCCACCGGACTAATCCCGGCGACGGTAGCCGGGGGGATGGGAAAAATATTTGCCCATATCTTTACCCTGGCCTTTCAAATTGCTGCCCCGGTGGTGATGGTGCTGCTGATTGTTGACCTGGCCCTAGGCTTAATCGGCAAGACCGTTCCCCAGGTGCATGTGTTTGTAGAGGGTCTACCCCTGAAGATCGCCCTCTCCTTGGTTTTGTTGGGGCTTTTATTACCGGCGATGGCCCTGGCCTGGGAGGGCCTATTAGACTCTTTTTCCCAGTATCTATCCTGGTTCATGGAAGCGTGGTGAGAAGGTGGCACCATTTACCGCTGATAGTGATAAAACTGAGGAACCGACGCCGCATCGTTTAAGAGAGGCCCGGCGCAAGGGACAGGTTTTTAAAAGCACCGAGTTAAATGCGGCGGCCAACGTGTTGGGGGTAATGCTAGTCCTAGTGGCGATCGGTTCCTGGTGGCTTAAGCAATTTCAAAAGATCTTTAGCACCCTCTGCGGACAGCTGGCCTCCCCGGGGGATACCTTTCATTCCCAGGCCGTTCTTAGCTTTGGTGCTACCGGTTACCTGACTATAATGGCCCCGGTCTTTATAACTGCTATCGTTATCGCCCTGGCGGCGAACCTGACCCAGGTGGGGTTTCTATTCACCTTGGACCATATAACTCCGCAACTGAGCCGGATAAACCCGGCCCAGGGCTTAAAAAGAATCTTTTCCCGGCGTTCGCTCTTTGAAATGGTTAAGGCGATAGCAAAAATATTAATTGTAGGGATGGTAACCTTTGTCTACCTCCGGAACCGGCTTCCCGAAGCCCTGATGTTACTTAATCAGGAGACCAGCTATAGTGCCCGTTTGCTTTGGGGAACCATTTCCGGGTTGGGGCTGCGGGTAGGATTCTTGTTTGCCGCCCTGGCGGTTTTGGATTATCTCTTTCAGAGACGGGAACATTTCAAAAGCTTATGGATGACCCGTAAAGAGGTTAAAGAGGAGATGAAACATTTGGAGGGAGATCCCCTGGTCCGTTCAAAGATTCGAGAGAGGCAGCAACTGTTGGCACAGCAGCGCATGTTACATGAAGTTCCTACCGCCGATGTGATTGTAACAAACCCGACCGCTATTGCAGTAGCCTTGCGCTACCTACAGGAAAAAGATAACGCCCCCCGGGTAGTAGCCAAGGGCAAGGGGAGAATTGCCGGCCGGATCAGGGAAATTGCCGACGAGCACGAGATCTTGTTGGTAGAAAATCCACCGGTGGCTCAAATGCTCTTCGAGCATACCGATATCGGCGATGAGATCCCGGTAGAACTTTACCAGGCTGTAGCTGAGATATTGGCCATGGTCTACCGTCTCCGGGGCAAAAATAGGCTTTAACCGGAAAGGAGGGTCTGGTTATTCCAACCTCTCATTTTAGCAAATCCGAAGGCTCCTGGTGGAGTTTAGTTGCCAATAATACCGATGTGTTGGCCGCTGCCGCCTTTATCGGGATAGTGGTCATCATTATTTTACCAATACCCCCAGCCTGGCTGGATATCTTGCTAGTGCTTAATATCTCCTTCTCAATTATTACCTTGCTCTTAACTCTTTTTACCACCGACACCAAGGAGCTCAATATATTTCCCTCGGTGCTGCTTACTGCTACCCTGTTCCGGTTAGCCTTAAATATATCCTCGACCAGGCTAATACTCTCCCGGGCGGATGCGGGCCGGGTGATCCAGGCATTCGGTCAATTTGTTGTGAGCAATAATTACGTTGTAGGCCTGGTAATATTTGTTATTATCACGGTAATCCAGTTTGTGGTTATTACCAACGGGGCGGGGAGGATCGCCGAGGTGGCGGCCCGGTTTACTCTGGATGCGCTTCCGGGGAAGCAGATGAGCATCGATGCCGATTTTAATGCCGGGCTGATTGATGAGGATGCAGCCCGACAGAGGAGAAAGGATTTGCAAACCGAGGCCGATTTCTTTGGGGCCATGGATGGAGCCAGTAAATTTGTGCGGGGTGACGCCATTGCCGGAATTATTATTGTTCTAATCAATATTATCGGGGGCCTGGCCATCGGTATGCTCCAGAAGGGCTTTACGCTCCAGCAGGCCACCGAGATCTATACCATTCTGACGGTGGGCGACGGCCTGGTCGCCCAGGTGCCGGCAATCTTGATCTCTACCGCGGCCGGGATGTTGGTTACCCGCTCTACCGCCGAGGCCTCCTTTGGGGCGGAACTAACCGGCCAGTTTCTCTCCTACCCCCGGGTTATTTTGCTTACGGCCGGTATGCTGTTCTTGCTGGGATTGGTTCCCGGCTTGCCGACGCTACCTTTCTTTATCCTGTCGGCCTTCTGTGCCTGGCTCTCAATGACCCTAATAAAAAAACAGAGGGTTGAGAGAGAGGAGCAGGAGGAGTTGGCGGCGGCGACCCGGCTTGCGGCGGTAGAGCCGGAGGATATGTATTCCCTTTTAAAGGTCGAGTTACTGGAGATAGAGATTGGCTATAATCTAATCTCTCTAACCGAGGAGGCGGAGGGAGGCAACCTGCTAGAACGGATTACCGCCGCCCGTCGGAAGGCGGTAGGCGAACTAGGGATAATTATCCAGCCCATCCGCATCCGGGATAACCTCCATCTGCCGCCGAACGATTATCGGTTTAAATTAAAGGGAAATGAGATCGGCCGCGGTCAGCTTCGACCGGGGATGGAGCTGGCCCTCTGCCCGGAGGGGGAGTTGCCGGAAGAGCTGGAGGGGATCCCCACCCGGGAGCCGACCTTTAACCTGCCGGCGGTTTGGATTACCGAACAACAAAGGGGAAAGGCCGAACTGTTGGGATGTACAACGGTGGATGCCTCTACCGTATTGATTACCCACCTCTCCGAGATAATTAAAACTTATGCTTCGGAACTTCTGAACCGACAGGCGGTGAAGGAGATGCTCCAGGCACTGAAAGAAAGCTCACCGGCTGTAATAGAAGAGCTGGTGCCGGAATTGTTAAGTTTAGGTGATATTCAGAAGATTATTCAAAACCTGCTACGGGAAGGGATCCCGGTGCACGATATGGTGACAATTTTGGAGCAGCTGGCAGATCAGGCCCGGGAGGTTAAAGATATTGATATGCTTACGGAGCTGGTTCGCCAATCGCTGCGGCGGACGATTACCCATCTCTACACGACCCCCGGGAGACCGTTATCGGTTATCTCCTTGGATCCGGAGCTGGAAAAAGAGCTGGCCAACTCCCTTAAGAATACCAGCAAAGGAATCATACCGGTAATGGATCCCTTAAAAAACCGGCGCCTGGTTACCAGCTTAGGTAAGCTGGTCGAAGAGGTGGAGATAAAGGGGACAGCCAGGCCGGTGATCTTAACCTCTCCCGGGATCCGCTTGCCTCTTCGGCGGCTGATTGAAGAGTTTTTTCCCCAGGTAGCCGTGCTCTCGGTCCATGAAATCCTGCCTGAAATAAAGGTGGAATCAGCAGGGGTGATTAGGCTCGATGAAAATTAGAAAATATTATGCCCGCGATGTGGCGGAAGGATTCCTAAAGGTAAAAAAAGAGCTGGGTTCGGAGGCTATAATTTTACAGACCCGGAAGGTTCGTCGCCGGGGTTTAAAAGGTTGGTTCATGCCCCGCCAGGTGGAGATAATTGCCGCACTGGGAAGCCGTAGCCCGGAGAGGCTGGGGAAGGGGGATATCGAGAACCAGCGCCGGGTTGAGGCGGAGATTAGCGAGCTTAAGGTGATGGTGCAGTCATTGGTAGAAGAGCCCCGCCGGCGGGAAACCGAAAAAGGACAGCAAGAGGACGGGGGAAGTGAAAACGATTATTGGCGCAACTACCTGCAACACCACGACGTGGACCCGGTTATTATTGATGAAATCTTTGGGCGGCTGGCTTCCCGGCTAAAAGGAAATAGTGTAAGCCGGGAGATGTTACCCATACTGTTACGGGAAGAGGTGACGGTCGGAATTCCGGTTGCCGAGGAAAGGGCGGATCGCACCGTGGTCTTTATCGGTCCAACCGGGGTCGGTAAAACTACCACCCTGGCCAAGCTGGCAGCCCGTTACGCATTAAATTATGGGGAAAAGGTGGGGCTGGTGACCATTGATCATTATCGAATCGGGGCGGTTGATCAACTTAGAGCCTATGCGGAGATAATTGATCTTCCCCTAGAGGTAGCGTATAGCCCCCGGGATTTAAGCCGGGCCCTGGTCCGGTTACAGGACTGCGATCGGATCCTGGTCGATACGGCCGGCCGGGCTACCGGGAACCAGGCCCAGGTTGGTGAGCTGGCCGACTATATCGAGGTCCTCTTGCCGGCGGAGGTTCACTTGGTGATTAGTGCTACCACCCGTTGGCAAGATATCCGTTTTATTACCGGTAGTTTTTCAAAATTACATTATAATCGCCTCTTAATTACCAAGTTAGATGAAACCACCTCGTATGGAGCGGTTCTCAACGGTGCCTATTATGTTAACCAGCCCCTGGTCTATATAACTGACGGCCAGGGGGTTCCCGATGATTTAAAGTTGGCCCGGGAGATGGACTTTGCGGGATTGTTTTGGGGGGGGGAAAGATGATTTTTGATCAGGCGATGGCGCTTCGGGCGAAGATTCGGCCTAGCTGCACGGCGCTTCCCAAGGAAACCCGGCCGGGCCGGAGTCGGATCATTGCGGTTACCAGCGGTAAAGGAGGCGTAGGTAAGACTAACCTGGTATTAAACCTGGCCTTAAGGTTGGCCCAGATGAAGTTGGGGGTGGTCCTCTTTGATGCCGATTTAGGACTTGGCAACCTGGATATTTTAATTAATGCTGTTCCCAAATATACCTTGGAAGATGTAATTTACGGCGAACGGGATCTGCAAGAGATAATGATGGACGGCCCCTGCAATGTGAAAATTATTCCCGGCGGATCCGGGCTTTTTGATCTGGCCAACCTGGATCTGGTCCGGCGTCACCGGTTGCTGGATGGATTGAGGCTGCTGGAAAAGGAAGGGGAGATAATCCTGATCGATACCTCGGCGGGGATCTCCAGGAATGTCCTCGATTTCATCGCAGTAGCCGATGAATATATTATCGTTACTACCCCGGAGCCGGTGGCGCTGACCGATGCCTACGGCATGTTAAAGGTAATTGCTGGGCGTAATCTTAGCCAGACCGGTTATCTGGTAGTTAATTTAACCCGGCATCTTCAGCAGGGAGAGATGATCTATCGGCGGCTGCAGGCCATGGTACAAAATTTCCTCCCCGGTCTTAATCTCCAGTACCTGGGGGATATCAGCTACGATTCAGCGGTGCCGAAAGCAGTTCAAAATTTTTCCCCCTTTTTACTAAGTTACCCGGGATGTGCAGCTACCGCCTCCATTAATAAGATTGCCTGGCGGCTTCTGGCCAACAAGGGGTTTCAATCTATACCGGAGCCGGGCAAACCGGGGTTTATCGAACGCTTAAAGCTAATGCTATTTCGTTAGGGTGGGGGAGATGAAAGGGCAACTAAGGATCGGTTCAACGCTTAAAATATTTAACCAGGCGGATCGACGGCACTATAAGGCGGAGGTCAGGGGGATCGCCGCAGGATTTTTTATAATTTGCCCACCGGTATGGGGGGAAAAGGAGTTACCGCTGTCCCCGGGCAGCTGGTGGCCGTCCTGCCTGATCGGGGCGGATGCTCTCTACTATTTTAAAGCCCGGGTATTGGGGAGCTGCAAGATTCCATCTCCCGGCTATATTGTTCAGAAGCCGGGGACGGTGCGAAGATTACAGCGAAGAGAATATGTGCGGGTCTCTTGTAGCCTAAATGCTACCTACCGGGCGGTTGATGAAATAAGCGCTCACCGGGAGGGGGAGCATTTCAACGAAATATATCCCGCGGAGGGAGAGCGGGGAGAACCGGCGGTAGTAGTAGACCTATCGGGGGGCGGGTTAAAAATGGTTACCCGGGAATTTATTCCTCCCCGCTCCCGGTTAATTATATATCTATATTTGGAAAATGAGGCGGAGGGCCACCGGGTAGAGGGAAGGGTGGTGCGGGTGGTCCCGATTACCCATGGTTCTTGGAAGAGATACCGGATTGGGGTTATGTTTAAAACTAATTCCCAATTCCGGGAAAGGATCATCCGTTACCTGTTCACCGTGATGCAGAGAAGGATCAGAGATTGCTATTCCTAGGGATGGCGGAAGGGAGAAGGCTTAATGCTTGATCGAGGTGCCAGGCAAAATTATATCGGCAGTGCCGATCCCCGGGATCGGGAGGATTTGATCCTATCCTACCTTCCTCTGGTCAAGAGCCTGGCTGGTAGACTTAGTATCGCTCTACCGGTATCGATCGATAAAAGCGATCTAATCGGCAGCGGAATTATCGGCCTATTGGAGGCCTATGAACGCTATGACCCGGCCAAGGGAGTTAAATTCTCTTCTTATGCCACCCTCCGGATCCGGGGAGCCATGATCGATGAGATCCGCAAGGTTAGCCTGGCGCCGCGCTCGTTTTTTTCCCGGATTAGGCAGATCCAGGATGTCTCGGAGGAGCTTCGGCAAACCCTGGGGCGGGAGCCGACCCAGGATGAGATCGCCAACCGCCTGGGGTGGCCGGAGAATGCGGTGGAAAAGGTATGGGCCCACTATAATCTCCTGGCTGTCACCTCGCTGGAAACGCTACTGTTTGGTGAGGGGGGAGAGAGCGCTTTTACCTTAAAGGATATGTTGTCGGCCACCCAGGCCGATCCGGATCAGGCATTGATCAAAGAGGAACGGCGGCAACTGCTGGCGGAGGCCTTAAATGAGCTTCCCGAACGGGAACAGCTGCTTCTCTCCCTATATTATTATGAAAATCTAACACAGAAAAAGATTGCCAGGCTAATGGGTATCTCTACGGTCCGGGTCTCTCAGCTCCATGCCCGGGCTATTCGACGGTTGCAAGAGAGACTGGGCGATCGGATTTAGGGGAGGGAGAGGAATGGGTTACACGCTGTTAGGTTTCTTGATAGGGGTGGCGGTAAGCTGGTTTTGGTTATACAAGCTAAGTCCTGCCCGTCGGTTTCAGCATATCTTAAGCCAGGAAACCGGTAAAAACAGCTTCGATGAACAGCTGCAGCCTCTGTTCCAGCGGATGGAAAAACTGGAGGACCGTTTTTACCGGCTAGAAGATAGTTTAATCAACGTCCGGGCGGAGACGGCCGGGGCCGCCAGAGGCCCCGGTCCCGCCAGGGCCTCGGCTCGGCGGGGGCAGGTAATCCGGTTAAAGGAAGAGGGTTGTAGCCCGGAAGAAATTATTCGTAATACCGGGTTGGCAAAAGGAGAGGTAGAGTTGATTCTATCGCTGGGGAAACAGCGAGAGAAGAAGGAGAAGGAGGGTTAATTATGCGGGGATTATACCTAGCCGAATCGGCCATGTTGACCGGCCAGGCCAGGCTAAATTTAATTAGCAACAACCTGGCTAACCTGAAAACGGCGGGATATAAACGGGATGAGCCGGCCCAGGTGAGCTTTAACGAATGGCTGCTCTATTGCCGCCAGCCGGCAGAATCGGCGAACCTCCCCCATACACCGATCGGAGAGATGGCCCATGGAGTGGCAGTCGGGGAGATCCGGACCGACTTTACTACCGGGGGGCTTGAAGAGACGGGGAGGGGGCTCGATTTTGCCCTAGACCGGGGCTATTTCACCGTGCAAGGGCCGGAGGGGGAGCTGCTCTACACCCGTAACGGCCGATTTTTCCTGGACGAGGAGGGTTACCTGGTTACAGCCGACCATTTGCCCGTGTTGGGAGAGGGGGGGGCAATCCAGCTGGAGAGCCCGGAGATCACGGTGGATCGGGGGGGCACAATTTACAGGGAAGGGCAGCCGATCGCCCGCTTGCAAATAACCGAATTTCCACCCGATCTGATCCTGGAAAAAACCGGCCATAACTACTTCCGGGCGCCGGGCGCCGGCGAAATATTGGAGGATAATAGCGGGGTTTACTGGCGCTACCTGGAAAATTCCAACGTGGATTTAACCCGGGAGATGGTCTTGATGTTGCAAACCAGGCGTAGTTATGAAGCGGCCCAGAAGGTGATGGTCAGCTATGAGCAGCTTCTAAGCCGGGCAGCCAATGAGCTGGGAGCTTTAAGTTAGCCGGTAAGTGCCGATATATAGAAGGAGGTGGGGAAGTTGATCCGATCGATCTATAATAGCTGGTCTGGAATAGCCGCCTGCCAGCGCAGTGTCGATCTTACCGCCCATAATATGGCCAACCTGAATACCCCGGCCTACAAACGTTCGGAGGCGGCCTTTGGGGATATGCTGTATCATGAACTACATCAGCGGCGGTTGGCAGTATCCTCCGAGCAGGATCTCCCGGTTGGGCAGGGAGTACAACCGCTGGCGAGGGCCCTCTTTACCGGACAGGGAGCGCTGGTATTTGAGGAACGTCCGCTAGACCTAGCGATCGAGGGAGAGGGTTATTTCAGGTTGGTAACCGATGGTGGAGAGGAGCTATATAGCAGGAACGGCAGCCTCCAGCTGGATGCCGAAGGGAGACTGGTAAACGCCAATGGTGATTATCTTGATGTCCCCTTTACCCTGGGGTTGGGGGTTGCCGACCTGACCATTAGCCCGGAGGGGGCGGTGATGCTCAAAGGCGAGGACGGGGAAGGCGTAGGGTTAGGGCAGATCCACCTGTACCGGTTTGCCAACCCCGGTGGATTGGTAGAGATTGGGGGCGGGCGTTATCGTGCGACTGAGGTGGCGGGGGAACCCCGGGAAGGTATTCCTGGGGAGGAGGGGTTTGGCCGTATCCGCCAGTACTACTTGGAACAATCAAATGCAAATATAGGAACCGAAATGATTAATTTGTTGACGGCCCAGCGGGCCCTGCAGGCCAATATCAGGGGTTTGTTAACCGCTGATGAACTGCAGGCGCTAACATTACAGATCCGGGTCTAGCGGGGGGAGAAAAATTTGGCCAGAGATAGCCTAACACAATCTGAGATTGATTCTTTGATTTCCGCCATATCTTCCGGGAGGATTGAAAAGAAAGAGGAGGCAGGCCTGGAAGGGGAGTACCAGGTTTATGATTTCCGCCGGCCGACAAAATTCTCCAAGGAACAGTTAAAAACCATGCATATTATGCATGATAACTATTCCCGGATCATGGGCAATTTTCTATCGGCCTTCTTAAGGGTACCGGTGAAGCTGGAGGCCGCGTCGGTGGCCCAGGTGACCTACGAGGAGTTTATCTACTCCCTACCTATTCCAACGTTGATGACTATCTTTAACATGTCCCAGGATTTGGGTATAGCCATGTTGGAAACAAATCCGGCCCTAGTATTTACTATGATCGATCTCTTGTTCGGCGGTGAGGGCCGGCCCCCCGATAAGATCAGGGAATTGACTGAAATTGAACTCTCGGTGATGCGACAGATCATGGAGCGCTTCCTGGATAATTTAAGCTACGTCTGGAAAGGGATAATTCCGCTATCGCCCCAAATAGAGAGTATGGATACTAATCCCCAATTTAACCAGGTGATCTCTTTCAGCGAAACAATTGCCCTGATCACCATCTCGGCACAGATTAAAGAGACCCAGGGATTTATAAACCTATGCTTTCCCTATATAACCCTGGATCGGGCCCTGCAAAATTTAACTGCTCAGCACTGGTTTAATCAATTTCAACAGACGCCGGGCAAGACCAGAACCGGTGATATTAAAAGGGGACTCTATCCGGCGGAGGTAGAGGCCACCGTTATTTTAGGGCAGGCCACGATTACCCTAGACGATTATTTTCAACTCCAGGAGGGCGATGTTATTCCCCTGCGCCGCCAGAATGGGGAGCCGATGGAGGTGCTGGTAGAAAATAACCCGGTCTTCCTGGCCCAGCCCGGGTTGAAAGGCAGGCATCGGGCGGTACAGATAACCGGTTGGATTAACGAAGAGGGTGGTTTAGATAAGCCATAACATGTTATCACCAGAAGAGTTGGAGGCGCTGCTCCGGCCGGAGGATTTAAACCGGGAAGAGGAGGAGCAGGCATTAAAATTAAAGGTAGTGCTGGATTTCCCCTTAGAGGTGGCGGTCCGGGTCGGAAATGCCGAACGAAATATTGGGGAAATATTAAAGCTTACCCCGGGAACGGTGATCGAGCTGGACCGGGGAATCAATGAGCCGGCGGATCTGATCATTAATGGACGGGTAGTGGCCCGGGGTGAGATTGTAATTATCGATGAAAATTTTGGGGTGCGAATTACCTCTATTCTTAAACCTGAAGAAAGACTGGAACAATTGCGGTAACCGGTAGGGGGCTAAAATGGTTCAATTAACACACATGGAACAAGAAACAATTGCCGAGGTGGGGAATATCTCCCTGGGGGCGGCGGCCACCGCCCTTTCCCAGATTATAGACCGGCGGGTGGATATTACCACCCCCCATATGAAAATTCTAACGGTTGATGAGGTTAAAAACAGTTACCCGGTACCCTGTCTATTGGTGGAGACCAGTTATACTAGTGGGCTTAAGGGGGATAACCTTTTGTTGATTAAGCAGGAGGATGCCCTAGTTATCGCCGGAATAATGATGGGCTCGCTGGCCGGCTCTACCCTGGGGGAGATGGAGTTAAGTGCAATCCAGGAGGCCATGAACCAAATGATGGGCTACATGGCTACCTCTATGTCCGACATGTTTGGGCGGGTGATCGAGATCACCCCCCCTCGGCTGACAGTCTGTGATTTAGCCAAGCATAACCTAAACCGGTTGCCGAAGGAGGAGTTGGTGGCACAGGTTTCCTTTTCGATCCGGGTAGAGGGGGCTATCGACAGCAAATTAATACAGGTTATACCGTTGGACTTTGCCAAGGAGATGGCGGTCTTTCTGCTATCGGAGGGAAAAAAGGGCATGGAATCGGCTCCATCGGGGGAACAAGAGGAAGATATAAAGGCGGGGGCCACCGGGTTCAGCCCGGCGATTGGGCAGAAACCCGGCCGGTTTTTAGCGGCTGGTGAAGAGGGGGAGAGCGGGGAGTGGGAAAAATTAGATATAGTGCGGGAGATCCCCCTAGAGGTTACGGTAATTTTAGGGAAAACCCGGCTTCCCCTAGGTAACCTCTTTGCCCTGGACCAGGGGGGGGTAATTTACCTGGAGCAGTTTGCCGGCGAACCGGTGGAGATATTGATCAACAACAAGCTTATTGCCCTGGGTGAAGTGGTACTGGTCAACGACCAGTTTGGGGTAAGGATAACCCGGCAAATTTCTACCCATTAAGGGGAGGATCGGGAAGGATTTTTTAGACTGGAGGAAGCAAGAAATGGATCGCCAGGAACAGGAATATATAGATATTTTTCAGGCGGAGGCCGGCGAATACTTGCAAATACTAAACCGGTGTGCCCTGCGTCTGGAGGAGAAGCCGACGGATCGGGAAAGTCTCCAGGAGGCCTTCCGGGTGGTTCATAGTTTAAAAGGCATGGCGGGGACCATGGGTTACCAGAATATAATGAAGATTACCCACTGCTTAGAGAACATCCTCGAAGAGCTTCAGGCGGGGGCTATTGTTCCTAATCCTTCAACCATGGATATAATTTTTGAGGGGGTTGACCTGCTCCAGGGAGCTTTACAGAATCCAGACCAGGAGGAGCCCCGGGAGCTGGAACAGGCCGAGGAGCTTACATTAAAGATTAAAGAAATTTGTAGCACGGCGACCGATGACCATGGGCCGGCCTCGGGGCCTTTCCCGCGGCCCCTCCTCCGGCTGGATGAGACAGAAAAAGAGACGATTCGCCTGGCTAAAGAGAAGGATCAATTGATCTACGTAGTGGCGGTTACATTGAAGCCCCATGCCCCCTTGAAATCGGTACGGGCCTACATGGTGCTACGCTGCCTGGAATCTTACGGAGAGATAGTAGCTACCGCTCCCTCCGAGCAGGATCTGGAGGATGAAAACTTTAATCATTTTTTCCAGGTAGTCCTGGCCGCCGGCCAACCCCTAGGGTTGGGCCTGCGGGAGGAACTTTTAAATATAACCGATGTGGAAGAGGCCAGCTATACTCCCTGGGAGGAGCTAAAGGCGGCCGAAACGGCTGTAAAGCCGGGGTCGGACCCCGCCAACCGGGAGGGGGGCGGTGCTTTCCACCAGGGGTTGGTGGAAAAGATGGTGCGGGTGGAGACAGCCAAGTTGGACCAACTGGTAAACCTGGTCGGCGAGATGGTGGTCGCTCGGACCCGGGTCCTGGAGCTGGGACGGGGGCATTCAGAGGAGCTGGACCATCTACTGGAACAGCTTACGCAATCAATTACCAATCTTCAGGAGACCTCCATGAAGTTGCGCATGGTTCCTATCAAGCAGGTCTTTGATCGATTTCCCCGCATGGTCAGGGATATTAGTCGTTCCCGGGGGAAAAGGGTTCGCCTCCAGATTACCGGGGAGCAGACCGAACTGGATCGCTCGATCGTGAACCGGCTGGCGGATCCCCTGGTTCACCTGATCCGTAACGCCATCGACCATGGAATCGAACCGGAGACGGAGCGAGAGGCCCGGGGCAAAAACCGGGAGGGAACAATATTATTGCAGGCCTTTCATGAGGGTAATAATATCGTGATCCAGGTAGAGGACGATGGTGCCGGGATCGATCCGGAGGTAATTAAAAGAAAGGCGATCGATAAAGGGGTTATTAGCCCGGAGGCGGCAGCGGGGCTAACAGGACAGGGGGTATTAAATCTTATTTTTGCCAGTGGACTTAGCACCTCCTCTGCAGTCACCGATGTTTCGGGCCGGGGGGTAGGCATGGATGCAGTTAAGACCAGCATCGAGGCCCTCCATGGTTCGATCCAGATAGAGAGCCGGTTGTCGGAAATGACCCGCTTTACCCTGCGCCTGCCCTTGACCCTGGCGATTATAAATTCCCTGCTGGTAAAATCAGCCCGGCAGGTTTTAGCGATACCGATCGAGGGAATTCGGGAAAACGTTATGCTGGAGCCGTCCCAGGTGAAGAGTGTCCAGGAGAACAAGGTGGTTAACCTGAGGGGTGAGGTTATCTGCCTGCATCGTCTAAGCCGGTTGTTGGGCTTTCCTGATCATGATAACTCTGAACCTTCCGCCTTCCCGGTAGTAATCGTCGAAGCCGGCGGGAAAAAAGCTGGTTTAATCGTCGAGGAGCTGATCGGGCAGCAAGAGATAATGATAAAATCGCTGGGCCATTACCTGAAAGGCTTAAAGGGAATCGCCGGGGCTACCATCTTGGGAGATGGCCGGGTTACCCTGATTGTAGATGTTGTAAGCCTATTACCGTAAGGAGGTGATCCCTAATTATGGGGAAAAAGACTGTACTGGTAGTTGACGATACTGCTTTTATGAGGATGACCTTAAAAAACATACTGGAGAAAAACGGCTACTCGGTAATCGGAGAGGGGGAAGATGGATTACAGGCGATAGAGCTGTATAAGGAGCTAAACCCTTCCCTGGTCACCATGGATATCACCATGCCCAACCTGGACGGGATAAAAGCAATCGAGGAGATCATCAAACATGATGCCGGGGCAGTAATCATCGTGGTTAGTGCCATGGGTCAGAAAGCGCTGGTGATTGACGCCTTAAATGCCGGGGCAAAGGACTTTGTAGTTAAACCCTTTCAGCCGGAACGGATCACCGAGGCGCTGCAAAAAGTTAGCCGGGGGTGAGTTGCGGGTGCGAGATGCAGGAATAACCGAACAGCATAAAGATATTTTAGCAGAACTGGCGAATATCGGGACTGGCAACGCGGCAACCGCCTTATCCCAGATGTTAGACCATGAAAAAATTCTCCTGGAGGTCCCGGAGGTCAATATCTCCCCGCTTCAGCATGTTCCGGAATCATTGGGGGATCCGGGGCAAAAAATCGCGGCCATCATGATGGAGGCTGCCTGTGATGAACTGGAGCTAACAATCTTATTGGCCCTGCCATTACCGGCGACCCTCTCCCTAATTGATCAGCTTCTTCCCGAGGGGCTAGAGCCCCTGGGCGAGATGGGCCGTTCCCTGTTAATGGAGCTGGGTAATATCCTGACCGGTTCCTACCTGAACGCCCTCTCTGATATGACCGGGTTAACTTTTACCCTATCACCTCCCGGGCTGGGGCTGGATATGGCCGGCGCCCTTTTAGGTTCAGTTATAGCTGATAAAGCGATGTTGGAGGATAGCTTTATCTTAATTAAAACAACCATGCATATTTTAAGCCGGGAAGTTGAAGGAAATCTTCTCTTACTTCCCTCGGCCGGTTCCCTTCATAAAATACTGGCACGGTTGGGAGCTCAATAATGGAAACCACCTATGTTTACATCGCCGATCTGGCGGTATCGCAAAACGAAGGGTTGCTGGTGACAATCGGATTGGGGTCCTGCGTGGGGGTTGCCCTTTACGATGCCAAGCGCAAGATAGCCGGCCTGGTCCATATCTTGTTAAATGATAGTAAACAGTATTTGCGGGATCGTTCCAACCAGTTTAACCCGGCCAAGTTTGCCGATACTGCAATCCCGGAGCTAATAAAGGCAATGGAGGAGAGAGGGGCTAGCCGGGGAGCCTTGGTAGCCCACCTGGCGGGGGGGAGCCAGCTTTTTGATTATAAATTTGACGGGGTAGGCATTGGTCAAAAGAATATCGAGGCGGCCCGGGCCAAGTTGAAGGAATTGGGGATTGCCATCCTGTCGGAGGATACGGGCGGGGATTATGGCCGGACGATGAAGATAAATGCCGGCAGCGGAGAGGTAATCATATCATCGCTTAGCAGGGAGAAAAAGCTAACCTTTATTAATCCCCGAGGGGTTGGCAGCGACTAGTAAAGGCGGTAAAACCGGTGTTAAGAAAATTATTCTCAGCCCTAATAGTTTATCCGGCGGTAATAATACTTTTTATTCTTCATTTTACGGCGGAGAGAAAAAATATAGCCGGCCTTACCGCGGCGGCGGGGCCGGGGGAATTCCCGACAATAGAGGAGAGCCTACCCGATGTCACCAGGACCGAAAGGGTACTCATGGCGGGAACCCCGGAAGAGACCTTACTTTATATTATTGAAGCGGAGGAGGAGGGGCCGGTGGTGCTGGTTATCGGCGGTATCCATGGCAATGAACCGGCCGGATCCCGGGCTGCCGAGACTATAACTACCTGGGCGATTGATCGGGGTTGCTTACTGGTCATTCCCCGGGCCAATGTTCGTGCCCTCTCGGCCCGGGCCCGCTGTGCACCGGGAGCAGGGGATTTAAATCGTGCCTTCCCCGGTAGCTCTTCGGGCAACTCCTGCCAGCAATTGGCCCGGTCTATCTATTCGGTGATGAAGGAATTCCGTCCCCAGTGGGTAATTGATCTTCACGAGGCCCGGGAATTTGAGCAGTTGGCCTCCGGAGCCCTGGGGCAGACCATAATTTATCCCCGTACCTCCGGTTCACTGGATTTGATTAACCAGGTAGTGGAGGCGGTAAACAGCGGGGAGAAGTTCTCTAAATATCCCTTTATATTACGACGGGGGGCAATCGGAGGAGGCACCATCAAGGCTGCCACCCTGCTCGGCCTCGATGGCTTTATGGTGGAGACCTGCCTGCGTCAACCGTTAGAGCTTAGGGTTAAGCAACACCTCCGGGCAGTGGCTGTATTCATGGAGTTAACCGGGGTCACCGTTCATTAGAAAATATTTACCGGGAAAAGGGGGAGAAAGATGGCTCATGAACTTAAGGAAGAGGAGATCCAACTGGTAGTCTTCCTTTTGAACCAGGTGGAATTTGCCTGCTATATTGAGCATGTCCGGGAGGTGCTAAAAAAGGTTAAGATTACCCCGCTTCCGAAAATGCCCCAGTTTGTTGAAGGGGTAGTTAATTTACGGGGAGAGGTAATCCCGGTAATCGATCTTCGTAAAAGGTTTGACTTGCCGGTGATTGAGAATGAGGGGAATCGGATCATCATGGTCGATGTAGCTTCGAATATGTTCGGCCTGATCGTGGATACGGTAGAGGAGGTTTTGCGCCTGGATGCTTCAAAGATCCAGCCCCCCCCTTCCGGCCTTACCGGTGATAGTGGCAAAATAATCGAAGGTATCGG
>JAAZLS010000098.1 GCA_012799185.1 Bacillota bacterium | reverse complement strand
TTGCCGGTAGCATTACTTAGATAAGTTTCGGCAGCATCTATAAGGGACGTAATAAGTGCATCATCCTCTGTGCTGTCCACCCTCAAATATCCTTTAGTTTCTTCCAGGGTTATAATCATCTGCCATCACCTCTTACAGGGCAGAATGAGCAATTTTGCGCCATTTAGATCCATCATCTGTAATAGCCACATCGTCAGTAGCGATGTAGACATTAGTAGCATCAAAGTAAATATCGCCTTTTTTAGCAACAGTTGCATCCTGGCCGCCAGTCAAAGCGGTAGCTTCCATAGCTGTAACTACTCCGGTGCCATCGTTAGCGGCCTTGTCTGCTACAGTAACCAACGCGCTAGCATCAATATCAGCTATAATTGCCGCGCTAATGTCACCAGCCGTGGTCGTTATTGCTTCCCCGTTACCCGGGGCCAGAAGTACTTTTATCGCTGTTCCAGTGACTTCTACCGCGACAGCAGCATTAGCATCCACCGGGTCAACGTATTCAATCGTAATATTATTGCCGGCAGCGCCACGCGTTTTTGCCGTGTAAACCAACTCCGTATTAGCTACACCTATTGCAGTAGTTAAGGCAGCTGCTATACCTTTTTTAGGGGTCAGCTCTGCCAGGGTGTCGGCAATGCTTCCGCCAGGCTCAGCAGTAATTCGACCGCCAGGTTTTACAACCATATCACCGAAAACAGTTAATAACCCACCAGGATCGATAACCATTTCTCTCGCTCCTTGGGGCTTCCTTACTTTTGCACGCATAATTTTACCTCCTTTTTTTCTTCGGAGACTCTTTTACCTTTTCGTCCTTTTCAGCATTACCGCCAACAATTACGACCGCCCCACTTTTCAGTAAGGCGGCCGCTCTTTCTTCTGTTACAATAAATTCTTCACCTTGCAGCCTGTTTTTGCAGGCCGCAAGGTCCAAAAAGTGATACAATGCTCTCACTTTGGCCATTTAAATCACCCTTAAATTGCAAGCTGACCGTAAACAGCAGCGTTAGTGTCCCATAGAACCAGGTCGTCACGGGTGATAGTGCGCAGCTCGGTGGTATCGCGTCTCCATGCGTCCCCTCCCTCGGTGGTGGCACCCAATTCGTATTTACCGCGGGTAAACAGTACCGCAAGCTGCTGCCCGTTACCAATAACTATCGGTGCTTGAGCCGGAGGGCCAACCACACTAGGCAGGTACCGGTTAGAGATCACAGCTACCGGTTTGCCAAATAACAGTTTGCGTCCAGGCTGGGTAATATCATCTACCAATAAGTAACGGCCGTTACCGTCCACCTGGGTATCGAGCCAGTGGTACCCGTCCTGGTTAGTAAGTATCGTTGCAGACTGACTGATGGCCGGGTCCAGGGTCACATTCAGTACGTTCTTAACAGCATCAAGGTCAGCCAGGGGCACGGGATTAAGGCCACCCAACAGGGTTGTAATCATGGTGTTTTTGGTCACAACGTGCTTCCGAGCTATCCAGTTGGTTACGTACTGGAGGATGTTCTGGTCACTATCGGCCAACAACTCACTGGTCAGCGGAAGGTATCCGGCACGCTTTACCAACTGGTACTGTACCGGGATGAACTGGGGATTATCGGTCTCCTGTATCTGTCCGTATTCAGCAACTACCTGGAACGGAGTCATAGCACCATCAAGCTCCAGTACCCGGGAGCCGGACAGGGTGTTAACGGTCTCCACCCGGACATACTGGGACAGGTCATCCAGGGAGCGCATCAATTCATTAATTCTGGTCTCAATATCCTGGGGTACGATCAGGGAGCTATCGCCCAGGGGAATACCTGCTGCTCCACCTTCGTGCATGACAGCCGCTTGGATGGACCGGTTGTACTCGCTGATGATAGAACGGTCATCGGCGCCAATACGCTGCCGGCGCAGGCCGCGCATGAATACCCGACGGTATTCGGATTCTAATTCAGCATCAGTACGTCCATTAACAGGGGTACCGTTATCAGGCTGCGGGTCGTCAGCAGCTTCAAGTTCCATCTGCATGTTGACTTTTTTTTGCAGGGCACGGACTTCTTCCATTAGGTTCTCTGCTTCGGTTACTTTATCTTCGCCCAGCAGCGCCCGCACCTGGGCCTTTTTATCCTCTAGAGCCTGGAGCATTTCTCTCAATTCTTTAGACATTATTTTTCCTCCTTAAAATAAAAATTGAGCTATATCAGCTCTAATTCTAACGCCAGCATCTTCTTTTGCAGCTCTCTGGCCTTCACCTCCTCATTAGGATCCGGCCCGGGATCTGGTCCTGGGTTCGGTTCGGGTTCATTGGCCAGGAGCTCCTTCGGTGTATTTTTATACCTGCCCAGGATTTCTTTATCCAGGCAGGCAGCCACCTGCTTAGTTTCCTCAATCTCATCAGCAAAGCCATATTCCAGACATTCGTCAGCAGATAGCCAGGTTTCAGCGTCGAGAAGCTCAACAAGCTTGTCCCTGTCAAGTTTGTCCTCAGCCTTATCTAGGTACGCTGAAATCATACTTTCCCTAATCTTGTCCAGATCATCAGCCATCTTTCTGAATTCGTTGGCACTGCCAGCCATCCAGGTCCAGGGGTTATGAATCATCATCATAGTGTTTTTAGGCATTGTAATTGTGTCTCCGGACATTGCCACAATGCTTGCGATACTGGCCGCCAGACCATCAACATAAATATTAACCGTCGCTTTGTGACGCTTTAATATGCTGTGGATGGTTTGGCCCGCAAACACATCCCCCCCGGGGCTGTTGATGTAAACGTTCAAAGTGTCAATGTCGCCCAGGGCGTCAAGGTCCTCCTTGAATTGCTTCGGTGTTATTTCGTCGCCCCACCAGGAGTATTCCGATATTTCGCCGTAGAGGGTCAACTCCCCGGTGTTTTTATCTAAGGCTTTGAAGTTCCAAAATTTCTTGTTTTTATTTTTAATTCCCGCCACCGCCTTTCCTGTAAGCCTCCCCGGCCATCTCTATCGGCATCATATTCCCGTTGATTAGTAGCCGGTCGCCACCTTCTTTAGGCTCCAATTCCTCCAGTGCCCGCACCTCATTAGGGGTCATGAATCCGCTTTGAACAGCTATCCGGTACCCCTCATAGCGTGTCTTGGGATCAGCCCGGAGGATAGCATTGACGTTAAACTTAACATAACGCCCGACATCCAAATCCGAATGGGTGAATAACTTATATGTCAATTCCTGCTCATAGCCGGTCAG
>JAAZLS010000022.1 GCA_012799185.1 Bacillota bacterium | reverse complement strand
CGGCGGCCCGTAAAGATCCGGTCCGCTCCACCCGCTGCAAGATATCACAGGGGCCATCACCAAAAACCTTCTCGCCTCCCCGCTCCAGCCAGATTTTACAGTTCGGTTTAAGCTTCACTTTCTGCTCCGTTCTCCCCGTTCAGGGCCTGCGGGGAACGTTCCTGGAAGGCTCCCCGCCGGACGGCAATAATCTCCGCCAGGATACTGACGGCAATTTCCGCCGGGGTCTGGGCGCCGATCTTTATGCCGATCGGCGCATGAACCGCGCCCAGCGCGGCCGGATCGACCCCGGAGCGGCGCAGGTTATCAAAGATAGTCGCCACCTTTTTAGCACTGCCAATCATCCCCAGGTAGGCGGCGGTAGAGGAGAGGGTTTTCTCCAGGGCCAGCTGATCATAGTTATGGCCACGGGTAACAATAGTAATATAGGTACGCGGATCAATGGTCACCCGGTCCAATAGTTCCTCAAATTGACCGACCAGGAGCCGATCCGCATCGGGAAAAAGCTGCCGATTGCAAAACTCTTCCCGGTCGTCCATAACATGAACAACAAAGCCGGCGCTCTTTGCCATCGCCGCCAGGTACTGGGATATATATCCTGCTCCCACGATCAAGAGGGTATGGGGAGAGAGGTAGGGCTCAATAAAAAGGGTAACCTCCCCGCCACAGATCATCCCCGCATCCTCCGCCTCGCGGGCGGTAAGCCTCCGCCGGTACAGCTGGCTTTGATTGTTTTTTATCGCCTCTAGGGCCTTTTCGGTAGCCTCCTTCTCCAAGGGACCGCCGCCCACGCTGCCGGCCCTCCTTCCCCCGGCATCGACCAGCATTTTAAACCCGGTCCGGGCGGGGGCCGATCCCTTGGTCTCCACCACCGTTACTAGCGCCGCCGCCTCGCCTTTTTCAACCATTGCCAACAACTCTTGGTATATCCCTGACATTAACAGTAACCCCCTTTACCAAAGGAACAGTGGGGAAAGCGACAGCTGGAGCAACCCCGACAGAGTCCCCCGTGTCCCAGTTTCGATATATCCCCGGCGGTCAGCCGCTCACCGGCCAGGATCCGAGGTAGGATTACATCGAAGACGGTCGCCCGGTAAAAGAGGGCACAGGCCGGCAGGCCGATAATCGGAATATCACCCCGGTAGGCCAGCATAAACATGGCCCCCGGCAGGACCGGCGCCCCGTACTTTACCGTCTCGGCCCCGGTTAACCGGATCCCGGCGGGGGTTACATCATCGGGATCGACCGACATCCCCCCGGTAACCACCAGCAGGCGGGAGCCCCCATCGATAAGCTGGCGGATAGCGGCGGCAATTTTTTCCGCCTTATCTTCCACGTAGAGCAGCGGCGGATCCTCCAGGCCATAGTAGCGGGTCTTACCCCGCACCACCGAGGCAAAGCCGTCTTTTATCCGGCCCTCCTTTACCTCCGAACCGGTTATAATTACCCCTAAATTTATCTTTTGATAGGGGAGAACGTTTACCGCAGGCCGCCCCGGCGGGACTATCTCCTCCACCGCGTGAATAGATTCCTCCTGGACCACCAGGGGAATTACCTTTACACCGACCACGTTCTCCCCCCGGTCTACCGGGGAGTTAGTATGAAAAGTTGAGACAACCAGGTCGGGAAGCCGGTTTAAAGCATCGATCGTCGGCACATCTATTTTTAGCAACCCCCGCCGGCTGGCGATCAGATTGATCCGCCCCTCGGAGGGCCCCCTTAGTTCCAGCCCGCTCCCGGCCAGGAGACGGGCGATCTTTTCACCGGCTTCATCCTCGTGGATATCCCCCGGCTCCAGCTCGATGGAATAGATATGCTTTTTACCCATATCTAGTAAAACCGGCACATCTTTAGCGGTAATCCGGTGCCCCTTCTTGAAACGGGCCTCCTTGGTCTTCCCTTTCACAATTCTAGTTATATCGTGAAAAATAATCTTACCCACAGCCTTTTCTGTCTCGAAATAGTCGATCTTCACCCCTACTCACCCCGTTTACTTTCTCTTTCTCCGCGGTTTACCGCCGGTCACGTTATCTGTTTCCAAGCATAACGGACCTAAAAAAATAATAACCTACCGGGGCAAAAAATGCAATAGCGCCTCCAGCACGCCGCCTCCCACCGCCCGGGCCTTATCGGAGATAGTGCGAAAATCGATCGCCGCCCCCCGCGGATCGATATCACCGATCTTCATCCCCCGGGTCACCTCCAGGCCGCTATATAAAAGTCCCCGCACCAGGCCACTAATGCTGGCCCTCACCGGGACCCCGCTGACCTCCGCTACTATTTGACCGGCTTCAACCAGGTCCCCCAACTCCACCAGCGCCTTAAATACCCCCGCCTCCGGAGCTCGCAGCAATCTTTTAAGCGATACGCCGGCAACCTCCCCCGGGACCCCCGTATTCGCGGCGGCGGCCCCCCGGTAGTATACCTTCCCCAGGTCATGGCCGCGCTTAGTCTCGACCACGGCGTGAACCTGCCGGCCGGCCTCGAAACCCGGCCCCAGGCCGATCACCACCGGGGCGTCATCGATCCGGGTCGAGCTGCCACCCTTGGTCATCGTCGCATCGACCAGTACCACCGGCCTCCACTGGGCCAACAGTCGCGATTCCGGATCGACGACCAAGGCGATCTCCCCCTGCTGAATGACCTCCTCCGCCTCCGCCAGGGAGGACGCCCGGCGGGCCCGCACCCCCTCGATCTCAATGGTTCCCTCATAGACCGCCGAGGAGAAAGATACGGAGCGCCTCACCGTCAGGGGCCGGGGTAGCTCTGTCATGATTTGCCGGAAACCGGCCCTCTGTATCCGGTGGGCCACCCCCGAAGCCAGGTCCCCCGCTCCCTTGATCAGAACTGTCTCTGCATATTTCATCGTTTACCAGCAACCCTTCTTTTT
Source organism: Bacillota bacterium (assembly GCA_012799185.1). GTDB lineage: Bacteria > Bacillota > Dethiobacteria > DTU022 > DTU022 > JAAZLS01. The sequence continues at coordinate 6,910 of JAAZLS010000022.1, read as the reverse complement.
CACTTGACTTTACAAACCTGGAACTTCGCCGCTAATTTAAAAATCCCTGCCTCTCCACGAGAGGCAGGGATGAGAAGATTTACCTTAGCTGTTTTTCTCTTTTTCCTGGATCGCTTTTAAGACCCGTTCCGGGGTCATGGGGAAGGTGTTCATCTCGATACCGAGGGCATCGGCCAAGGCGTTGGCGATGGCCGGGCCGACGGCGATCATCGGCTGCTCCCCGATCCCCCGGGCCCCATAGGGTCCACCTTTATCCGGGGTCTCCAGGACAAAGCCCTTCATGTAGGGTGTATTCTCAATTGTTGGGATCTTATAGTCGGTAAAGTTGGGATTTAAGATCCGTCCATCTTTTAGCTGTACCTCTTCGTAGAGGGCGGTTCCCAGACCCATCACGGTCCCTCCGTGAACCTGGATCTTGCACTGTTGCGGGTTAATCGCCTTCCCCGCATCGAGGGCCGTCGCCAGCTGTAAGATTGTAATCTCTCCCGTCTCCGGATCTACCTCCAGTTCGACCGCGCTAGCCCCAAAGGTCCAGAACATACCGGGATTACCCTGACCGGTCTCCGGATCCAGATTGGTCATATTGGAAGGAATGAAGGAGCCCCGCCCAATAATCGGTCCATGGATCCCTTCACCGGTTGGCTTCATGTAGCTATTAGCCAAGACCGCGAGAGGTACCTGCTTCTCCCTATCCTTTGTCCAGAAGACCGTATCGTCCTCCAGCTCCACCTCTTCCACCGGTACCCCTAGCGCTATCGTGCCCAGCTCCTTGATCTGACGAAGGGCATCCTTCGCCGCCGCGGTTACCGCATGGCCACAGGCATAGGTGGTCCGGCTACCGACGGTCTGCCACTCGTAAGGAGTATAATCGGTATCGGGCACCCGGGTGCTAAACTTCTCCGCCGGTATATTCAGCGCTTCGGCAGCAATCTGGCACATGGCGGTCAACATGCCCTGCCCCATCTCGGTCGCACTTACCGATAGATGGACAGTGCCATCTTCGTTGATCCGCACAATCGCCGAAGAGGAGGCGTTACTGGGCTGGGCCGGTGCCTTCACCAGGCCGGCAAGCCCCTTACCGCGATACTTACCTGTATCCCGCTTGCCCCATTCGACCGCCTCCGCCGCTGTCCGCAGGCAGTTCATAAAGGAAGAGTCCTCGATCCGCTGCCCGGTGGCCGTGGTCGAACCCTCTTTTAACCCGTTGAGAAGGCGAAGCTCCAACGGATCCATGTCGAGTTTCCGGGCAATCTCATCCATCTGGCGCTCGATCCCCCACTGCATTTCGCACATACCGAAGCCCCGCACCGGGCCACCCACCGGGTTATTGGTATAGACACAGTAAGAGTCGGTCTTCAGGTTGGGAATATCATAGGCTGCAGCGGAGCTGTAGGCCGCCGCCCGCGTAATATTAACCCCATATTCGGTGTAGGCGCCGCCGTCCCAGATCATCTTATACTCCAGGGCGGTAATGCGGCCATCTTTGCGTACACCGGTCTTCAGGTGGGCATACATGGCCTGGCGGGTGAAGGTGCACTGGAGATCCTCTTCCCGCGTGAAGACAATGCGGACGATATAACCAGGACATCTCTGGGCCAGGGGAATAACCAGCCCCTCCATGGTCGCCCCGGCCTTACCGCCGAACCCACCACCGATATAACTGGAAACAACGCGGATCTTATGCAGCGGCATATCGAGACATTTGCCCAACAGTTGGCGCACGGTAAAGGGCGACTGGGCTGTGCTCCAGACGGTTAACTTGCCGTCAAAACCCCAGAGGGCGGCCGCCTTGTGGGTTTCGATGGTTACGTGCTGCATCTGGGGGATATAGTAATCCCGTTCAATGATCACATCAGCCTCAGCAAATCCTTTATCTACATCACCTTTGCGAATCTTAGAATGATTACTGATATTGGTGCCCGCCACCGGGTAAAAGATGGGGACCACCTCGTAATCGCCCAGATCCTCGTGAATCAAAGGAGCTTCAGGCTTCATCGCCTCCAGGGGATTAAAGACCGCCGGTAACTCCTCATACTCAACCTCGATTAGATCGACCGCCTTCTGGGCGATCTCCACCGAGGTGGCGGCGACCGCCGCCAGCGGCTCTCCGAAGAAACGTACCTTATCGACTGCGAAGAAGGTCCGGTCCACCAGGTAGAGACCGACCCGGTTTTTGGCACAATCTTTCCCGGTAACCACTGCCCGCACACCGGGCAGAGCCTCCGCTCGGCTGGTATCGATCCGTTTGATCCGGCCGTGGGGGATGGCACTCTTCTTTATCTTGGCATAGAGCATCGGCCCCATGCAGCGATCTTCAATATACTCGGCACTTCCGGTTACCTTTTCTTCCGCTTCTATCCGGGGAAATGCTTTCCCTATATTAGTAAAGGTAGGCATCTTGTTTCCTCCTTTCCTCCTTATTTTGAGCAGGCTTTAATCGCCTGACGTATCTCTTGGTAAGCCCCACAGCGACAGAGGTTACCGCTTAAAGCTGCGCTAATATCCTCATCGGTGGGGTTGGGATTTCGTTCCAACAGCGCCCGGGCCGAGATGATCATCCCCGGGGTGCAGTAGCCACACTGGAAAGCGGCATGGTCGATAAAGGCCTTCTGAACCCGGTCCAACTCTCCATTCTTAGCGAGCCCCTCGATCGTGACCAGCTCTTTACCGTCCAGCTCCGCCGCCAGGACCAAACATGAGTTCACTGGAATATTGTCCAACAAGACCATGCAGGCCCCGCACTCGCCCACCTCGCACCCTTCCTTCGTTCCGGTTAATTTTAACTCTTCCCGGATAAACTTGAGCAGGGTCTGGTGGGGAGGAACCTCCCGCTTCTCCTCCATCCCGTTAACTGTAAAGGAAATCGTTAGCTTCTCGGTCATGAGCACACCTCCTCGGTCTCTTCCAGGCCCCGGCGCACCAGTACCTTGGAGATATGATAGCGATATTCCCGGGAGCCCCGCAGGTCACTGATGGGAGAGATATCCTTCTCCACCAGGCTGGCCGCCTGGGCCGCATCGGTAACATTCTCCTCGTTAATTGCCTTCTCCACCGAACTGGCTCTCACCGGCGTCGGAGCGACGGCCCCGAGTGCAATCCGAACCTCCTGACCCCAACGCTGAACCGCTACTCCTACCGTAGCTAGATCGACAGAACGGGTCCGGGAGGCCTTCTTATAGACCCCTTTTCCCTGGGGATAGGGTTTCGGAATAAGGATCGCCGTCACCAGTTCCCCCGCCTTTAGGGCTGATTGCCCCGGTCCGGTAAAGAAATCCTCGATCCCGACCTGACGCTCACCACCCGGGCCGGCGATCTTGACAATCGCCCCCAGGCAGTAAAGGGGAGCCGCCGTATCGGCTGCCGGTGAGGCATTACAGATATTGCCCACCAGCGTCGCCCGGTTGCGTACAGAATAAGTTCCGATACTGTTACAGCCTTCAGCCAGTATCGGAACATTCTTTTGCACCGGTTCAAATTGCGCAATCTCATTCAAGGTAACTCCGGCACCGATCGTGATCCCTTTTTGGTCTTCTTTAAGTATTTTCAGCTCTTCAATATCCTTGATATCAGCTACCTGCCGGGCCTTGAATTTTCCCCCCCGGATCCCGACGAGCAGATCCGTGCCGCCGGCCAGCAGAAAGGTGTCTTTATCTTCCGCCAACCATTTCATCGCCTGGGAAAGATCGGAACATTTCTGGTAAGTAAATGCCGGCATCTCCTTCATTCACCTCCATGAATTTTTATATCAGGGCAAGGGCAAACCCCTTGCCCTGATCTGGTATCCTTGTTACTTGGCCAACTCCTTCAGCGCCTCCACAAAGATCTCCATCGGCGGTAAAACTATGCCCGCCCCGATCTGCCCTACGCCAGGCTCCTTATGGGCAATACCGGTGTTAATCCGGGGGAGGATTCCCTTCTCTACTACCTTGCGGATATCGATACCGGTCGGTGTCCCTTTGAAATCGAGAGCCGGTATATTAAAGTTCTTATTTTCCACAATCGTAATTTCGTACATTTCGTTAGTTGCTTCATAAGCCATACTGGGCTTGCCACCGATAAAGTTAACAATCGCCGGGGCCGCCGCCATGGCGAATCCACCGATACCAACAGTCTCCGTAATAACGCTATCGCCGATATCCGGGTTGGCATCATCGGCCGAATAACCGGAGAAGTATAGCCCCTTCGGAGTCTCACAGGGAGCGGTAAACCATTTATCACCGGTGCCGCTGACCCGGATTCCAAACTCGGTGCCGTTACGGGCCATGGTGCTAACGATGGAGCAGCCCTCAATCCCGTGGGCCGCCAGGGCCATCGCCTTGCAGGAGGCCATGATCGCGTTTAGAGCCGTTAAATCGTTGCTGTGCATGAAGGCCAGCACCTCGGCCGCCGCCGTCGGTTTATGATCTTTAAATGCGGGGCAGGTATTGGTTAAATCGATCCGCGGGGTATCATAGTCGCGTTTGCGGCCGAACTCGCTTTCGACCACGTATGGCGCAATCTCCCGGATAAAGAGGGAGGTGGTAGCCCGGTTCCGGTTATGACCGTCGTCCCCCATGTGGAGGGCCTGGGCAATGATTGATTTAATATCGATTCCCCCGGCCAACTTAACTGCTTCTTTAAGAACGGTGGCATAGACCTCATCCAGCCAGCGCAGGCGGGTCAGGACCTCTTCGTCGTAAGCACCGTAGCGAAGAACCTTACCGTAGCCTTCGTTCATATTGGAGAATGTATATCCGCCATGTTCTTTATCTTCGATAATAAAAACCATCTGGTTGGGTGTGGTTACTCCGGCCATCGGCCCTACGGAGTTATAGTGGTGGCAGGGCGAATATTCAATATCTCCGGAGGCAGCCAGTTCCCGCGCCTCTTCCTCATTTCGGGCCTGTCCATCGTGGATCAGCCCGCCGATAACCGCTCCCCGGAGCGGTCCGCTCATGTTTTCCCAGGTAATGGGGGGACCGGCGTGCAGGATAAGGTTATCCTTCATTCCCGGGATAACATCTTTTGCCCGCCCGATATCGACCCATACCGGTCGTGAACTCATCATCCTTTCTACTGCTTTTTTATTTGCCTGATCGATCTTGCTCATCTATGGAACCTCCAATTTTATATTTGGATGATGCTGCCGCCCGGTAGGCGGCAGCACCATGAACTACGCTCTAGCACGAGGATGGAGGCATTCCCTAGGTTACTTATCCAGGAATGCTACCACCCGGGCAAAGGCCGACTCGCCACCCTTAAAGAGGAAGGGGAAGCAACCTATCGTTAATCTCTTGTTCTGAAGCTCCGGGGCGCCGATCTGTCCGCCCAGGTTCTCCATATGCAAGCAGTTATGCTTAAAGAGGGCATTGTGGGTTAGCTGGTAGTGATCTTCCGGGAAAAGCTTATCGACAGCTTCTTTACCGCCGAATCTCTTCTCGGCCGCCGCCCGAACGCGATCACACTGGCCAAAGGTACCTTTACCCAAAAATCTGCCGATGGGCAGGTTCATGGGATGGTCGGTCGATACAGCGTCGACCCCCCAGATCTTGATCTTCTTATCAATTAACCACTGGACCATATCGGGATGAGCGCCAGGGTGCATGTGAATATAACGCTCCTCATCCGCCTCCGGTCCCAGGGCGGCATACCTGTACCATCCCGTGTGTAGGACTAACAGGTCGCCTTCTTTTACTTCGACTCTTTTTTCAATCATTTCCGGCGTATAGGCTGCCAGATCCCCCATCTCATCCCGCAGGTCCACAATAACCCCCGGGCCATAGAGCCACTCTAGGGGGATCTCATCAATGGTCATCCCATCGGTAAGGAAATGGCGGGCCGCATCCAAGTGGGTCCCGATATGCAACGAGGTCTTGATATACTGGGCATTAACTCCGTGTTCTGGCTTTCTCTTAAAGTACTTTACCTCAAACGGAGGATAATAGGGCCAGAAAGTGGTATCCTGATTAAGCGGTTGCGACAGATCATACATTTTCATAATTGACTACCTCCTGATAATTATTATTCACCCTGAACCTCTACAGAACCGTCTCGCTCTTTACACAACTACCGGTAAATAAGCTATCAGGAAACCATCACCTCCCAGTATATAATTGTCAAAGACCAAACCTGGTCAACCAAGCCAAGCCTACTTCAATTTATCTAGAAGCGCCAACAAGCTTTCATCACCCATGGCCGGCGGTTTCCAGAGCACATGCACCACCGGGACCTCTTTTGTTTTCAAGCTATCGGCAAACCCCTCCAACCCTAAATTTATAACCCGGGGTCCGTCGGTAAATATCTTTTGCACATTAGCCAACGATTGTTTTGACAATGCTATCCCTCCCTGTCAAGATCCCAGAACTGCTTTAGCGAAAAGCGCCGCCTCCGCGTTGCTGGGCAGAACGTGCACATTATTTTGAGTTAATTTTTCTACCTGTTCGCGGCGATCCTGGGGGTCCTCATCGGTACCACAGACGGAGACTACAAACACCAGGTGCCGTCCTTCCGCCGCCTGCCGGGCCTCTTTAATCGCCTTCAGGGTCTCCCCGGCCGGGTCGGGATGGGCATTATATCCCAGCACCAGGTCCAACATGATCACTGCGGTTTGCGGATCCTTGGCCTCGGCCACGATGCGCTGGTTGCGAATGGTGGGATCGATCATTGGGTGAGGCCGCCCCTGGGTGAATTGGTCATCCCCCAGGTCGACAACCGTATGCTCCCGGCTCTTAAAAACATCCTCCAGGGCATACTGGGGATCGAGGGATACGTTGGAATAGATTCCTCCCAGCTCCTCCTGGAGCAAGATCAGGGTCTCGTAAGCCAGCGTGCCCCCGGAAAATAGTCCTCGGAAATATTTCTGTTCGCCGGTGAGGAGCCCTCTCTCTTTCTCTACCGTTTTCTTAACCTGATCGGCCATCGCCACCGGCTT
>JAAZLS010000021.1 GCA_012799185.1 Bacillota bacterium | reverse complement strand
GCCTAATGAGTAAAAGTCACCGTCCCCATTACTCATTACTTATTGTAGGTGATTATCTTTTTGCCGATTACCGCCTCTTCTCGAACCCGCTCTTTTAGGGTAGAGGGGATAACTAGGCTATGGGGATCCCCGCCGGAGATATAGCGTAAATCGGGATTTTCTTCAAAAATTTTAAGCCAGTCGTACAACCCCACTCCGTCGGTATACATTTCACTGGCTCTCACCCGGGGCAGCGCCGCCGGGTTAAATTCTTTGCTAAAGGGAGAGGGCGCCGGATTGGCTCCAACCAGCAAGATTGCTTCATGGTAATAGGATAGCTTTTTCTCGGTGCCGGAGATAATATGGTCCATCGGTTCGGGGTAGGCGCCGTAGGGAAGGGCCAGGCTACGCACCTGGTAGCCGGGAAGGTAGCTCTGGGTGCGCTCCAGGTGCCGGGCCAGCTGGTGAACTGCCTCATCCCGGGAGAGGGTGCGCAGGTTTTGATGGGTGTAGGTATGGTTACCGATCTCAAATCCTTTTTGGACCAGGTAGTCAAGTTTATCCTGGATATATTCATCCTGGCGAAAGGGATGTTCGTAGTAGATGAAAAAGGTGGCCTCCAGGCCAAAATCCGGGTGTTGCCGGTAAAAATCCTCCAGGATGGCTACCGCGCAGTCGGGATCGAGGGTGCCGTCTTCTTTGTAACGGAACTGGCCCCCGCTTCCATCATCGAAGGTGAGGATTACCGGAGAGGTTCCGGCGGGGATATCGATCTGGCCGTCAATATAGTCATTTAAAGAGACTAACCGGTAGCCTTTACGATAAAGGGTAGCTAGATCCCGCCGGAAGTTTTCCGGGGTGCGGCACCATTCATCCTCCGGCTGGCCGATCTCATGGTACATCAGGATCATTACTTGCCCCAACTCGTTTACACCCAACTTCTGGTAATCGGGCGGCCCCGGTTTTTGCTGATTTTTGTCCGGTGATTCATCGGGGGGATTTGCGGTAACCGGCGGTTGTTTCTCACTGTTATCTTCCCCCGTGCAGGAACAGAGCCCGATCGCTGCCAGCATGATTAATATTACCAGCCAGGCCGCGGGCCGGGTACGGAAACCTTTAGTCCAATTGTTCAATGTGATCCCCCCTTGGGTATAGAGCTGCTTTCGATAAAATTCGACAAAGGGGTAGCCTTTCCTTTAGTCCGGTGCCGGGGAGGGAGCCTAAAGTTTTTCGATCCCTCCCCTTATTATTTGACAAATTAAAGGTGAGAGGTTATTATAATGTTGTTTGACAATCAAGATGTTTGATAATCTAAGTTTAAAGGGGTTGCCTGGTATGAAGCTGATCGAGGAGTTAACCGATGAGTTGGTAGACTTTTTTAACAAGTTTTCCTCCTGGGAGAGTTCGGTGATCCGTTCCAGCGATCTTACCGTTTCGGAGGCCCATGCTCTGGAGGTATTAGGGCAGCACGGGAAGATGAATATGAAGAGCCTGGCCGAAAAATTAGGGGTTACTACCGGTACCACCACCGTTACCGTGGACCGGTTAGAACGGAAAGAGTATGCGGTCAGAGAATCGATCAAGGAAGACCGGAGGGTTAATTTAATTAGCCTTACCGGTAAAGGGTGGGAGGCCTTTCGGGAACATCACCAGTTCCATCTACACCTGACCGAGCAGATGGCTTCGATTCTTACCGATGAGGAGATCCAACTCTTTGCGGCAATAGTGCGGAAAATTAATACAGAAGTTTTCTAAGGTAGTTAAGGCAGTTATTAAAATTATTTAACGGAGGCTAGTGGCGATGATCAGTCGATATAGAAACCTGAACAAGTACAGGGAGTTGATGCAGGCCAAGGAGTTTTACCTGCTCGCCGCAGGTATCATCTTTATTTTAATTAGTTATATCCTAAATTCCGTTTTTTTAGCGGATCTATCGGCCCTGGTGGCGGTAATCTTGTTGGGTGGTCCTATCGTTAGGGGGGCGGTGCAGGGGCTTATAAAGAGGGAGCTTAACGTGGATGAGCTGGTAAGTATTGCCCTGATTGCCTCGCTTGCGATCGGTGAATATCGATCGGCGGCCCTTATATCACTTATCATGGCTGCCGGTTCTTTAATCGAGGAGTTTACCGCCCAAAAAGCTCGCTCGGCCATCGGCAAATTGATGCAGCTGAATCCTGAACGGGCGGCGGTGGTGCGGGAGGGGGTAGAGGTAGATATTCCGGTCGGGGAGATAGTAAAAGGTGACCGGGTGATCGTGCGTTCAGGAGATAAAATACCGGTGGATGGTAAAATTGTGCGGGGTGTTGCCTCAGTAAACCAGGCTTCCTTGACAGGAGAATCCATGCCCGTGGAAAAAAATATAGGGGATCCAGGTTTTGCCGGCACCACGGTTTATTCGGGGATGCTGGAGTTAGAGGCAGAGGAGACGGGGGGGGAAACGGTCCTGGGCAAACTGATCCAGTTGGTTCGGGAGGCAGAAAACCAGGGGTCTCCCCTGTTCCGGGTGGCTGATCGTTATGCCGGCTGGTTTACACCGGTAGTTCTATTAATCAGCCTGGGGGTATACCTCTTCACCCGGGATCTTCATCGTTCGATTACTGTTTTAATTGTAGGCTGCCCCTGTGCATTTATCCTAGCCTCGCCAACGGCAGTGGTTTCGGCTATCGGTAACGCCTCCCGGAACGGTATCCTGGTGAAGGGTGGCGCTATTTTAGAAGAAATATCTAGAATTAAAGCGGTGGTTTTCGATAAAACAGGTACGCTCACCCGGGGAGAGCCCCAGGTGGTCAAGATTGCTGTCCGGGGGGAGCATACGGTCGACTCGGTTTTATCCATGGCCGCCGCGGCGGAGGGTCACTCCCGGCACCCTCTGGCCCGGGCAATCAGCGAAGAGGCGAAGGAGAGGGGCCTGGCGGGGGAGGAGATGGAAACCTACCGCAATATACCCGGCCTGGGAATTGAGGCGCTGGCCGGGGGTAAGAAAATATTTGTCGGGACCCTGTTACCGGAGGAGGCCAAGCTCTTTCCCGGGTTCCAAGGGGGTGGGGAAGGGGAGAAGGCGCTGGCGGTAAAATTAAACGATCAAATCATTGGGGCTATTTTAATCAGGGATCGGATCCGCCCCGATGCCTACCGGTTGGTGGACTCCTTACAGGAACAGGGTATTGAAAAAATACAGATTTTAACAGGGGATAATCTATCTACCGCCGCCCATATCGCGGGGGAGATAGGTATCGAAGAGTATTACTGCGATCTACTCCCGGAAGAAAAACTAGGTTATATTGAAAGGTTACAGAGAGACGGTTATAAGGTAGCCATGGTCGGCGATGGCATTAACGATGCCCCCTCCCTTGCCTCGGCCGATATCGGTATTGCCATGGGGGCAATGGGAACCGATGTGGCCATGGAGGCATCGGATGTGACCTTGATGAGCAGCAATCTCTCCCGTATTCCCTATCTGCTTAAACTAAGCAAGGCTACGATCCGGACCATCAATCTTAATATTATATTTGCTGTCGCTTTTAACGTGGTGGCCCTTATTATCTCCAGCTATGGGGGGATGAACCCGATCCAGGGGGCGATTTTACACAATATCGGTTCCATTTTCGTGGTGATTAATTCGGCCCGGCTTTTGGGGTTAAACCCCTCGGACCGGGTTGCCGGCGGTTCGCCGGTTCAATTCAGATCAAAATATTGCTCTGGTAGGCCTTAATCGCCGCGGGCACATTCCCGGGCCCGGCCGGTCAAGACCTCCAGGGCGTGATCCAGGGCCGGGGCTAAAATTTGCAGGTATTCCTTTACTGCCCCGGGGCTTCCCGGCAGGTTGATTATTAGGGTCTTGCCCCGTATCCCTGCTACTCCCCGGGAGAGCATCGCCATGGGGGTAATTTTAGCGCTCTCCCGGCGTAGTGCCTCCGGGATTCCCGGCACCAGGCGCTCTACTACCCGCCGGGTGGCCTCCGGGGTTACATCGCGGGGAGAGAGGCCGGTTCCACCGGTGGTAAAGATGGCATCGATCTTATTGCTGTCGGCGAGCCTTCGAAGGGCGGCCGCCAGCTGTTCCAATTCGTCGGGTACAATTTGGTGTGCGGTTACATCTCCCCAGGGTTTTAAGGCGGCGGAGGCTGCCGGGCCGCTTTGATCCTCCCGGTCTCCCGCAGCTCCCCGGTCGCTGGCGGTGATGACGGCAAAGTTGTAGGAGGGCCTGGTGGAAATTGGGTCCCCGGTGGCGACGGTTCCACCCCGCAGGACTTCGGCAAAAACCCCCTCCCGGGGCATGACACAGTCGCCAGCCTGGTGGTAGATGGTGCAACGTTGATGACATTCCTTTCCTATCTGGGTTATGCGCAGTACTGCCCCCTCTCCAACGGCGAGCCGGGTTCCTACCGGCAGCGATACCAGATTGATCGCCCTGGTAGTCAGGTTTTCAGCAAAATCGCCAGGGCCGACCTCTAACCCCAACCGTTGCATCTTCTCTATGCTTTCCAGGGCCAGCAGGCTGACCTGGCGGTGGGCGGAGCCGGCGTGGGCATCCCCTTCCAGGCCCTGTTCTTTAATTAGCCGGGCCCGGCCGATATCGGTTTTACGTTCCCCCTTGCGGGGACCGGTACAGATTGCAACTATCTTTCCCATCGATTATCGATTACGGCTCCCGGCGCCAGTGGCCAGAACGCCCTCCTCTCTTTTCTATCAGCCGGATATTTTGAATAGTCATCTCTTTGTCAATGGCTTTGCACATATCGTAGATGGTTAATGCGGCGACGCTGACCCCGGTTAACGCCTCCATCTCTACCCCGGTCTGGCCGGTTACTCGGACCTTCACCCCTATTTCAACCCGGTTGTGCTCCGGTTGGAGGTTAAATTCCACCTCCGCTCCCGCGATCGGCAGGGGATGGGCCATGGGGATCAGGCGACCGGTCTCTTTAATGGCCATGATGGCCGCTACCTGGGCTACCCCCAGCACATCCCCCTTGGCCAGGGAACCCTCCTTGATCCGCTGCAGCGTTGACGGGGCCATGATAATCTCTCCCCGGGCGTAGGCCTCCCGGGTAGTCTCCGGCTTAGCTGAGACATCGACCATCCGCGGCCTCCCCGAAGGATCAAAATGGGTCAGTTCTCTCCGGGGAGGAGATTGCTGTAATAGCTGTTCCATCAAGAATGTGGCCAGTCCCGGGTAATCGTCCAGGTCGAACCGGGGTACTTCTATGGTTAAATCCGGTAGGTCGGTGACTACCGCAATTAGATTTTGTGTAGAGACGGGCCTGTTTTGCAGTGCACCCCGGATCACCTCAATTTTCGGGTTGGTCGACTGCTTATCTCCCTCAATTAGAATCAGGTCCAGCTCTTTAAGGAAGGAGCGGACTATCCCCAGGCCACTTTTACCGGGGGCCGGCCCGGTTAAAATATAGCGATCATCGGAGATCATGCCGGCCGCCTCCGCCCCGGCCCGGGTAAAACGCCAGGTATCTTTGCCGGGAAGATCCAGGGTATAGTGGTGGATGTTACCCTTTAAGGCGGCCACCCGTAATCCCCGGGCGATCAGCTCCGGGATTAATCCTTCGATGAGGGTGGTTTTTCCGCTGTTCGAACAGGCGGCAACGATATTGATTAAAACAGGCGGCATTACTGCTCTCCCTTCTTGTTGGTACCAATAGTTTACCCCCGGTTATCCTCCGGTTTTAGACATGGAGCGCCGGGCCCGGGGGGTCTTGGCGCCGGTCTCTTGTTGCATCAGGTGGCGTGCCGGTTTCTCCTTAACCGCGGTTAGTAGTAACCGGGTTAGCGCCTCCGGGTCATTAATACAGGGGCGAACCGGGTACTCATGCTCCCAGTAGAGGCAGGTCTTGATATAACCATCGGGAGTCAGGCGGAGGCGATTACAGTGGTGGCAATAATGCCGGCTAATAGGGTGAATTAGCCCGACTGTGCCCTGTCCCCCGGGGATAGTAAACCATTCCGCCGGGCCGGCTCCCGTCCGGGGGGCGGTGGGAGTGAGGGGCAGTCCGGCGGCCCGGGCCGCCTCCTGCACAAAACTTAGGGGTAGATAGTGTTGGCTGTAGTTGTGATCATGGTCTCCAATAGGCATATATTCGATGAAGCGCAGGTGCACCGGTTTTTCCTGGACCAGTTTTATGAGCTCCGGCACCTCATCATCATTGAATCCTTTGATCAGGACAGTGTTTATCTTAACAGGGGTTAGGCCCAGCTCCAGGGCGGTATCGATCCCGCGTAAGGCCTGGGAGAGGTCGCCCTTACGGGTAATTGCCCGGTATTTTTCCGGTTTTAAGGAGTCCAGGCTAATATTGACCCGTTTTAGGCCGGCCGCCTTCAGGCTTGCGGCATAGCGTGGGAGCAGTATGCCGTTGGTAGTCATGGAGAGGTCTTTAATTGCGGGAATCTCGGATATCTGTTCCAGCAGGCGAGGCAATCCCTTGCGGGTTAACGGTTCCCCCCCGGTAATGCGGATTCGCCGGATGCCCAGGGGCGTCGCCGTTTTTATGACCTGGATTATCTCCTCGTAAGAAAGGATCTCCTGGTGGGGGATTTGGGTTATCCCTTCCGGCCCCATGCAGTACAGACAGCGCAAATTGCAACGATCGGTTACCGAGATGCGCAAGTAATCGTGAACCCGTCCCTGGGAATCGATTAGCTCCACTTCTTATCCCTTCTTTCTTAGATTTTGGGGCCAAAAAAACAACCGCGCCTCCATGTTTAAGAAAACGCGGTTTCACTGGCGTCCTCCTTTCCAAATGCGGGAGGCAGGGGGATTTCTCCCCCGGCCCAGACCTTGAACCATGGCCCATAAGACGCGGCGTTAGGTGGCAAGGTTCGGAGCAGTATAGAATTGGTTGACAATTATTATATCATTTTAAACTAAACTTTCAACCGCAACCCCTATTTGCGGACAAGGGCGGTCCCCTTAAAGGTAAAGGTAAGGATAAAAACTGCTATCAGCAGGGCACAGGCAACAAAATAGGCCATGGTATACGACTTGTAAGCATCAAAAATTGCCGCTGCCATCATCGGGCCGATTATTCCACCGCCGATTCCCCATCCCATCATGATTAGGCCATAATTGGTGCCATAATTCTTGATCCCGTACATATCGATCACTGTCGGGGGGAAGACCGAAAAGCAGGCCCCGTAACAGAGACCGGCGACAGACATCCCGATTGCAAGCAGGGGAATATTAAAATAGAAAGAGAAGACCAGCATATTTATAGCCTGCAACATAAATGCGATACGCATTAGGTTCAATCGCCCGATTTTATCGGAGATAGCGCCGCCCAGGAACCGGCCAGCCGCATTGAAAACTGCCAGTAGAATTACTAAATAGACACCGCCCTCCCAGCCGATTTGCACCTCGGCGATCTTGGCCGCATGGGCGATAATCATTAGCCCGGCCGCGGTTGAAAAAGCATACATGATCCATAGTTTGTAAAAGCTGATATCTTTAAACATCTCCCTCCATTCCACGTCCCGGGCAAAGGTAGCGGGAGCGGCCCTTTTTTTCTCTCTGTTAGCGATTGTGCTTTCAGGGATATAGCCGGGGGGGGGATTGTTCATGGCCTGGGCAAAGAGAACCATTAACACTAGGGCGCCAATACCCAGATACAAAAAGGTTTTTTCGATCCCCACGTTTCGGATTAACACCTCGGCGATGGGGGCATAGACTATGGCCGAAATACCGATACCGGCGACAACGGTCCCGGTAATCATGCCCTTTTTCTCTGGGGGAAACCATTTTACAGCTGCCGGGGCCGTTGAAACATAGGCAATACCGATCCCGGCACCGGTAATTATTCCGAAGGCGATTAGTAATCCCACCGGGGTCAGGAAATAACAACAAAGGATTAGACCCCCCCCCAGTAGAATACCGGAAAGGGTTGCCGGCATACGAGGCCCTTTAATATCCTGGATTCGACCAAATACGACCATGAAAGAGGTAAAAGAGATGGTTACCAGGGTATAGGGCAGGGAGGCCTGCTTGCTTGTCCAGCCTAAGTCGTTGATCAAAGCCTTGCTTATAATGCTCCAGATGTAGAGTATGCCGATTAGGATATTGAGGGCGACAGCGCTCCATAAAACCAGCCGGGCTTTAAATCTCAATTTATCCATTTGATGTTCTACTCCCTTTCTTTATTTATACCGGCATTTTGTCTTCTTCTTACAGATTTAAATAGTAAAGGCCGGGTCCCGGCATTTTTCCCGTCTGCCGGGCACCCGGCCTCCCTGTTTATAGCCTGTTACCGATTGCACTTAGTAGTATAAAAAGCATATAAAGTTCAGTATATCCTTGCAATATGACCGCTCTATTCCATCCCGGCCAGTCCGGCCTCGGCCAGCTCTAGGCATCGATCCAATATCTCCTGGGCCTCATCGTATCCATCGGCCTCTCTGTCGGCAACCCACTTGTCCCAAAGGGGCAAGCCGGCTGCCTCTCTCCACTGGAGTAGTTCTTCGGGGGTGGGATCGTAGAATTCAATCTCGATTCCCTCTTCCTCACACATCCGGAGCACCTCCGGCCTGGCACTATCAAACTTCTGTTTGCCCCAGAACCGGGAGCCTTTCATTCCGCCTACCGATTCCAGCGCCTCCCGAATATCATCGGGCAGGCTGTTCCACTTGTCATGGTTGAATGGAATGGTAAAGTAAACGCTATGGGCGGGGATCGTGGTAACATAAGGGCAAACCTCGTGATGCCGCCAGCTAATAATTGCTTCCCAGGGGGTAAATATGCCGTCTAGGACACCCGTCTGTAGGTTCGTATAGGTATCGGGCATGGGCATACTTTGGGGAACAGCCCCCAGCAACTCGGCCATCTCGGTGGGGGGTCCGCCCATGGCTCTGATCTTCAGGCCCTTGATGTCTTCCATGGTTTTAACCTGTTTCTTGGTGGTTGCCAAAATATAGGGGTCGGAGGTCCAGGTCAGGAGAATGTGGTTTTCACCAAATTGTTCTGCTAAGTTCGGGAACTCATTCAGAAGGGTCCAGAGCACTGCACTGCCATGTTCCGCACTTTCGAAAGGCATGAACGGTAATGTGACCACATCAGCCAGGGTGGTCATTCCGCCGTATACACCCATGAAACACCAGCCGAAATCAGCCGTGCCGGCGGCGATGCCGGGCCAGATATCCACGGTCTCTAGGAGGGTATTAGCCCAGTAGGGATCAACTTCGACCCTGCCGTCGGTGACATCTTCAATCTCCTGTAGAAATGGGATGGCCGCCATTTTAGCCTCCCAGGCCGTGGTGGCATGTTCGTCGACCCATTTTAATGTTATCTTCTCTACCGGTTCAGCGTCTCCGTTTTCCTCTCCGTTCTCTACGGTGGGGGTACAGCCAACGACCGACATTAACACGACTAATGTCACCACAAGCAGTGTTAAAAAAAGGGATCGCTTCATTTTATCACCTCACGCAAATTTTAAATAAGTTACCAGCCCTCTTCTTTTTTGGAGTAGACCGAATTGTCTTGAGGATCACCTCCTCTGGAAGAAGTTTGCCCCTAGCTTCCGATTTGCCAATCCTTTGACAAGCCCCACTTATGCTAAATAAATGCAATATCCATGCCATTGAGGGGCAGTGGTGGGGGTAATTTACCCCCGGTCTTAAGGTCTACGGGAGGCCAGGGGTTGCCCCAGGATCTTGCTTGAATCGCTATCAATATTAACCGGCGATGCTCAAAATTAGATCATATCGGGTCACGGGTGTCTGGCTATTAGCCCGGCTTTGATTGTTTGACTCTTCCCTATTGGGCCAAGAGTGTGTTAATAGCTTGACATGGTGTAAACTGTTTGTAAATATACTCTTTTACAGGGATCCGGCTGGTACGTTACGAATGGCATAGCAATTGCATGATTTGTTGGTAGATTATAGGCGGCTGTACTTTACCGGGATACAAATTTTTGTGTGGGGTGGCTATATCGGGTGAGGGATAGACTATTTTCTTATAAATTCCCGTTCCATTACGGCTGGGTTCTAGTGGGTTTGTTATTTGTAGCTCTTATAAATTTTGGTCTACGGGGTGCTCTAGGGGCCTATTTTATTTCTTGGGAAAATGAATTTTTAATCAGCCGTACCGCTGCGGCCGCCATTCCCCTGCTGGGTTGGATTACTTTTGCGGTTGCCCAACCGCTGGCCGGAAAGCTTGCCGATCAATACGGGGGACGGATTATATTCGCCCTGGGCTCCCTTTTAATCGGGGCCTCATTAATGGTTTCCTCTGCCGTTACCGGGTTTTGGCAGTTGATCATTTTACTAGGGGTGTTTTTTCCTAGCGGCTCGGCCGGATGTTCGAGCGTGGTGGCTGCCTCCCTGGTTACCCATTGGTTTGCGAAAAAAAGGGGATTTGTACTGGGCATAATTGCCTCGGGCCAGGCAGTGGGGACCTTAATTCTAGTGCCGGCTACCATTTTTCTCGTTGAAGCCCATGGATGGCGTTATGCGGTGCTGCTTTTAGGGCAAATTGTCACCTTTGGTTTAACTCCCCTGCTGGCCTTATTTATCAGATCAAAACCGGCCGATATTAACCTGGCGCCCTATGGCGATGGAGAGACTCCCGCCGGGGCCGGGGTGCAGAAGGAAAAAGTTCCGATCTCCCTGGGCGTTATTTTCAGAAACCGGGTATTCTGGTTGTTATCAATCTCCTATTTTATTTGTGGTTTTACCGATATAGGTTTTACCGGGACCCACTTTATCCCCTTTGCCGAGGGGAGGGGCTTTACACCGTACACGATTGCCCTTGTTTTTACCCTGTTATCGGCAAGTAGCCTCTTGGGAACCGTTGGGGCCGGTTACCTGGCTGACCAGATTGATCGGGGGAAACTACTTCGCCTGCTCTATGGTTTTAGGAGTTTAACTTTTATCCTTCTGCTCTATGCCCGCTCACCGGTTCTGTTGTTTATCTTTGCCCTCTCCTTCGGCATAACAGAGATGGCTACTATTGCCCCAACGGGATCTTTATGTACCCAAATGTTTACCAAGGAATCGGTAGGGATAGTATTTGGCCTGGTTACGGTATGCCATCATCTGGGGGCCGCCGCCAGTTCCTACTTAGGCGGGGTCACGTACGATTATTGGGGCCGTTACGAATTTATACTAATCTTGATCATGGCTCTGTTAGTTGTTAACGCTATCATTGTTTCCCAAATAAAGGATAACGGTAACGTTCCGGGTTCCCGGGACCGGGTGACCTGATCGGCCTCTTGTTTTAGGAGAGCTGCGGCGGGCGGGGGGATATGAGTGGCACGGTGCTTGCAATATAACCTTTAGACCAATCGAAATATAAAGGAGTAGATGGAATGAAAACAGTTAAGGCCAATAAGGGTACACCCTACGAGGCCAAACGGCATTTCCATATGTGGGGTCTAAAAAAGGTAGATCGGGAAACCGCGGCCAGCCGCCTGACGGTATCGATATCCCATTTCCTGCCAAACGGTGGAGCCGAAATGTCGAGCTCTGCTAAGGAGCGGGTCTACTACCTTCTCTCCGGGGCGTTGACGGTAGCCGGACCAGAAGAGGAGCACCTCTTGGAAGAGGGGGATCTACTCTATATTGCTCCCGGTGAAGAGCGGGCGATTAAAGTTCGGGGTGTTAACCCGGCAACGGTCCTGGTGATTATAGTAGAGCCTTAACCCGGGTTATTTTAATACTAAGAGGTGAGGGATTGATGAAAAAAAGATTTGATTTAAGTGGTAAGGTGGCGGTGGTAATCGGCGGTGCCGGCGGTATCGGGGGGGCGATCGCTACCGGTTTCGTGGAGCACGGTGCCCGGCTGGTCATGGCCAGTAGAAATATTGAAAACTTGAAACTGCGGGCAGCGGCGATAGGTAGGGAGACCGGTGGGGAGGCGACAGCCATGGGGGTGGATATAACCGATGAGGAGGATGTAATCCGGCTGGTTGGTGAAATCGTTGCCCGGTACGGAACGGTAGATATTTTAGTTAATGCCCATGGGGCCAATAAGAAGGCAAAGGGTCTTGACCTATCAATGGAGGATTGGCAGCTGTTACATAATGTTAACTCCATGGGAACAATGATCAGCTGTAAACAATTTGGCCGGATAATGACTAAAAGGCGCTCGGGTAAGGTTATCAACCTATCATCGGTCCGGGGAATTCGGGCCAATGCCGGCGGGAATAGTGCCTATTGCAGCACCAAGGGGGCGGTAGATATGATTACTCGCTGTCTGGCGGCGGAGTGGGCACCATTTAATGTAAATGTTAATGCGATCGGCCCGGCTTTAATAGCTACCAAGTTAACAGAGAAGCAGATGAAAGAACCGGGGCGAACCGAAAAATACCTGAGGAATATTCCCTTGGGCCGCCTGGGGAAAGCCGAAGATATGGTTGGTGCGGCTATCTTCCTGGCCTCGGCGGCCTCCGATTTTGTGACCGGCCAAATTATCTACGTAGATGGAGGCCTGACCGCTATCGGGTAATTTTTGGTAGATAATATGAGCCGGTGCAAGGGTTTTGCACCGGCTTATATTTTATATTTTATATTTTATCTTTAGCTTTACCTCATCATGCTGGGTAAAAATGTGGCTAGTATGGGGAGTGCTGTAATTAAGGCAACATGGAGGATATCGGCGATTACGAAGGGGAACACTCCCCGGAACAGGGTGCTCATAGGTACATCCTTGGCTACCCCCTTGATGACGTAAAGGTTCATCCCCACCGGGGGAGTAACCATGCCAATCTCGGTTACCCGAGTGATGAAGATCCCGAACCAGATAGGGTTAAAACCTAGTTCCAATGCCAACGGGAAGAAGATGGGCACGGTAATTAGAATCATGGCCATGGAGTCCATAACGCAGCCCAGGATAAGGTAGAATATAAATACAAGCAAGAGGATCACATACCGGCTAACGGCGAGGGTGGCCAGGGAGGCGGTGAGGGCGGCGGGGAGACCGGTGACCGCCAGGAAGTGGCCGAAAAAGTTAGCTCCCAGCATGATCAAAAAGATCATGGCTGCGGTCTGGCCCGAGTCAATCAGGCTCTCCTTAAAGGTATCCCAACGGAGCCTTCTCCTTAATAGGCAGAATATAAAGGTACCGAATGCACCGATACCCCCGGCTTCGGTGGGGCTGAAAACACCCATGTAGATCCCGCCGATAACCAGTAGGAACAGGGCAATAAAACCCCAGGTATCCCTTAGCGAAATAAATTTTTCTCTTACGGTAGTTTTAGGTCCGGGCGGTCCCCACGATGGGTAGAGAGTAGTTAAGATATAAATTGTTATTATATAGAAGACAGCTTCCAGTATGCCGGGGATAACACCGGCTAAAAAAAGTTTCCCGATGGACTGCTCGGTCAGGATACCATATATAATGAGGATTACGCTGGGGGGGATCAAGATACCCATGGTGCCGCCGGCGGCCAGGGTACCGGTGGCCAGCCCGTCATCGTAATTATACCTTTTCATCTCCGGCAACGCTATCTTCCCTAATGTAGCCGCGGTAGCTACACTGGAACCGCTGCAGGCAGCGAAAGCGGCGCATGCCGCTACCGAGGCCATGGCTAAACCGCCCCGTAGCCGTCCCAACCAGTTGCGGGCCGCAAGGTAAAGATCGCGGCTTAGCCCGGAATGGAAAGCCAAATTACCCATCAAGATGAATAATGGGATAACACTTAAGCTGTAGGAGGCGAAGGTAGAGTAGGGGATCATCCTTAGCCCGCCAAAGGTAGGTGCAAACCCGGCAATATAAGCCTGACCGACAAAGCCGATCAAAAGTAAGGCCAATCCCACATTCATGCCCAGGAACAGTAACACAAATAAAATGAGGATACCGATTATACCGACTACAATTGGTGTCATCGCTTCACCGCCTTATAAAGGGATTCCATAAAATCTTTTAGTAGCACCAGTGAATATAACCCCAGGCCGACGGCGGCAATAAAAACAAAGGGGTACTTCGGTATTACAAGAACAGTAGAGGACATACCGGAAGCGTGTAAACTAAGGGCAAAGCGGACGGTATGCCATGTGGTTAAGAAGATCAAGATAAAGCCCAGCGGTTGGGTAATAGAATTTAAGATGTCCTGAACCCGCTGCGGTAGGCGCATTGTTAGTACGTCTACATGAATATGACCTTTTTTTACCCCGCAATAGGCAATGGAGAAAGAGATCAAAATAGCCAGCATATACTCGGTAACTTCAAAGGATCCCTTGATTGGTTGTTTGAGAAAATAACGTCCTGCTACATCGGCAAATGTAAAAAACATCATTACTGCCAAGATAACGGAGCCAATATAATGGAAAATATTGCTTGCTTTCTCCGTGAATATGTCCAACCAGGTTAGTATTTTTAGCCACACTTTTCAGTTATTCGCCCCTTTCAATTCTATTTTGGAGCCCTTTCATTCGCCGGGCCTGTTTCCTCCAGGGCAGTTTGCTAACAATTTAATAACCGGTCTCCTTGCCTGTCTTCAATGGTTACCCGATCACCTCCCCCCGGCGGGCCGTTTGCAGCCAGTGGCAATATTTTGTATTATAGTACAAGTGAAGCATTACCTGTTGTTGTCTAAAAATGTCGTTACTACTAGCCGGGTTGTCTCCTGCCCTAAAAGATGCAAAATGTATGCCAATATTTACAGGGGGGCTAGAATTCCGAATTGTTGCATGCCCTGGACTTCCGAGCCGGTTTTAGTGTGTCGATGCTTTTCTATGTGTCAAAATATTAACGCAATGTTAAATATCTAAGGGGTAGAAAAGTAGCGGGGGCTGGGCCCGGGTTTTAAGAAACTTGGAAGTCGTTTAAAAAAAAACAGGGGCGGGTTAAATTTATTCCGGTGGGAGGTGGCATAAAATTTGCATCAAGTACTGTTAGCCAAATAGTTAGGTAACCCGGCCGGAAAGATGTAGCAATAACCGGTTTGATCATCCTTTAATATCTACTGGAATATAAATGGGGGGTGTAACACTTAAGTTAGTTAAGATGCAGGTGGAAGATTATACTTTCAGGAGTGAGGAGGATATGGATAATGACTGAACAGGTCTTTACGAATTGCACCAACGCCGGTCCCGTCTCCGTCTACGTAAGGGATGGCAAGGTAGTGCGGATCAGGCCCCTGGTTGCCGAAGAGAAAGATTTAAAGCCATGGACCATTGAGGCCGGTGAACATAAGTTTACTGCACCGAAAAAATTTGCCGTGGCGCCTTATGTTCACGCGGAGAGGCGGAGGATTCACTCCGATGAACGCATTAAATATCCGATGAAGCGGGTTGATTTTAACCCGGAGGGGGAGCGCAACCCTCAGAATAGGGGCAAATCAGGCTATGTGCGTATCTCCTGGGAGGAGGCGCTGGACCTGGTTGCCGGCGAACTGAAACGGGTTAAGGAGAGTTATGGTGGTTCGGCGATTAGCGGGTTAACCTCTTCCCACCATAATTGGGGGATAGTGGGTTATAAGCATGGCTCCTTTATGCGTTTTATGAACCTGCTGGATTTTACCCCGGTTTTGGATAATCCGGATAGTTGGGAAGGCTGGCATTGGGGGGCCACCCATACCTATGGTTTTTATTGGCGGTTGGGAATGCCGGAACCGTACGATATGTTGCAGGATGCTTTAAAGAACGCCGAGATGATTGTCCTCTGGTCTAATGATCCCGATTCAACCCGCGGGACCTATACCGGCCAGGAGTCGGCCCTCTGGCGGGAGTGGCTCAAAAAGAAAGGGGTTAAGACTGTTTTTATCGATCCCTTTTATAATTTTACCGCCGCTGTTATGGGCGGCAAGTGGATTGCCCCGCGTATCGGTACCGATACCTGCCTGGCGATGGCGATTGCTTATGTATGGATTACCGAGGGGCGTTACGATCGGGAATATATTGAAAACCGGACTATCGGGTTCGATGAGTTTAAAAAATATATATTGGGGGAGATAGACGGGCAGCCCAAGACCCCGGAGTGGGCGGAGGAAGAATCGGGGGTGAAGGCCCGGGTGATTCGGGCTCTGGCCCGGGAATGGGCGGAAAAAAGGACTATCCTTTCCGGCGGTGCCCGCGGTGGCGAGGGCGGTGCCTGTCGCCAGGCCTATGCGACCGAGTGGGCCCGCATGATGGTCCTGCTCCAGGCTATGCAGGGGCTCGGTAAGCCCGGCCGGTCCATATGGGGGACCACCATGGGGGCGCCCTCAGATACCGACTACTTTTTCCCAGCCTATGCCGATCCCCAGGGCAAGATCTCTTCTGCGACCAAGGCCGCTAATTTTATACCGGTTAATAAAAATAGGCAGCGGCTGTACCGTCTTACCTTACCCGATGCGATCCTTGACCCACCCCTGAGCTGGCATGGGGCCGGATTCTGCGGCGGCTCCCTGGAGCAGCAGTTTGAATACTTTGAGTACCCGGCGGAGGGATGCTCCGAGATCAAGCTATTCTACCGTTACGGGGGCTCTTTTATCGGTACCATGCTCGATACCTCCAAATGGGTCAAAATGTACCAGAGCCCCAAGCTGGAATTCGTTGTAAACCAGGATGTCTGGTTCAATAGCGAGACCCGGATGGCCGATGTTATTTTACCGGCCTGTAGTAACTTTGAACGGGATGATCTGGCCGAGTGGGGTGCCTGTGGGGGCTATACTGGGCATGCCAGTAGTGGAAGCAACTACCGGGTAATTGTCAGGCAACAGAAATGTATCGAACCGCTCTGGGAATCCAAGTCGGATTATCAGATTTTCGCCCTGTTGGCCGAGCGTCTTGGATTAAAAGATGAATTTACCGATGGCGGTAAGAGCGAGCTGGATTGGTGTCGGGCTTTCTTTGAACTATCCGACCTGCCCAAGCTGGTCGATTGGGAGACCTTTAATCGAAAAGGTTACCATGTAATCAATATTAAAGAAGGCTATAAACCGACCCCCGGTTTGCGCTGGTTTGCCGAGGGGCGGGCCTGTGACACCCCCGATCCTTCCAATCCGAAACGGAATACGGAGAAAGGCCACGAACTCGGCACCTATAGCGGTAAAATTGAATTTGTATCGGAGAGCTTGAAAAAACATTTTCCGGAAGATTGGGAACGGCCGATCTCACCCCGCTATATTCCTAGCTGGGAGGGACATCATAGTGATCTATTTAAAAAATATCCGTTACAGCTGCTCTCTCCCCATCCCCGGTTTTCCTTCCACACCCATTATGATAAACATACCGACTGGCTGAATGATATCCCGGTCCACCGTATAAAAAAGGATGGTTACCACTGGTGGCCGGCCCGTATTAATCCCCGGGATGCGGAGGTAAGGGGGATTAATAACGGTGATATTGTTCGTCTCTATAACGACCGGGGCGGGGTGCTCTGTGTAGCCGTGGTTACCGGATGGGTTCGCCCCGGGATTATCCATAGCTACGGTTCATCGGCCAAGTATGATCCCCTAATACCCGGTAAGCCCGATTCGATGGATAGGGGCGGTTGCGTTAACCTGTTAACCTCTTCGCGGTTGCTTTCCAGGCATGCGCCCGGGATGACTCCTAATTCTTGTTTGATTGAAATTGAAAAGTGGGAGGAGTGATTAAAATAGCGCGTTATACGATTTTTATCGATGTTAACAAGTGCACCGGCTGTTATAATTGCTTTTTAGCCTGCCGGGATGAATTTTATGATAATGATTATCCCCCCTATTCTGAGGGTCATCCCTTAAAGGACCACTACTGGATGCAGATCAAGCAAATAGAACGGGGAGAGTATCCCAAGCCCAAGCTTGATTATATCCCGCTGCCCTGTATGCACTGCCAGGAGGCACCCTGTATCGAGATGGCCAAGGAGGGTGCAGTTTACCGGCGGGAGGACGGGATTGTGATTATCGATCCGGTAAAGGCCCGGGGTCAAAGGCAGATTGTAAACAGCTGCCCCTACCGGGTTATATTCTGGAACGAAGAGAAGCAGCTACCTCAGAAGTGTACCCTCTGTGCCCATATGTTGGACCAGGGAGAAAAAGAGCCGAAATGTGTCGAGGCCTGTCCTACCGGCGCCCTGGTGTTTGGGGATCTGGATGATCCTGACAGTGAGGTCTCCCGGCTGGTGGCCGAAACCAAATCCGAGGTACTCTATCCGGAGTTTGGGACCGAACCTCTAATTAAGTATGCGGGGATCCCGCGATACTTTATTGCCGGCGAGGTGGTATTTAAAGATAACCAGGGGGAATGTGCCGCGGGGGTAAAGGTATCCCTTGCCGGCAACGGGGTGAGCATGGAGACCCGCTCCGATATCTACGGTGATTTTGAATTTGAGGGGCTTGGCAAGAAGACCCGTTATATTCTCACTGTTGAGCATGAGGGATATCAGCCCCGCCAACTGGAACTATTTACCCATAAGAGCATTAACGTGGGTGAGGTTATGTTGGACCCCGTATAAAGTCGGGGTGGCCAACCGGTTTTTAAAAAGGGGTTGCAATGGGGCGGTACCGGTTATGGTACCGCCCTTTACCCTTATTAAATGATGTTGCCCCCCGGGTGGCATAAATGTTGCATAAATAACTGGTGCGAAGCAGGCAACCCGGTGGCCGGATTAGCGGCCAGGCTATCTCATTTATAAGGGGGTATTATTTTTTAGGTTAAAAGACTATAACCATCTCATTAAAAGGAGGGATTACGGTGTCATTTGTGAACGACCCCTATTCGGGTTTACAGTTTTTGGAGCTCAGTCATACCTGGGGTCATGGTGTACCATCCTATCCTGGGCAGGATGATGTGAAAATGTTTAGGGCCGTAAAACATGCCCAACATGGCGTTTTAGCCTGGAAAACAAATACATCTATGCATACGGGCACTCATATGAATGCCCCCCTGCACCTGGTTCAAAAGGGTGCGGACCTAGCTGAAATCCCGGAGGATCGTTTTTTTGGTAACGGTATTGTTCTTAGCATTCCCAAGGGAAGCTACGAAACGGTGACTGCCGGGGACTTGGAGGCAAATGAAGCAACGGTCCAGCCGGGAGATATTGTAGTTATCGTTACCGGGTGGCACCATAAGTACTCCGATTCACTGGAGTATTATGGCGAATCCCCCGGTCTGACCGGGGATGCGGCCCGGTGGCTGGTTGAAAGGAAGTGTAAGCTAGTGGCGGTCGATACCCAGCAGGTTGATCATCCGCTGGCAACCTCCCTGGGGCCCCACCGGGGGGGGCCGACCATGAAAAGGTTGGCCGACGAATACCGGGAGGCTACGGGCCTGGATCCTAAAAAAGAGCATGGCGAATGGAATATCGCCCATAAAACCCTTCTCGAGGCCGGTATCCCTACGATTGAACAGGTAGGCGGGGATATCGATCTTTTACTAGGGAAGAGAGCCACCTTTGTTGCCGCCCCCTGGAAATTTAGAAATGGTGACGCCTGTCCGGTACGGTTCGTAGCGATTATCGATCCGGCCGGTAGCTACCGGATCGATCCGGGTAAATAAATATTTTGATTGAAAGGAGAAGACATGAGCCTGCAAATATATAATCTAAGTCACCCCTACCATCAATTTATGCCGGAATGGCCTTCTACTCCCAGTGTCAATGTTACCGTAAAGAAATTTCATGCCAAGGATGGCCTGTACGAGGTAAACTGGGAAGGGATCATGCACCGCTCCACCCATATGGATGCCCCGCTACACGTAACCGAAAATACACCCAGTATTGGCGATTATCCCCTGTGGCGGTTATGTGGGACCGGTGTGGCTGTCTCCATCCCCAAGGGAAAATGGGGTATCATTACCCCGGAAGATCTAGAAAATGCCCGGCCAAAAATTCAGGAAGGCGATATTGTCATGATCAATACCGGGTTCCATCATAAATGGGCCGATACCGATGAATATTTTGCCTATGGTTGTGGTATTAATGGTGCCGGTGCTGACTGGTTGGTCGAAAAAAAGATAAAATTAGTGGGTTATGGATGCCAGGCCAATGATCACCCCCTGGCGACCAAGCTGGTAGATCACGGCCTCGGCCCGACTCACCCCCATTTAATAGAGGAATGGAAGCAAGAATATGGCCGTGACCCAAAGGTAGATTTCCCCCTTTGGGAAGATGCCCACAAGAACCTGATGGTTAAAGGCGGTATACCCGGCATTGAAAACGTAGGGGGCGACCTGGATAAGGTTACCGGAAAACGATGCTTTTTCATGGCTTTCCCCTGGAGATGGGAAGGCGGGGACGGTTGTATTGTCCGCGTTCTGGCGCTCATCGATCCAGAACAGGAATTTCGCTTTGAAACCGGAAAATAGGGGTTGCCGCCGGGGAGGGTGTAAATAGTTCCGAACAAAAAACTGGGGTGCCGCCGGGCACCCCTAATTTATTATTTTGAGAACCTCGGAGACCGGCTTCACTATTTTGCGACCCGGTTCTTTTGCCGGACGGCCCAGGGCTACCAGGGCGGAGATTGACCAGGGCTTCTTAACGCCCAGGATCTGCTCCATCTCCGGTCGGGCGACATTGGGGGCGACCATCCAGCAGGTTCCGTAGCCGTAACTGTAGGCGGCTAGCAAAAGGGATTGAATGAAGCCGCCGATAGTCTGCAGCTCCGGTCGCATCCGCAGGCGTTCGACCTCCTGATCCGTGTAACCGCATTTTACCAGGATTTCATCCTGCAGTGAGCGATAGGGTTTAGTCAAAATGACCAGGGCTACCGGGGCATCGGCAAATAAGATATTAATCCGCCTTCGGCTAACCGCCTCAGGATTCTCAACCCCCGCTTGTTTCGCCAGTGTTGCCAGTTTATCCTGGATTACTTTTTTCATCTGGAGTTTTATCTCCCGATTAAAGATGGCGATGGTTTGCCAATCCTGTTTATTTCCTGCGCTGGGAGCCAGGGTGGCCAGTTCAACAATCTCTCTGATATCTTCTTCCGGGACTTCCTGGGGGAGAAAACTCCTGATACTACGCCTTCCCTTTAAAACTTCAATAAAATCCATTTTAATCACCGCCCGGCTAGAGTTAGGTATTTTTACTACCAATATTCAATACTATACCATAAATAATTAAAATCACTGCGTCCCCGGTAGGGTTTATTCTCCGGTGAAATGATCGAACCCGGCGCGGGTGGTAAACCTTGAGTTAAACAAAGTGGAACAATGTTAATTAATATTTACATGGTTGCCCCCATCGATGGTGATAAATTATTTCAAGGGGGGCCTAGCCTTGAACAGACAACCTTTTATCCCCGGGAAATGATGGCATGTTAATTGCATTATTATGTGAATTGGAAGTAGAGCGGCAATGGGAAATAGAACAGTTTAAAAATATGTAGAAGGTGAGGGATGATGTTGGAGGAAAAAAACCGGGGCGGCAACAAGCCTACTGCCGCCAGGCCAGATACCGCCGGCGATAAAACAGTCATCAGGTCCCTTGCATTAGGGGGCCTGCTGGGCGGTGGAGGCGAATGTGCAGTTGATGTAAAAGACGGTAAAATTCTTCGAGTTCGGCCGTTCCATTACGATTGGAAATATGACCGGGAGGCGCTAAACCCCTGGAAAATTGAGCGGAACGGCGCGACCTTACAACCGCTTTTTAAGGCATTACCATCTCCATTTTCACTGGCTTACAAGAAAAGAACCTACTCGCCCAACCGAATTAAATACCCCCTTCGCCGGGTGGACTGGGATCCGGAGGGGGAGCGTAACCCCCAGAATAGGGGTAAAAGTAAGTATGTGCGGATCTCCTGGGATGAGGCTACCGATTTAATTGCCAGTGAAATAAAAAGGGTTCATCAGAAGTATGGCCCCCTGGCGATTCTTACCCAGGGCGATGGCCATGGCGAATGTAAAACCATTCACACCCCCCATGGGCACCAGGCCCGGCTTCTTGATATGATGGGCGGGTTTACCCAGCAGGTGAGAAACCCGGATAGTTGGGAGGGCTGGTACTGGGGGTCGAAACATGTTTGGGGCCAGGGCTCGCAGGGCATGATGCGACCGGCAGATAATGTGCTCAAGGATATTTCGGAGCATAGCGATGCAGTCCTCTTCTGGGGCTGTGACCCGGAAACCACGGTTTGGGGTTTTACCGGTCAGTATGCCTCTCGGATCTGCTATTTCTGGCGCGATGCGGGTATTAAACAGATTTATGTCTGCCCCGAGGTAAATTATGGAGCGGCGGTTCATGCCGATAAATGGATCCCGGTCCTGCCCAACACCGATGCGGCCCTCCAGCTAGCTATTATTTATATTTGGCTAAAAGAGGGACTTTACGACAAGGATTACGTGGCGACCCATACGGTGGGCCTTGAGAAGCTGGCCGCCTATGTTATGGGGGAGGAAGATAATATTCCGAAGACACCGGAATGGGCTTCCGAAAAATGTGGGGTTCCGCCTTGGACCATTAAGGCTTTTGCCCGGTACCTGGCAGAAAAAACCTTCTCGATTGCCCACTACTTTGGCGGTTCTTTCATCAGGGGTCCCTACTCTCATGAAGCGGGAAGGCTGGAATGTGTCCTCCTGGCCATGCAGGGCCTGGGCGGCCCGGGGGTGCACCAGTGGCAGATCTCCTATATCGGGATGCCCCGAGCGAAAGGGGTTCAAGATACCCGTTTCTTTAACACGGCGTTGAGTGAAAGGTTAAGGGTTCCTTGCGACTCCACTATTTTTGGCTGGGGTAAACAGTTGATACCGAAAACCTTGATCCAAGACGCTATACTTAATCCGCCCATCGTCTTCTGGGGTGACGGCGGAATCGAGTCGCCGCCAGAGGATCAGTTTGTCAAATACACCTATCCGATTGAGAAGGAAAAGGGCGGTACTGAGATCCATATGATTTGGACCGATACCCCTTGCCGTATTACCTGTTGGAATTATGGTAATAAGACGGTGGAGGCTTTTCGTCATCCTTCGATTGAATGTGTGGTAGCTCAGCATCCATGGTTGGAAAACGATTGCCTGCTGGCCGATATAATTTTACCGGTTAATACCAACATGGAGGTAGACGATATCGTTACCAATACCCGGCAGGGTGTTCATTTCCAAAGTGTAACCCTACTGAATCAGGCTATTAAGCCGGTGGGGGAGTCGAAGAGTGATTACGAGGCGGTTCTGGAGGTAGCTAAAAAGCTTGGTAAGGAAAAAGAATTTAGCGAAGAGAAAAGCATCGAGGACCTACAAAAAGAGGTTTTCGATAGCATGGCCCTGGGTAATTTTATTTCGTGGGAAGATTTCAAGGAGAAGCAGTACTATGCATTTCCTACCGCCGAGGATTGGGAAGAGGATACACCGGGCCTACGTAAATTTTATGAGGATCCGGAAAACAATCCCCTGCCTACCCCGACCGGGAAACTGGAAATTTACTCCGAGCGGTTGGCCAAACATTTCCCCGACGATCACGAGAGGCCGCCTATTCCCAAGTGGGTTGAAAAAGGGATTACCCACGATGAGCGGTTATCCAGCGATCGGGCGGCCATGTTCCCACTCTTGTTAATGTCCAACCACGGCCGCTGGCGCGTACACTCTCAGGCTGATGATATCTCCTGGACCCGGGAGACGCCAACCTGTAAGGTAACCGGCCCCGATGGCTATAAATATGAGCCGGTTTGGATTAATCCGCAGGAGGCGGAAAAACGGGGGATCAAGGATGGGGAGATTGTCAAGATAGTAAACGAGAGAGGGATTGTCCTCTGTGGGGCCCGGGTCTGGGAAAGAGTTATGCCCGGCGTGGCCTACGTGGATCACGGGGCCCGTTACGACCCCATTGCCAAGGATGTTTGCCGCGGTGGAGCGATCAATACTATTAGCCCCCTGGGGGTATCTTCCAAGAATGCAGCCGGCCAGGCTACCAGCGGCTACCTGGTCGATGTGCAGAAGATCGAGCCGAAGGAATGGGCTCGCTGGCGTGAAGAGAACCCCGCAGCCTTCGAGCGGAAATACTGTCCTGATGCCGGGTTGCACTTTAACGGCTGGGTAGAAGGAGGGAACGAATAGATGAAAGTTTTTGTTATCGATCTGGCCCGATGCAATGGATGTTATGCCTGCCAGTTTGTTTGCAAGGATGAGCATGTAGGCAACGACTGGACCCCTTATGCCAAGCCGCAGCCGGATACCGGCCAGTTCTGGCTCAAGATGCAGGAAGAGGTCCGGGGCACTGTTCCCAAGGTAAAGGTAGATTACCGGCCCTATCTCTGCATGCACTGTGAGAATGCACCCTGTATTGAGTACTGTCCGATTGAGGGGGCCATCTATCGCCGTGATGACGGCCTAGTCATTATAGACCCAGAAAAATGTACCGGTTGCCGGGAGTGTGTAGATCGTTGTCCCTACCGGGCGATTTATTTCAATGAAAACCTGTATATCGCCCAGAAATGCACCGGGTGTGCCCATTTGCTTGATGACGGTTGGGAGGTACCGCGCTGTGTTGACGCCTGCCCTACCGAGGCAATTAAATTTGGAGAGGAGTCGGAGTTTGCTGACGAAATCGCCCGGGCGGAGGTGGTTCACCCCGAAGGCGGCTACAAGCCGAGGGTTTACTACCTTAACAGGATGAAGCGCTTTGTTGCCGGTACAGTCTACGACCCGGTGGAAAAAGAGGTTATCATCGGGGCGACCTGTACACTGGCCGGTAACGGCAAAACCGCTACCGCCACCACCGACGAGTTCGGTGATTTTTGGTTCAAGGATCTAGAGGAGACCGGCACCTATAACCTGACAATAGAGAGCGATGGCAAGAAAAAGGTATTTGAGAATATCGATACGGAGAAGGATGTAAACCTAGGCGATATCCCCTTGACCTGATCAAGCCAAAAGGATACCGAAAAGGGGCCGGGGTTCGATGAACCCCGGCCCCTTTCCTTTTCGAAACACCGGAAGCACCGGGGACGAGAAGCACCGGGGACGTACCTTTTTGCTTCAAGTGAAGCACCAGGGACGTACCTTTTTGCTTCAACAGTTTGTGTAAAATTATTACTATTCCCGGTTGGGTGCCGGTTTGCTCCGTTGTTAGTGCTCCCGGTCTTTGGTATACTAATATTGTGACAATTAGCCTATTGATGGTTCGCTTGAGACGAGGAGGAATTTAAAGTGTTAAGGATCATCGGGATATCCCCCCATCCCCCGCTCATTATTCCTGAGGTAGGAGGGGAGGAGCTATCTCGGGTGAACTCCACCGTAAAGGGACTGCAGTACCTGGCCGGCCAGGTGACCGAGCTAGGGCCCCGGTGCCTAGTGCTTATTACTCCTCACGGTCCGGTTCTTCGGGAGGGGATAGCGACGCCGGTGGGGGAAACGCTAACCGGGCATTTTGGCCGTTTTGGCGCGCCGGGGGCAAAGGTAGCTTTTTCTATAGATCAGCAACTGCTATTGCTTACGGAAAGGGAGACAACTGGAGAGGCGGTTCGTCCTGTTCCCCTACAGCCCGCGGATTATCCCGGGTTCTGCCGGGAGCTGGACCATGGGGCGGCGGTCCCGTTATATTACCTGCAACAGGCCGGGCTTTCAGTTCCCGGAATGCACCTGACCATTAGCCTGTTTCCATACCGGGAGCTTTACCGGTTTGGCAAGAGTTTAAGACGGGCAATTGAGAAGAGGGGGCTGCCGGCAGCGGTAATTGCCAGCGCCGATCTATCCCACCGCCTGACCAGGGATGCTCCGGCGGGGTACAGCCCCCGGGGGGCCGAATTTGATCGGCTACTGGTGAAACTTTTGCAGGAGCGGCGGGTAGAGGATATTTTAAATATAGATCCCCACCTGGTGGAAGAGGCCGGTGAATGCGGCCTCCGCCCAATTATTATTGCCCTAGGTATGTTGGATGGGGAAGAGTTTGAGCCGGAGATTATCTCCTATGAGGGCCCCTTTGGGGTCGGTTACCTGGTGGCAGCCTTGCATCCTCGTCCTGGTGGGAAGAGGGATAAACCGGGGGAAGGGGAGGGTTCTAAAATTACCCCTACCGGGTTGGCCCGGGAGGCGTTAGCCCACTATCTGCGTCACGGGAGCTATTTTACCCCTCCTCGGGGGCTGCCGTCGTTACTTTCACAGAAGGCCGGGGCCTTTGTGACCATTAAAAAGGGCCGAGAACTGCGGGGCTGTATAGGTACCATCGAACCGGTAAAACCAAATTTGGCAGAGGAGATCTCTTATAATGCAGTTAGTGCCGGGTTAAGGGATCCCCGGTTTGAGCCGGTGAGGTTGGAGGATTTAGATCAGCTGAGCTTTTCCGTAGATGTGCTTACACCTCCCGAGAAAGTTGAAAGTATGGGGGAACTGGATCCTAAGAGATACGGGGTAATAGTTAAAAGCGGTTATCGGAGCGGTCTTCTTCTACCGGATTTAAAGGGTGTGAATACGGTGGAAGAACAGGTATCTATCGCCCGGCGTAAAGCAGGGATAGCCCCCGAAGAAACGATCCAGCTTTACCGGTTCAAGGTTATACGCTACAGTTGATCGGTTTACTATTGATCGATTTGCTATGCAAGGTAAATTTGCTCGCCGCTTCGGGAGCTGTTGGAGGGGAGAATGGAAAAGGCCCGTTTTTACATCCGGGAAAATGATCAAATCCGCTGTCTCCTCTGCCCCCGGCACTGTCTACTGGCCGAGGGGCAGGTGGGGATATGCGGGGTACGCCGGGTCTTCGGCGGGGAACTATATGCAGAGAATTATGGAATGGCCGCTGCTGTAAATTGGGATCCGGTTGAAAAGAAACCCCTTTATCATTTTTATCCGGGGAGCCAGGTTCTTTCCCTGGGTACGTACGGCTGCAATCTAAAATGTAGTTTTTGCCAGAACTGGTCCTTGGCCGAGGGGAGGCCGGAACAGGGGGGAACCATGCTAAGTCCCGAACGGGTCCTGGAATTGGTCCGGGCTCGGGGAAGTTCCACTCCCGGCGTTGCTTTTACCTATAATGAACCTACCATTTGGTACGAGTTTGTTTATGATACCGCCCGGTTGCTTCACGAACATGGCTATGCCAATGTCATGGTATCCAACGGTTACATCGGCCTGGAGGCGCTGGAGGAGCTTTTGCCTTATATCGATGGGTTTAATATTGATCTCAAGGGATTTAGTGACTCCTTTTATCAAGAATATTGTCGGGGACGGCGAAAGCCGGTATTAAGGGTACTGGAAAAGGTGGCGAAACGGTGTCACCTGGAGGTAACCTCCCTTCTTATACCTTCTGTAAATGATGATCCCTGGGAGTTGGAGCAAATGTTTGGCTGGCTGGCCGACTTGAGTCCCGATTTGCCCCTTCATATCTCTCGTTATTTTCCTTCACACCGTTTAAATCTCCCCCCTACCCCCTTAGAAATCCTTTACCGGGCCCGGGAGATGGCCCTTGAAAAATTAAACTATGTCTATTTAGGGAACGTTGGAGATAGCAAAGCGGCTTACACCTATTGCCCCCGGTGCTCCCGCCTGCTTATAGAGCGTTCCGGCTACCGTGCTCGCATAGCCGGCCTCGATGGATCAAATTGTCGTTATTGTGGGCAACCTATCCCCTTAATTTTATAAATGAGAGCATTATTGCTGCTTTTATTTTCATACTAGGTGTAGGGGTACACTTAAAGGAGGTACACTTACACGTGGCGAAATATTTGTCTTTATTATGGCAAGGCCTTCACTGGATCGGTGGGGGGCCGCTGGCGGTATTGATCCTTTCCGCCGGCATTTACTTGATGGTTCGCTACCGGTTCCTGCCGCTCCGCCGGTTTGGAACGGCTTTCCGGTTGACGATCGGTAACCTTTTCGCGCCCCGCCGGGAACGGCAGGCTGCAGGGGATATCTCACCTTACCAGGCTTTAACTACCGCCCTGGCAGCTACGGTCGGCACCGGTAATATTGCCGGGGTAGCTACCGCTATTACCTTGGGCGGGCCCGGCGCCCTGTTCTGGATGTGGGTATCCGGTTTTTTCGGCCTGGCGATCAAGTTCAGTGAAATTGTGCTGGCGGTACATTACCGGCGCCACCTACCCGACGGTCATATCGCCGGGGGGCCGATGTACGTGTTGGAACGGGGTCTCAAACAGCGTTGGCTGGGCCTGACTTTTGCCTTTTTTGCCTCCCTTGCGGCTTTCGGGATCGGCAACCTGGTCCAGGCCAACTCGGCAGCGGCGGTAGCCTATTCGTCGTGGGGAATACCGCCTTTTGTGACCGGAGTGATCATGGCAGTAATTATAGCCATTGTGATTCTAGGGGGTATTGAACGGATTGGTTCTTTTACCAGTCGCCTGATCCCGGTTATGGCGCTCCTTTATGCTGGCGGAGCCCTGGCAATTTTAATACTGGAATATCGGCAGGTTCCCCTGGCCCTGGTGGAGATATTTACCGGGGCGGTAACAGGGCGGGCGGCAATAGGGGGCTTTGCCGGGGCCGGGCTGTTACAGGCTTTACGCTATGGTGCCGCGCGGGGCGTGTTTAGTAACGAGGCCGGCCTGGGAAGTGCCTCCATTGTCCATGCTGCCGCCAAAACTGATCATCCGGTTCGGCAAGGATTGTGGGGAATAATGGAGGTCTTTATTGATACCCACCTGATTTGCACCTTGACCGGCCTGGTATTGATTGTCACCGGGGCCTGGACCACCTCCTTGGAAGGGGCCTCCATGACGGCGGAGGCATTTACCCGGGTCCTGCATCACCCCGGTGAGCTAATCGTAAGTATCGGGTTAATGTTGTTTGCTTTTTCTACAATTATCTCCTGGGCCTATTATGGGGAGAAAAGTTTTGAATACCTTATCGGCAGTGAGAAGGGGCGGGCTGTTTACCGCCTGTTCTGGGTGGGGGCAGTGGTCGTGGGGGCTACGGGAAAATTATACACGGTATGGGCCCTGGCCGATGGCTTGAATGCCCTGATGGCCCTGCCTAATCTGGTAGGGGTACTGGGTTTAAGTGCCCTGGTCTATAAGTTAAATCAGCAGTTTTGGAAGGATTAACCGCCTCGGTTTATCCTATCTTTTCGCTACTTGGGAAGGTTTTCGCACCCGGTTCAGCGAATAAGCAACTATATTTTTATATCCATTCGCCATTAACCGGTACTTTTGGAACTAACTTTTTTTATTGGAGAACTGTTTGAAAACCTGCAAGGGGCTAAAGTAATGGCCATCTGGGATCGAATTGTTGCTGCAATTCTACAACTTAACATCGGATGGCGTGACATTATTGATATCATTATTATCGCCTATATTTTTTATCGCTTGATATTAATAATTCGCGGCACCCGGGCCGAGCAACTGGTTAAGGGTTTAGTGCTTCTCCTGCTGGCCATGGTAGTTAGTGATAAGGCCGGCTTGGATACACTGCACTGGATGCTCAAGCAATTTATGACCGTAGGCTTGATCGCTATTCCTATTGTATTTCAACCCGAGCTCCGCCGGGCCCTAGAACAGCTGGGACGGGGACGTTTTTTTCGGCGTTCTTACTGGAATCCCCAGGAGTTTGATCAGATGCTGGAGGAGCTGATGAAAGCGATTCCGGTACTGGTTAAGAAACGCATCGGGGCGCTAATTGTTTTAGAACGGGAAACCGGCCTAAAAGAGCTAATTGAGACCGGGATACGGATTGATGGGACAGTCTCTGCCGAGCTGCTGATTAATATATTTTTCCCCCGGACTCCACTTCATGATGGGGCCCTGATCATGCAGGGTAACCACGTTGCCGCCGCCGGATGTTATCTTCCGCTAACCGATGATCCCTATCTTAACAAGGAGCTGGGCACCAGGCACCGGGCCGGGATCGGAATTACCGAGCAGTCTGATGCCGTTGCCGTAATGATTTCCGAGGAGACCGGTATTATTTCGGTGGCCCATAACGGGGTTTTAACCCGCTACCTGGATGAAAAAAAATTGCGCAATCTATTGACAGACCTCTGTGCACCGGCCCGCAGTGAGGGACCGGCCATCTGGCCGTGGAGGAATAGCCGATGATCAAAAAATTGCTAAAAGCCAATACTCCGGCCCGTATACTATCCGTATTCCTGGCAATTATCCTTTGGCTTTTTGTAACTGGGGATAACTTAACCAGGACTACCCCTATTCGTAAGGTATTCCAGGGGGTGCCCTTGCAGGTTGAAAATTTAAACGATGGGTGCATCGTAACTGAAATTCCGCCTACCGTGGATATAACCCTGGAGGGGGTATCAGGGGTCTTTGACGGATTAACGGTTAATGAGCTGGAGGCATATATTGATCTATCTGAGAAGGATGCGGGGAAATACCGGGTAAAGGTAAGGGGAAAGCCCCCCCGGGGTTTAACCGTAATTGCTTTTTATCCAGAGACGGTAGAGGTTATTATCGAAGAGTTAATTTGTGATAATCTAAAAGTGGAGATCGAGCATGAGGGTAAACCGGCCCGGGGTTGGGAGGTTCTCCATCTCGGTCAATGTGATCCCGATGAGGTGGTGGTAGAGGCCCCACGCACCCTTTTTGAGGCGATTGGGAAAATAGT
Source organism: Bacillota bacterium (assembly GCA_012799185.1). Classification (GTDB taxonomy): domain Bacteria; phylum Bacillota; class Dethiobacteria; order DTU022; family DTU022; genus JAAZLS01. The sequence goes on along the minus strand of JAAZLS010000021.1, from coordinate 49,177 downwards.
GGTTCGGGTTGATCTCAAGGGGGCCCGGGAGCTCTACCGCCAAGAATTGGAGCCGGTGGTATTGGACCGGGAGGGAAACGAAATGTTGGGGGTAGAGGTTCTGCCGGGCAAGGTAGAGGTAACTGTTACCTTAAATAGAGAAGAACCAGAAAATAATGAATAGCGCCCGGGATAAAAATGGGGGTCCTAAATTGGCAAAACTTTTTGGTACCGATGGAGTAAGGGGGGTGGCCAACCGGGAGCTAACCCCTGAGATGGTGTTTAAGATCGGACGGATTACTGCCTCCCTGCTTCGGGGTGAAAATGAAGATCACCGGCAGGCGATCCTGGTGGGACGCGACACCCGGCTTTCCGGGGGGATGCTGGAGGGGGCGTTGGCAGCGGGTATCGCTTCTACGGGGACAGATGTCCACCGGTTGGGGATAGCTACTACCCCGGCCGTAGCTTTTCTAACTCGCCGGCTTAAGGCGATTGCCGGGGTGGTTATCTCCGCTTCCCACAATCCAATTGAAGATAACGGTTTAAAAATATTTAACCGAAGGGGTTTGAAACTCCCCCAAAGGTTGGAAAGGCAGATCGAACAAATCTATTTTTCCAAATCAGATCCATTCCCCCGGGCAACGGGCCCGGCGGTAGGACAGGTCTATGATAATGTTACACCGGTTAACCGTTACCTGGATTATCTTAAAGAACATGGCCCAGATTTGAGGGGCCTACGGCTAGTGGTTGATTGCGGGCACGGTGCGGCCTGTTCTATTGCACCGGAGATTTTTTCTTCGCTGGGGGCCACGTTAAAGGTAATACACGGGACGCCCGATGGCAGTCGGATCAATGTTAATTGCGGAGCTACCGGGCCGGGCCGCCTCGGTCGGGAGGTAGTGCAATGGGGAGGGGATCTGGGTCTTGCCTTTGACGGTGATGCCGACCGCTTAATTGCCGTCGATGAGCGGGGCCAAGTCGTGGATGGGGATACTATTATGGCTATCTGCGCCCTGGAGATGGTAAAGCAAGGGAAATTAAATCATAATACCCTGGTTGTAACTGTTATGAGCAATGGCGGCCTGGAACTCCTGGGACAAGAGCATGGTTTTGCCGTTGTTAGAACCCCGGTAGGGGATCGATTTGTGTTGGAAAAAATGCTGAAGGGCGGTTACAATTTAGGGGGCGAGCAGTCGGGACATATTATTTTTACCGATTATTCTACCACTGGAGACGGACTTTTTACCGCCTTGCAACTGCTCAAGGTAGTGCAGGAGCGGGGCTCTTCTTTTTCAGAATTAACAGGCATCTTGCCCCGTTTTCCGCAGGTATTGATCAGCCGGCCGGTATCCTCCACCGCCGGTTGGCAGTCGAATGAAATTATCGCCTCCGAGATTGCTGGGCTAAAGGAGCGCTTGGGGCGGCATGGCCAGGTCCTGGTGCGCCCCTCGGGTACAGAACCGGTGATCCGGGTAATGTTAGAGGCACCGCTTCCGGAGGAGGAGTTGCGCGAAGCGGCGCAGGCCCTGGTTGAAATAATTGTCCGTGAGCTGGACCAGCCGGCCCGGATTAAACTTGATGAATATGGGGGATAAACTATGTGCGGAATAGTGGGTTACGCCGGTTTTCGGGAGGCGTATGATGTTCTTTTGGAGGGATTGAAAGCCCTGGAATACCGGGGCTGCGACTCGGCGGGAATCGCCATGATTAATAAGGAGCAGGGTTGCCTGGAGGTAGCCAAGGTTGCCGGGATGGCGAGCCTGCTTGAGCAGCGGACCCGGGGCAAGCTCTCCCGTTCCAACCTGGGGCTTGGCCATAGCCGCTGGGCCACCCACGGTCGCCCCAGTGATAAAAACGCCCACCCCCATGTGAGCTGTTGTCATACCATTGCCCTGATCCACAACGGGATTATTGAAAATTACCGGGTACTCCGGGCCGCCCTGGAAAAAGAGGGACACCGGTTTCTTTCCCAGACCGATACCGAGGTGCTGGTACACCTGGTAGAAAAATATTACCGCGGCGATCTATTGGAGGCGGTTCGGGAGGCGACCGACCGGGTAGAAGGTTCTTATGCCATCGCGGTGGTTTGTAGTAACGAGCCGCAACGGATCATCTGTGCCCGTAAAGATAGCCCGCTAATTATTGGCCTGGGACAGGGTGAGAATTTTGTGGCCTCGGATTTTGCTGCCTTATTGCCCTATACCCGGCGGACCTATATCCTGGAAGACGGGGAATTTGTCTCTCTCTCCCCTGAATCGGTAGAGGTTTTTGACAGGGGTGGTAATAAAATTGTGAAGGAAATTTACGAGGTTGAGTGGGATATCGCTGCGGCAGAGAAAGGCGGCTATCCCCACTTTATGTTAAAAGAGATCATGGAGCAGCCGCAGGCAGTTCGGGATACCCTGCGCCGGCGGATTGATCTAGAGGCGGGACGGGTCTTGCTGCCGGAGCTGGATCTGACTGCGGAAGAGGCCCGCCGGATAAGCAAAATTTATATTATTGCCTGCGGGACCTCCTCCCATGCCGGCTATGTAGGTAAATATGCTCTGGAACGGCTGGCCTCCCTGCCGGTAGAGGTGGATCCAGCCTCGGAGTTTCGTTACCGGGATCCGCTTTTAGATCAGAACCACCTGGCGATAGTGATCAGCCAGTCGGGGGAGACGGCTGATACCTTAGAGGCGCTACGATTATGTAAAGAAAAAGGGATCCGGGTGTTAGCGATTACTAATGCCATCGGCAGCAGCGCCGCCCGGGAGGCGGATCGGACCCTGCTAACTTTTGCCGGGCCGGAGATAGCGGTAGCCTCTACCAAGGCCTACCTGACCCAGCTAATACTCCTCTATCTTTTGGCTCTATATTTGGGTCAGCTACGGGGCACGGTAACACGGGAACAGGGGGCGGAGCTGGTCCGGGGATTAAACGGGTTGCCGGATCAGCTGGTTAAAATTTTAACACCGGAATGTCTAACGGAGCTAAAAGAGATTGCTGTCGCCCTGGCCCATTGGGATAGCATCTTTTATATCGGTCGAAACTTAGACTATGCCACCGCCCTTGAAGGTTCTCTCAAGCTAAAAGAGGTCTCCTACATCCATGCCGAGGCCTATCCGGCAGGGGAACTAAAGCATGGCCCCCTGGCCCTTATTACCGGTGGTATGCCGGTAGTGGCCCTGGCTACCCAGGAAAAAGTATTAGAAAAAACCTTAAGCAATATCCAGGAGATAAGGGCCCGGGAGGGTGCGGTATTTTTAGTTGCCTCCGAGGAATTTGTTGGAATAGAGCGGCAGGCGGACTGGGTTTTTCATATCCCCCGGGTGCATCAATTGCTGACACCGGTGCCGGCGATCCTCCCCTTGCAACTGATCGCTTATTACACCGGCCTGGCCCGGGAATGCCCGGTTGATAAGCCGCGCAACCTGGCAAAAAGTGTAACCGTAGAATAGGCAAACCAGGCACGGGGATGTTTTCCCTGTCTTATTGTTGCTATGTTGCCAATGCTGATGGAGGTAGTTATGAAACTGCTCTGTGATGGTAAAACAAAGGCTGTTTTCGAGGCTGGTCCCGGGGAGATCCTGCTTAAATTTAAAGATCAGGTTACCGGGTCTGAGGGAGTGGCCGATCCGGGCGGCAATGTAGTGATCGGTTCGCTGGCCGGGAAGGGGGGCGCCTCACTAAGGTTGTCCCGCTATTTTTTCCAGCTCCTAGAAAGGAGGGCCATTCCCACCCATTACTTGAAGTCTGATCTGTCTGCCAATACCATGTTGGTAAAGAGGGCGGAAACCTTTGGCCGAGGGTTGGAGTTTATCTGCCGCCTAAAGGCGGCTGGAAGTTTTCTTCGTAGGTACGGCCAGTATGTACGGGAGGGGGAACCCCTTGACTACCTGGTAGAGGTTACCTTAAAGGATGATCAGCGGGGCGATCCCTTGATTAACGAAGAGGCTTTGCTCCGGCTACGGCTGATTACCCCTGGTGAACTTGCTCGGGCCGTGGAGCTTACCGGTCAGGTTACCCGGCTGGTGGAACAGGAATGCCGCCGGGCTGGGTTGGAACTGATTGATATCAAATTGGAATTTGGGCGCTTGGGCCGGCAGGTAGTGGTGATCGATGAAATTTCAGGGGATAATATGCGGGTATATAAAGATGGAAAAGCCCTGGATCAAAAGCAACTTTGCGCCACGATATGCGGTTAGATTTATCTCCCGACCGATTATTCTTTTATTTTCTTAACAGATAGGGCGGCGTTATCTATGACTTGCCAAGCCATTTTGTTTGATCTTGATGGTACCTTGCTTGATACTCTTTCTGATCTGGCCCATTCAGTAAACGAAGTTCTCTCCCGGCTGGGATACCCGGTACACCCGGTGGAGGCCTACCGCTTTTTTGTAGGCGAAGGGATAGAAACCTTGATCCGGCGTGCTCTTCCAGAGGGTTATGCCGCTACCGATGAACAGGTTAAAGAGATAATTATAATGATGGAAAAAGTGTACGGCCGGCGTTGGGTTGAGCATACCCGGCCCTACGATGACATCCCGGAGATGCTTACCTGGTTGGAGCAGCGGCAAGTCCCCAAGGCTATTATTTCAAATAAGCCCGATTTATTTACCCGGGTCATGGTCCGGGAGTTGCTTCCCGATTGGCAATTTAAGGTAGTCCGGGGGGCCATGCCCGGCGTTCCCAAGAAGCCCGATCCGGCGGTACCGCTAGAGATTGCCCGGCGGTTGGGGGCGCCCCCTCGGCGGTTGATGTTCGTGGGTGATTCCAGCATCGATATGCTTACCGCCGGTGCAATCGGTGCCTACCCGGTGGGGGTGGCGTGGGGTTTCCGGCCGGTTAGGGAACTTCTTGATAACGGCGCAGAGGCGATTCTAAATTCACCCCTTGATATTATAAAATTATTTTAGCAGGCGGCAAAGGATCGATATCCGGCAGGCCTCCTCCAGGCTCAGGGCAATATTAGCCGCCTCCCGTAGGTTGCTACCAATTGTAACCAGGCCGTGGTTTTGCAACAGCAGCGCCCGGACCGTAGGGTGTTTTTCCAGGGTAGCGGCGGTAGCGGTAGCCAATTCTGGTGAACCGGGGGGATAGTATGGGATTAAGGGTAGCTCTTTAAATTGGAGCATTTCCCTGGTTAACGGGGGGATATTCATTTCGTAAAGGCCAGCTATGATCGCCGCGGGGGCGTGGGTATGAATTACCGCCCCTATCTCCTTCCTCAACTGATAAATTTGCAGGTGTAAGGAGGTCTCGATGGAGGGCGGCGGCCCGGAGGCCTCTACAGCCGGATAGCCCCGGTTATCCAGGGTTACCATAGAGTGGGATTGTAGCTCCCCTTTAAATGTACCGCTGGGGGTAATTAAGAACCCTTCCCCCCCGGGCAGCCGCAAACTCAGGTTTCCCCCGGTAGCAGTAATTAACTTTTCCCGGTAGAGTTCCCTTGATACCCGGGCCAGCTGTTGCCGAAATTTATGATATTTCATCCTATAACCCCCTGTAAATAATTCTTAAATATGATTATAATACATATAACTGTCACGAGAGGGGCACCGGAAGAACAATTGCAAAAAATAGTAATAATTGCCAACGGGGTGATCGGGGATAGGGAATTTTGCCGGCGGCAAATCCGTAAGGGGGACTATCTTATTTGTGTCGACGGAGGGCTACATCATGCCTTGGCCATGGGTCTCCGCCCCCACCTGGTGGTGGGAGACGGGGATTCATTAGATGCCGATCTGTACCGGGAACTGGAAAGGTTATCCCCTGAGTTTCTTCAATACCCGGAGATTAATCAGGAGGAGTCGGACCTGGAACTAGCATTAAACCATGCAGTAACCCTAGGGTTTAAGGAGATAGTTATATTTGGTGCCCTGGGGGGGGAGCGGGCAGATCATGGTTTTATTAATTACCTTTTACTGTTAATTCCCCTTAAAAAGGGTATCCGGGCCCGGATTATTGATGGACGGCAAGAGATCCAGTTAATGGATCGGGTGCTGGAAGTCGAGGGCCGGGCCGGTGATTATCTCTCCCTCTTTTCCCTGACGCCTAGGGTTACCGGTGTTGTAACTGAAGGTCTTAAGTATTCCTTACATAGGGAGACACTATATTTTGCCTCTACCCGTGGGCTTAGCAACCAATTTTCCGATAGCCTGGCCCGGCTCTCCATCGAATCGGGATTATTGCTGGTGATTAAGATCGATCAGAGTATAAACTAATGAATAACTTTCTGGGCCAGTTAAACAGCACGACGGCAATTCTCTTATCCCTATCAGCGATCCTGCTGGCCGGGTTTCTTCTGACGCGGTTAACTCAACTGGCCCGGCTGCCTAATGTAACCGGCTATATTATTGCCGGTGTCTTAATTGGCCCCCATGTTTTAAATATAATTCCCTTAGAAATGGTTGAGGGCATGGGTTTTGTCAGCGATATTGCGCTGGCATTCATTGCCTTTGGTGTGGGGCGCTATTTTAAAAGGGAGGCTTTCCAAGAGACCGGGCTTGGTATTTTTGTGATTGTTTTGTTGGAATCGTTACTGGCCGGGATATTGGTTACCCTGTCCATGCACTATATATTTCACCTGGATTGGGATTTCAGCCTGCTGTTGGGGGCAATTGCCACCGCTACGGCACCGGCCAGTACAATGGTTACTATCCGTCAGTACCGGGCCCGGGGTGAATTTGTTAATATATTACTCCAGGTTGTGGCTTTTGATGATGCGGTATGTCTTATCGTATTTAGCCTGTCTACCGCTGTTATTAATGCCCGGGGCGGGGTAAATCTAACCTCTTCTGAAATTATATTGCCCCTGGTTTATAATATTGGTGCATTGGGGATCGGTTTTATTAGCGGTGCCCTGCTAAGCAAACTGATGACCCCCCGGCGCAGTGAAGATAACCGTCTTATATTAACCATTGCCCTACTTCTCGGTATCGCCGGTTTATGTGCCGCTGTAGATATATCGCCCTTATTAGCCTGCATGATTTTTGGGACCGCCTATATCAATATGACGAAAGATAAGGCGCTTTACAAGCAGGTCGAAAAATTTACCCCGCCGATCCTTTCCATTTTTTTTGTTGTTTCGGGAATGAGCCTTGATCTGGGTGCTTTTCGGACTCTGGGTATAATCGGAGCATCTTACTTTATAATTCGGATCATCGGGAAATATCTGGGTGCCTATTTAGGAGGTGTGGCGGTCGGGGCGCCAAAGAATATCCGAAACTATTTGGGGCTGGGTTTGATTCCCCAGGCCGGGGTTGCTATAGGCCTGGCTTTCTTAGGTAAAAGAATTTTACCGATTCACGTGGGGAACATGTTGCTGGCAATAATCCTCTCTTCTTCCGTCCTCTACGAATTGATTGGGCCGGCTTGTGCCAAGATCGCCCTGGTCTATTCCGGAGCTTTAAAAAAGCCGGGGGCTGTATAATTTTACCCTGGGAAATGGGGGCATGCACCGGGGCTAGGCCCCGGCCAGAGCCCCCATTAATTCTTGCTTGTAATTTAAAAACCGGCTAGAGGTGACCACTGTTCGGGAGCGGGGCCGGGGCAACCCAACCATTAACTCCGTAACAATCCGGCCGGGACGATCCGAGATCATGTAGATCCGGTCGGAAAGGTAGATCGCCTCGTCGATACTATGGGTTACAAATAGGACGGAGCGGTTAAACCTATGCAGGATAGACATCATCCACTCCTGCAGGTTTTCCCGGGTAATGGTATCAAGTGCTGCGAACGGTTCGTCCAAGAGCATCAGGTTACTATCGATCAATACCGTTCTTAATAGGGCCGCCCTCTGTTTCATGCCTCCTGAAAGTTGCCCCGGGTAGTACCCTTCGAAACCGGCCAGGCCAAATACTGGTAGTAGCTTTTCGACCCGCCGGTGGGACTCTGCCCGGGGTTTCCCCTCCGCTAACAAGGGCAGGGCGCAATTTTCTAGCAAAGTTTTCCAGGGTAGGAGGAGATCCTGCTGGGGCATGTAGCCCACCTTGACCGCTCCGGTTACCTCCCGCCCATTTGCAAATACCCGGCCCCGATCCGGTTTAAGAAGCCCGGCGGCTATTTTGAGGATTGTGCTTTTGCCCGAGCCGCTGGGCCCCAACAGGGATACGAACTCCCCGGCTTTAACGTCCAGTGAAACCCGGTTTAATACAGCTAATTTCCGGTCTTCCGAGTAGTAGCTTGAACTGATTTTGCTCAAGACCAGCCGTTTAGGTTCCATAGGGATCATCCGCCTCCTTGTAAAGGCTGGCCCCCTTTTTAAGGTAAAAATTCATTAGTATAGGCCTGCTCCAGCTGGATCAGCTCATCGATCAGATGGTTATCATAGAGCCACCGGGTATAGTTTTCCCAGGTCGTTCGATCCTGCTGGCCCCATGTTTCAGCCTCGGCCTGGAATTTATCAGCAAGCCATTTTTGGCTGGCGATAACCAGGTCCCGGTCCAGTTCCGGGGCGTTTTCCAGCAAAATTTCCGCCGCCTCTTCCGGGTTGTTTATTGCCAACTCATATCCCCGGCTGGTAGCCCGCATGAATTTTTTAACCAGTTCCGGCTGCTTACTTATCAATGACTCACTGGTGATTAGGACCGGAGTGTAATAATCAAGGGCCGGGTCCAGCTCTGTCAGTTGAATAAAGTTTAACTCTAGGCCTTTTAGTTCGGCTTCTACCCCGTCCCAACCGTAATAAATCCAGGCAAAATCGGCCAAGCGTTCAATAATAGTAAAAAAGTCTGCCTCGCCCGCATTAACCATCTCTACCTGGTCAAAATCTGCCCCAAAGCGTTCCGATAATGCTTTTATGGTCGCCTCCTCACTTGGTGCGCCCCAGCCGCCATACCTTTTACCTTCGAAATCGGCCGGGCTGGAGATACCGGTTTCTTTAAAGGAGGCAAACCCGGAGGTGTTATGTTGCACTACGGCAGCTATTGAAACTATGGGGATATTTTCCAGGCGGGCAAAGGTAACCTCCTCCTGGTAACTTACCCCGAATTCGCCCTTTTCGGCTGCCAGTAACTGCGGGACAGTGCCCGATGCCTGCACAATTTCCACCTCCAGCCCCTCTTCCCTGTAATATCCCTTATCCTTGGCGGCATAAAGTCCGCTATAATTAGTGTTGGGCGTCCAGTCCAATAGAATGGTCACTTTCTCCAGAGGCGCCTCGTCTCCCTGCTGACAGCCGGCAAACAGGGCTAACGAAAGAATAATAGATAGAAGTAGGAACCATGATTTTTTACGTAACATCTTCAATCACTCCTTTGATTGTACTCTTTCCCAGGGCATAAATAGCCAGGCTAAAAAGCCGGCTAATTTAAACAAGGCCAGGCTAAGAACTACTACGATTAAGATGGCGGCAAACATATGGTCAGTTTTAAACGAATACATGGACCTAGTCATATAGACCCCCAGCCCAGTACTACCCCCGAGCCATTCTCCGATTATCGCTCCCATTACGCTGTAGGTGGCGGAGATTTTTAAACCGGAGAAGAAATAGGGCATCACCGCCGGCAACAGGACCGATTGAAAGATAAATCCGGGCCCGGCCTGCATCACCTGCATCAAATCCAATGCTTCCGGGTTTACCTGTTCCAATCCTTCTACTAAATTTATGGCCAGCGGAAAAAAACAGACCAGGGCGACCACGGCTATTTTAGGCTTAAGATCAACCCCCAGCCAGATTAATATTATTGGTGCCAGGGCAAAAATTGGTACCGCCTGGGATATGACCAGGGGAGGGTAAAGTGCTCTTTTGGCCAGGGGCCAACGATCCATGGTCAGGGCCAGGGCTACCGCTACTACCATGGCCAGGGCCAGGCCGGCTACTACGGCATAAAATGTAGCGGTGGTATGTTTAAGTAGCAGCGGGAGATTACCTGCCAGCGCCCTGGCGATACTGGAGGGGGTGGGTAAAAAGAAATCGGGAATGGCAAATACCCGGCAGACTGTTTCCCACAGGGCTAGGAGGGCAAGGATTATTCCCAGGGGTAGAATGTTATTTAACGATTTTTTCTTCAATGGTAACTCCCTTGTTACTATAATCAATCTTCACCATGCTTAAGATGCGTTCCGCCCCTGCCTCTGTGCAAACCTGTTGGGCATCGGCGACAATCTGTAGTAAATCTTCCAATTTTCCTTCCATAGTAGTCTCCATCGGTCCCACTGTATATTTTACTCCCGACCCTTTTATTAAATCGATTACACGATTAACGAGGGGGTACAGATCCTCTACTGGCACCATTGGGACTATCTGTAAGCTAAGGTTACATTTGGGCATTTAAACACCTCCTTGATCCGGTAGGAAAGAAAAAACTGCCGCCAACGTTGGCCGCAGTTCTACCGGTACAATCGATTCCGTATTTCCCTACGCTGGCATTATCCAGGACCCTACGGTAAAAATAGTAGGGTAACTACAGGTTCAAAGGGTTAAAGACATCACCATGCCTTTTCTCAGCCCCGCCAAGAGCACCCCCAACCACAAACTATTCAATTTAACCCTATTATAACATGTTTGCCGGAATTTTAAAGTAATCATTGCCGGTTTCCCCCTAAATTCCTTTTAAGTAAAATAAAAAAGGGGCCGTAAACCCCTAGCACAAGGGGTACGGCCCCTTTTTTGCTTGTTCGGCTGGTGAAATCCCGCGGGGGAGAACAGGCTAATTGCCTTGTATATCTTTTTCAGAATCTGTTTCTGAGCTATTTTTTCTAAATATGAGCGCATTGAGACCGGAGCCGATCCCTATGCCAACACCGGCTGCTAAAATAAGCATTAGCGGTTCAATATCTGGGTTTACCTGTGAAAAAATAATAGGTAACGCGATAGCGCCAATGATGGGTAAAATAATCTTCTTCACGGTTTGTCACCTCCTCCCTTTGGTTCTTAAATAAGAGTAAAACTCAGAAAACAAGATGGATAGCCGTAGAATATGGCTATCCACCCTGATAGTCTTATCTCACATAAGAACATCGTATCCCAAGGGACTTAGATGACTTACTCCGCAAGTATGGCTTTCGCCGATACCGCTTTGACCGTAAGAAGCACTATTTTTAAACTATTATAAACTATATTAAGTAAATGGGCAATAGGCAATTTATTGGGAACCTTCCACCGACGATATTATAAAAAATAAAAGGGGTTTTCTTTCCGCTTCCGGAAACTATCTACCAGGTAGAGGAGAGCAAGGGAGGGCTGTTATTAATCGGCAAATCGGTAAACCTAAGGCCGGGTTTAGTTTCGGTAGTTAAACAATCAGTAGAAAGGGGGTTAAGCCAGTGTCGTTGGTTTCTTTGACGGAGGTCCTGGACCGGGCTTCCCGGGGGGGCTATGCGGTCGGTGCATTCAACTGCCATAACATGGAGATAGTCCAGAGTATTGCCCGGGCTGCGGAAAAAGAAAAGTCCCCGGTGATTATCCAGGCCAGCCAGGGGGCAATAAAATATGCGGGGTTAGAGTATATTACCTCCCTGGTGGAAGAGGCGGTGCGGGAGGTCTCTGTGCCGGTAGTGTTGCATCTGGATCATGGGACCAGCCTGCAGCAGGTAGTGCAGTGTATCAGGCACGGTTTTACTTCAGTTATGATTGACGGGTCAAGGTTAACCTTAGAGGAAAATATTAAATTAACGGCCGGGGTTGTTCGGATTGCCCGGGCGGTAGGGGTTTCCGTAGAGGCGGAAATTGGTAAAATTGGAGGCACTGAAGATGACATCAGTGTTAAGGAGTCGGAGGCCTTATTAACCGATCCGGAAGAGGCGGTTCGATTTGTGGAGGAGACCGGGGTAGATGCCCTGGCTATTGCCATCGGGACTGCCCATGGCCAATACAGGGGAGAGCCGGAGTTGGATTTTAACCGCCTGGAAAAGATAAATCGCCTGGTTCCCTGTCCCCTGGTGCTTCATGGTTCATCGGGGGTTCCCGATGGGGATTTAAAACGGGCCGTTCAATTGGGGATACGTAAAATAAATATCGATACCAATATTCGAGAGGTTTTTGTGAAGGCGATCCGGGAGATATTGGAACGGAACCCCAGGGAGATTGATCCCCGCAATGTTTTAAGGCCGGCCCGGGAGGCGGCAGAGAAAATCATCCGGGAAAAAATCCAGGTGTTTGGTTCCTCCGGCCAGGCTTAATCGACAAAAACTACCGGTTTTCTTCGCGCTCTTACCCAGCCTCGACCGGGATTGGGTTTCTCCTATTCATTTGCTGCCAGGATGATTGGCAGCAAATTTTTATCTAGTTCCCCGGCTATAAGGCTGGGGAAACATCCCCGTGTTTTCTCCCCGTATCTTGTTCCCCGTTTCTGTCTCCATGCCGGGTTGGGGTTAACCATTATTTTGCCCATGCATATAATGTAACGATGGAACAGGGGATGTTCCACCCCTGTTTTGATTTTTATTGGAAAGGAGGAAAGTAGATGAAGCCCAAGGAGTTTATCAGCCATAAACATGTGGCCGAGCCTAGGGGGGTAAAGGGGGGGCGGGTTCCCGCCGGCTGCCCCCACGGTTTCCAGGGGCGTTACACGGTTCAACCCGGTGATACCATGTATTTTATAGCTAAGCGGTATGGGGTTAGCCTGGATGCATTGATTGCCGCCAACCCCCAGATTGCCAACCCCAATCTGATCTTTCCCGGTGATGTGCTCTGTGTTCCCGGTCCCCCGGTTCCCAAGCCTCCCCATAAGGGTCGGGTTCCGAAGCGCTGTCCCCATGGTTTCCAGGATCGTTACAAGGTGCGGCCCGGCGATAGCATGTTCTCTATTGCGCGGGAGTTTCATGTTAGCTTGGATGCATTGATTGCCGCCAACCCGCATATAACTGATCCGGCCCTGATTTTCCCCGGTGATGTGCTCTGTGTGCCGGGATATCGAAAACCCGGGAAAAAGGAGAAACCCCATGAGGACTATGGTAGCTACGGAGATTACGGGGAGCATGATGACTACGAGGATTACGGGGAGTATGAGGAGGTAAGTCCGGTAACCGTTGAAGATTACGGAGAGCATGAAGACGATGCTGCTGAAGACTGGGAAGAAGAACAGGGTGACGATAACCCGACGGATTAGGTATAGGTTTACAGCATCCTAAGGAATAGGGTAATAGTCAGCTAGGGATGGCCTCCTTGATAGGGAGGCCTTTTTTTATGCAAATCCCTAGTAATTCCATTATAATAAAAGGGAGATAATTAACTGGGAGATGATTTTCAGTGCAAATTGGCCTGGTTGGCTTGCCGTATTCGGGCAAGACTACTTTTTTTAATCTATTGACCGGTCTACAGCGGGAAACCGGCCCGGGGGGTAAGGGAGAGGTACACCTGGGAAGTGCAAAGGTTCCCGATTCCCGTCTCGATTACCTGTTTCAATGCTATCAACCCGCCAAAAAGGTGAATGCCCAGATTCAATTTAAGGATATCCCCGGGGTGCGGTTCGACCAGGGGGCCTCCCTGGCGGCAAGAACTTGGGAAGAGGTACGGAGTGCTGATGTATTAGTGCAGGTAGTACGCGCATTTCGCGATGAATTTGTTTCACCGGTGGCCGGTGAACTGGATCCCCTTCTAGAGATCAATGAGCTGGCCCTGGAACTTTTATTGGCTGATATTTCTGTTGTGGAAAATCGGCTGCGGCGGTTATCGGAAGCCCGAAAGCCCCCCCAGGATGCCTCCCTTCAAAGGGCGGTGTTAAAAAAAATATTAAACGCCCTCGAAAATGAGCAACCGGTGGCCAGTTTACAACTAGATTTAACAGAAAGGGAGGCTATCGGCGGGCAGAAATTCCTAAGTGAGAAACCGTTGCTTTTTGTTGTGAACCTGGATCAGGGCCAGTTTTCCTCTGGGAGCTACCCGGGAAGGGAGGCGGTGTTGGAATACGCTTCCCGCCTGGATCGGCCGGTAATTGAAGCCTGCGCGTTAATTGAAGCGGAAATTTCCGAGCTGCCTCCAGCAGACCGGCCGGAGTTCTTGGCTGACCTGGGAATTGAGGAGCCGGGAATCTCCCGCCTGGCCCGGGTTGCCTACAGGCACCTGGGGTTAATTACCTTCTTTACCGTTGGCGAAGACGAGGTGCGGGCCTGGCCTATCCGGCGGGGGACGGTAGCCAGGAAGGCGGCCGGCAAGGTGCACACCGATATGGAACGAGGTTTTATCCGGGCCGAAACGGTTAGTTTTGACGATCTTTATCGTTCTGGTAGTGCAGCCGGGGCCCGGGAGAAGGGGCTATATCGCTTGGAGGGTAAGGATTACCCGGTAGAGGATGGTGATATTATCAATTTCCGGTTTAATGTTTAAGAGGTTTATATTGTTTGCTGGCCTGCCCCTTTACTGCAGCAAGTTCAGCACCGTCTTCTTCATCTCTGTTTTATCAATTACTGTTGTATGGCGTACCGGTTTTTCTTCTAGTCCACTTAAACCGGCCGGAATCTTCCAACCCGTATGATCGGATAGGGTGGCCAGCAGTTCAAATTCGGAGCGATTCGTGGCCGCCTTTTCGCCCAGGAGGGCCCGGGCTACGCTAGCATTAAATTTGAACGGGCTGGCGGTAGATAAAATTACAGTTTTGGTTGGATCCCCGGTTGCCTGCCGATATTTCCGGTGTACGGTTACCGCTACGGCGGTATGGGGGTCGATGACATATCGGTAGCGGTGGTAAACTTGGCTGATGGCCTCCATGGTTTCCTGTTCGGTACTATAGCCGGACCAGAAAAGGGCGGCAATCTGCTCAAAAGTGGTTCGGTTGACGTGATAGCGGCCTTCGGCCGCCAGCTGCTCCATCCATTGTTTGACCCGGTTGCTTTGCCGGCCGCTTACTTCAAACAGTAGCCGTTCCAGGTTGCTGGAGATAAGGATATCCATCGAGGGCGAGATGGTACGCAAAAATGGCCGGTTACGATCGTAGGTTCCGCTTTGAATAAAGTCGGTAAGCACGTGGTTGGTGTTAGAGGCGCAGATTAAGCGGTTAACCGGTAGTCCTGCCCGGCCGGCATAAAAACCGGCCAGTATATTGCCAAAATTCCCGGTAGGTACGACAAAATTAATTTTTTCTCCTTCTTTAATCTCTTCTCTCCGGATTAAATCCAGGTAAGCCGAAAAATAGTAAACAATTTGTGGTGCTAGGCGTCCCCAGTTGATGGAATTAGCCGAAGAGAAGCGGTACCCTCGGCGAGATAGCACCTCGATGGTAGACTGGTCGGTAAATATCTTTTTTACCCCAGTTTGGGCATCGTCAAAATTACCCCGTACTCCCACTACTGCCACATTTGTTCCCTGTTGGGTAACCATTTGTCTTTTCTGGATTTCACTTACCCCCTGTTCCGGGTAGAAAACAATGATCCGGGTTCCGGGGACATTACAAAACCCCTCCAGGGCTGCCTTGCCCGTATCCCCGGAGGTGGCTACCAGTATGGCCATGGTCGGGGCGGTCCCCCGGTTTTCTTCTTGCTTAACCGCGCCGGTAAGCAGGTAGGGGAGCAGTTGGAGGGCAATATCTTTAAATGCCCCGGTGGGGCCGTGCCATAGCTCTAATAGGTATAGGTCCCGCTCCAGCTTCTTCAAGGGAACAACGGCACGGCTATCAAAACGGGCGGGGCTGTAGGCGGCATCTATCCATGAACAGATTTGTGCTTCCTGTTCTTTGCCCGGCCTGCCTAGGAAGGTAGGCAGTATTGCTCCGGCCCGTTCCCCGTATTCACGGTTTAGAAGTGGCATGTAGTCAACCCGGGGTAGATGAGAGGGAACAAAGAGTCCCCCATCGGGCGCGATCCCTTTTAATATCGCTTCTGCTGCCGAAACTGGTCCGGCCTCTCCCCGGGTACTAATGTAGCGGTCCATTACAAAAAGCCTCCCTCTCCTGGCGGGCAATTTAAATTCAGCCCTATTTTTATAGCATCCAGTAGCCCTACTTTTAATTAAACACTATCTATCAACGGTAGTAAAGGGAGTCATCTTAATTAAATTCAAATAAAAGGAGAAATAAAGGGGGATATGGAAATAATATGGCCGGGAGTAACAAACTGGTTGGGCCAGTACGGCGGATATAATTCACCGCCTGCCCCGCCCAAATAAATTTAAGGATCCGGTTGTTTAGAATCCGGGAAAGGAGAGTTGAAGCGATGAAGGAGATCTTTACAAGGAGAAGCATCCGAAAATACGAAAAGAAACCGGTGACAGATGATCAAGTTAAGCAACTGTTAAAGGCAGCCATGTATGCCCCCTCCGCCGGTAATGAGCAGCCCTGGCATTTTGTGGTAGTGCGGGATAGGGAACGGCTGGATGAAATAGCCCGGCGCCATCCCTTTGCCGGGATGCTTAAAGAGGCACCGCTGGCTATAATCCCTTGTTGTGATACCGGTATCGTAAAATATAAGGGGATGTTTTGGATCCAGGGTATTGCGGCGGCTATTCAAAATATGTTATTGCAGGCAAAACATTTGGGGTTGGGTAGCTGTTGGTGTGGGGTCTATCCCCGCAAATCCCTGGTGGAAAAGGTGGAAAAAATATTGAATCTACCCCCCGATATTGTGCCGGCGGCAATAGTAGCCATCGGCTACCCCGGGGAAAAAGTAGAGGCGCCGAATCGGTTTATCCCAGAAAGAATACATTTGGAGCAGTGGTAGCGTTAATGGTAGCCGGTGGCTGGAAACCGGTTAATTGTGTTGGATCCCTATTTCATCCGTCTATCTTCTTTCCCCCTTCTGCGCATACTAAGGGTAAATGTATGCGCAGAAGGGGGAAGATGTCATGCCAAGCATAAAGACCAAAAATGCCAACCGGTTAATTAGGGCGAGCTCACCCTATCTTTTGCAACATGCCCATCATCCGATAGACTGGTATCCCTGGAGTGATGAGGCCTTTGACCGGGCCCAAAGGGAGGATAAACCGATCTTTTTATCTATCGGTTATTCGACCTGTCACTGGTGTCATGTCATGGCCCGGGAATCTTTTGAAGATGAAGGGGTGGCGGAGCTATTAAACCGGTACTATATCGCAGTAAAGGTAGACCGGGAGGAGCGGCCCGATGTGGATCAAATCTACATGGCGGCCTGCCAGGCGATAATCGGCCAGGGGGGTTGGCCCTTAACCGTAATCATGACCCCTGATCAGAAACCATTTTTTGTCGGTACCTATTTCCCAAAAACGGGGCGGTGGGGCCGGCCGGGTCTGATGGACATCTTAAAGGAGGTTGTTAATGCCTGGGGGGAGCAACGGGAGCAGATTAATAACCGGGGCTCCGAGGTAGTATACCATCTGCAAAATGCCGGCCGGGAACGGGAAGGCCCATTAAACGAGAGGATCCTGGACGAGGCTTACCGTGAGCTGGAGGAGAGCTTTGATGAAAAGTACGGTGGGTTTGGGTTTTCAACGAAATTCCCCCTGCCCCATAATCTCCTGTTTTTGTTGCGGTATTGGAAAGTATCCGGAGAGGGTCGGGCTCTGGAAATTGTTAAGAAGACCCTTCACTCAATGGCCAGAAGCGGCCTTTATGATCACTTGGGGTTTGGCTTTCATCGTTATGCTACCGACCGCCGGTGGGCTATTCCCCATTTTGAAAAGACCCTTTATGATAACGCCCTCCTGGCTTTTTTATATGTGGAGGCCTACCAGGCGACGGGTGAAGAGGAATATAGGCGGGTTGGGAGAGAGATATTCACCTATATACAAAGGAAGATGACCTCCCCCGAGAAAGCCTTTTTTACCGCCGAAGATGCTGATTCGGAGGGCCGCGAAGGGGAATTTTACCTGTGGACGCCCGGGCAGGTCAAAGAAATATTAGGATCGGAGGAGGGGGAAGTTTTTTGCCAGGCGTACGGAGTTACCTCCCGGGGGGATCTAAGGGGTAAAAGTATACTCCGTCTCAATGCGGAGCTGGGAGAGGCCGGGCAAAAGGGGGAGATCTTAAAAAAATATCGGGAGAGGTTATGGCGTGAGAGGGAGAAAAGGGTTCACCCCGGTAAAGACGACAAGATCCTTACCTCCTGGAACGGATTGATGATCGCCGCCCTGGCCCGGGGTTCTCAGGTGTTGGGGGATAAGAAGCTGGCCGGGATGGCGGCCGATGCCACCCATTTTATATTATCAAAATTGCGGACAGCCCGGGGGAGATTGCTGGCCGTCTACCGGGAGGGCGTCGCCGATCAGCCGGCTTATGTTGATGATTATGCTTTTTTAAGTTGGGGTCTATTGGAACTTTACGGGGCTATATTTGAACCCTGGTGTTTACGCGAAGCGATAGAATTAACTCGCCAGCTGCTCTCCCTTTTTTGGGATACTCGAGGAGGAGGGCTATACTTTAGTGGATCCGATGGCGAAGAGTTGATCGTTCGTAATAAGGAGATCTACGATGGTGCTATACCGTCGGGAAATGCGGTGGCCTGTTATAACCTGTTGCGGTTGGCTAAATTAACAGGTGACCAACAGCTGAAGGAGAAAGCTGACCAGATATTTTCTGCCTTCGGCAGAGAGATAAGCCGGGCCCCCTCTGCCCATACATTTTTAATGATGGCCCTGCTTTTTGCCACCGCTCCTTCTACAGAAATTATTATTACCGGTTCCCCGGAAGGGGGCCAGACTAAGGCCATGATTCAAAGGATCAATAGGTATTATCTCCCCCACCGGCTGGTGGTTCTCCACCCCGGCGGTGATACAGGGAGGGAGCTGGGGCGCCTGGTGCCAATGATAAAGAGGCTGCCCCCTCCGGAGGATAATAAGTCTATCGCTTATCTATGCAGTAATTTTACCTGCCGGGAGCCGATTACGGATCTAGACCGGTTGACAACGGTGTTGGAGGGCAATAACTACAGCTGTAAATTATAAAAGCCGGTTATCATAACCGGCTTTTTTGACCAAAAACGGAGAAACTATGGCTAAAGGGGTTCCCAAGCCTATAACTTCACCACGTTGGTGGCCTGAGGTCCGCGGTTTCCTTCGACTACGTCGAATTCGACTTCCTGACCTTCTTCCAGGGTTTTGAAGCCCTCGTCCTGGATTTCGGAGTAATGAACAAATACATCCTGCCCGTCATCCATCTCGATAAAACCGTACCCCTTTTGAGGGTTAAACCATTTGACCCTACCTTGCATTAAAAAACAAACCTCCTAAATCCCCAAAAACGGGGGTGATTACAACGAACATTAGCATATTTAGGCTATAAAAGCAAGAACAAACCGTTGTAAGTCAAAAAAAACCAAAAATTAAACAAAATTTTTGGCATATGGTGTAATATATTGTTATTAAGCCGAAGGAGGGAAACTCCTTGATTAAAGGGACAGGGGTCGATTTAATATCGATTAGGCGCATTGAACAGGTTTACCGCCGGCATCCCCGTCGGTTCCTAAGAAAAATATTTACCACCCGGGAGAGGGGGTTTATTATTAAGAAGTCGTACCCGGCAGCGGCCATGGCGGCCCGGTTTGCAGCCAAGGAGGCGGTTTTAAAGGCTATCGGCTGTGGGATCGGGCCGGCCGGGTTGGGGGAGGTGGAGGTGTTATCTTCTCCAGGGGGACAGCCGCGGGTTAAATTGCATGGGAGAGCGGCGCTGGAGGCCAGGCGAAGGGGGATTAGCAGGATAGAGATCTCGCTAACCCACGATCCCCCTTTTGCCTGTGCCATCGCTATTGCCCATTGATCATACGGCCTATTAATGGTTCCTGTTGTAATTTAGTAGCCCCCCGGCCTTTACTACCTCTATCAGGCGTCTCGAAAGCTGGTGCTTTACTTCAAACTGCCACCCGGCGGTGAGGTTAGTCACTATTACCGTATCTTGTTCTAGCTGCTTGGGAAGGTTTTTAATCACCAGCCGGTCTCCCTGGGTGAGCCGATCATAGTCCAGGGGGTCGGCGAATACCAGGGGCAATATTCCAAAATTAACCAGGTTAGCCCGGTGTATTCTAGCGAAGGATTTGGCTAGAACTGATTTCACCCCCAAAAACATGGGGGCCAGGGCGGCATGCTCCCGGCTGGAACCCTGACCGTAGTTTTCCCCCCCTACTACCGCTCCCCCATCGCTCTGTTTGGCCCGTTCTGCAAAGGTGGGATCAAGGGCGGCAAAGACATATTCGGCGATGGCCGGAATATTGGATCTTAAGGGTAACACCTTTGCTCCGGCGGGAAGGATTTGATCGGTGGTGATGTGATCACCGGCCTTTAAGAGCACCTCTATCGATAAATTTTCCGGTAGGGGTTCGTTTAGCGGTAAAGGTTTAATGTTGGGACCTCGGAGGATCTCTCCTTTATTTTCAGGTAGCGGAGGAATTAGCATCCGGTCCTTGTCCATAAATTGGGGAGGGGGGGGCAGTTCAGGAGGGGGGCCCAATTTTCGGGGATCGGTAAGGACCCCTTTCAGGGCGGTTGCCGCCGCTGTTGCCGGTCCGCAGAGGTAGATAGAGGCATCGGCGGTGCCGCTCCTACCGGCAAAGTTGCGATTAAATGTCCGTAGCGAGACCCCCCCGGAGGGAGGGGCCTGTCCCATGCCGATACAGGGACCGCAGGCAGCCTCCAGGAGTCGCGCCCCGGAGGCGATAAGCCCGGCTAGCACACCGGCCTCCGCCAGTTGCCACAAAACCTGTCGCGATCCCGGTGAAACAACCAAGTTTACCCCAGGATGAATAGTTTTGCCCTCTAAAATCTTTGAGACCAGGAACAGATCCTGGTAGGAGGAGTTGGTACAGCTGCCGATGGCTACCTGATCTACGGGGAGCGATTCCAGTGCGGCGACAGTCTTTACCCGATCCGGACTATGGGGACAGGCTATCAGCGGTTCTAACCGGGACAGATCGACCGTTACCTCCTCATGGTAAACAGCCCCCGGTTCCGGACTGAGGGGTCTCCACTGTTCTTCCCGTCCCTGTTCTTTTAGAAAACTACGGGTAATTTCGTCGCTGGGGAAGAGGGAGGAGGTGGCCCCCAGCTCCGCCCCCATGTTGGTGATCGTGGCCCGCTCGGGTACGGAGAGCTCTTTTATCCCCGGGCCGCCATACTCCAGCACCTTGCCTACCCCTCCCTTTACCGACAGGCGACGTAAAAGTTCTAAAATAATATCCTTGGCTCCGACCCAAGGTGGGAGTTCCCCGACCAGGTTAACCTTCAAAACTTCCGGGGCGGCCAGGTAAAAGGGGTGGCCGGCCATGGCTACTGCCACGTCCAGTCCCCCGGCTCCCATGGCCAGCATGCCCAGGCCACCCCCGGTAGGAGTATGGCTATCCGAGCCCAGTAAAGTCTGGCCGGGGACCCCGAAACATTCCAGGTGGACCTGGTGACAGATGCCATTGCCCGGCCGGGAAAAATAGATACCGTAACGGGCGGCGACCGATTGAAGGTAACGGTGGTCGTCAGCGTTTTCAAAACTTCCTTGCAGTGTATTATGATCAATATAGCTAACCGATAGGTCGGTTTTAACCCGTTCTATTCCCAAGGCCTCCAACTGGAGGTAAGCCATGGTACCGGTAGCGTCCTGGGTTAAAGTTTGATCGATACGCAGGCCAATCTCTTCTCCCGGTTCGAGCCTGCCGGTGAGCAGGTGATCAGCCAATATTTGGTAGGTCATACTGTAAGCCATCCTTAGATCCTCCTCGTAAAAGATTCCCAATGGGCGGTGCCCGGAATATATGGTGATCATATCAAAAATATCCCGATATTAAAATGTTACCGGGGGGGGCGGTTTTTGCCCGATTGCTTTTTTAAGTGCCGGCAGTAGGGCTAACGGAAGAAGGGAGGTAATAGCGAATAGGTAGTAGAGCCCGGTAAAATTTAGCCGGAGCAATACCAGACCGGAGAGAATAGAGCCGGAGGTGAGTCCCAGGTCGTAGGCGATAGTAAAGGTAGCAATACCGGCCGTTCTCTCCTGCGGTGGAATCAGGTCAGAGGTTAGGGCCATGAGGGAGGTATAGGCCAGGCTTATACCCGTACTAAATAGAAATCCCCCCAGCAAAAGTAGGGCGGGCGCCATCGCCCGGGCGATTAGGAGGGTAGAGAAAAACTGGATCGCCAACCCAGGCAAGAAAATCACTAACCGTCCCCAACGATCTGATAGAACCCCAGCCAGGGGCCGGGTTATCATGGCTGCTAGAGAGAAGATCGTAAAGAATGGCCCTACGGAGGCGAAGGAGCGCTCGAGGCCCATTAACGGGAGAAAGGTTAAGGTTGCTCCGAAGGGAAGCGATAGGAATAAAATTGCCATCGATGGGAGAATAGCTTTCTTGGAAAACATTAACCGGTTAATCTCTGGCAAGTCGGCCTTATCCGTCGGAGGTTCAGTAAAAGCCAGGGATAGCAGGAGGGAAGCCAGGGAGGTTAGAACAGTCAGCCCGAAAAATAGGCGGTAATCGACCAGGTAGGGCTGGAGAAATTCTGCCAACCAGGGGGCTGTAGCTAGGGAACCCATAAAGGCAATTCCCAGTATCCCCACCGATTCCCCCTTCCGGGTAGGGGGGGCGATATTTATGGCCAGGGTGTTAAAAGCCAATAAAAAACTCCCCCAGCCGATTCCCTGGGCGGAGCGAAACAGGTAAAGGGAGGGGAGGGTAGGGAAAAAAATTAGACCCAGGCCGGCGATACAATATAGTCCCGAACCGAAGATAAGTAGCGGACGCAACCCGGTTTGACCAGCTTTTTTCCCTAATAGCGGCCGGAAGATGATGGAGCAGGTATAGAAGAGACCCGCCAACAGTCCAACGCAAAATTCGCTTCCCCCTAGTTCTACCGTGTAAAGGGGTAGTACCGGGACAAGAAAATCCGTTGAAAAGTAAGAAAGATAGACGAGGGCGAATAGTAAGAAAAAATTTACGGTAAATAGGGGTCGATCATGGGACCGGGCATTCATAGACAGATCCAGATCCTTTTTTTCGTTTTAGGCCAACCAGGGGAAATATTTGCAAACTCCCATAAATTATACCATACTTGGGCTGGTGTTCGGTAATTGGGCCAGGGTAGGCTTGTATTCGCGGCTAATCATAAATACCAACCGGTGGGCATAGATATAAATATTTATTACTATGCTCCCGGAGATTGAATTTGAGCGGAAGGATTTCCTGGTACAAACCAAGATCCCGGCGCTTTAAAAGAAAGGGTCGGATATTACCGGCAAACTTGCCGAGGTTGGTCTTCTTGATCCTCTTACTCTTTTTTAGCGGCTGGAAATGGTTATCGACCGCCGATTGTGGGGCGGCAGAACCTGTTCAGCCGCACCCCGGTAGCCGCCGGGTAGCGATCATGCAGAGAGCACTGGGGGAGGCGGTGCCGGGCCTGGGACTAAATAGCCCACCGGTATTAAAAAAAGAGATGGTTTCCCGAGCTGTTTTCGATCTGTTTTATTATTTAACCGGTACCGATCCCCGTGATCTATGCACCGTTTTAAATTTTGAGCTGGGGGCCGGTTCCTTGGTTTCCTTGCCTGTTCTTTCTCCCCCTCCCCCCTCCTCGTTTTCCGGGAAACAACAGGAAAATGAATCCCACTACCTTTCTTTACCACCGGCCTTAAACTGGGAAAATACCCGCCGGGGGGGAGAGAAGCCGGTAATTTTAATTTACCACACCCATATTACTGAATCTTTCTTGCCCTCCTCCCGGGTGCTCTATACCGAGAATATGGATCTAACAGTTTGCCACCTGGGAGGCCGGCTGGCCGGGATATTGGAGGAACAATATGGTTTTACGGTTATCCACCACCGGCAGGTTTATGATTTGCCCCGCCGTTACGCTTATGAGAAAGCCAGGCCCGCTATTGAAAGCCTGTTAAAGGAGCAGGGACAGGTTAGCCTGGTGCTCGATATTCATCGGGACGGGGTAGCCCGGGCCTCTACCACCGCCGAGCTGGGGGGGGAAACCGTGGGTAAGATTTTATTTGTTATCGGCTCAGGGCATAAGGAATACGAGAGGAACCTGGAATTTACGCTGCATCTACAGCAGGAGCTGGAGTCTTTAATCCCCGGGTTATCCCGGGGGGTGCGCCAGCAGGAATTTGTGTATAACCAGGATCTACACCCCTACTCTACGCTGGTAGAGATAGGCGGGCATGAAAATAGCATGGAAGAAGCATTAGGGGCGGTACCTTACCTGGCCGAGGCGGTGGCCAGGGCTTACCTGGCAATCTTTGAAATGGAGGAATAGAAGTCTAGGATCGGGTCATTCTTATAATATAGGCGAAACCATAAGATCCCGGGGGGAGGGATGGCTGTGTCGAGGCGGATAGTAGTGGCCGCCCTGGTATTAATCCTATTCGTGGTCTACGGGGGCCTGCAAGCGGTGGAGAAAGGGATCGGGGAGATGGTTAATTGGGGGCAGCCCTCCCGGGCTCTGGCCTGGGAGCGGGGTAGCGGGGGCGAATGCACTATTATTTTTGCAGGAAAGGGAGTGGTAATTAATTTTCCGGCTATGTATTACCAGCTTATAGAAAAGTGGGACAGGCTTATTTTTATTTTAAGACAGTTTTTTTCCGGCCTAGTCTTGACAAAAGCGACGGGGGGTGGTATTTTTTAAATTGATATTAGCACTCAAGCTAATCGAGTGCTAAACAGAAAATAGTTTTGAGGATAAAATGGGCAGCTTAAGTGAACGGAAAAAGAAAATTTTAAAAGCGGTGATCGTTAACTATACCCAGAGTGCGGAACCGGTAGGTTCCCGAACAGTAGCCCGCGGTTACCGGATCGGGTTAAGTTCTGCCACCATCCGCAATGAGATGGCCGACCTGGAAGAGATGGGCTACCTAGAACAGCCGCATACCTCCGCGGGAAGAATCCCCTCGGATAAGGGTTATCGTTACTACGTAGATCACTTGATGGAGGGGGTACAACTAACCTCCGAAGAAAAAAAGGCGATCAAGAATTTGCTTAATGCGGAAAAGATACGCGAGATCGAAAAAATAATTCTTAATGCCGCCCGGGTGTTATCGCTATCGACCAATTATACTGCCTTAATAATGGGGCCCCAGTTTCAAAAGGCTGCCTTCAAGCAGATGCGCATCTTGCCCTTGAGTGAAAAACAGGGGCTGGTAGTATTAATTACCGATACCGGGTTTATAAAAAATAAGATAATCGATCTGCCCTATAGCTTGACTCCCAGCGAGTTACACCAGGTGGTAAATTATCTTAATCATAAGCTCTATGGTCTAACTATTGACCAGGTTACCACATCCCTGATCAATGAGCTTAAGCGGGATCTGTTCCGGCGGTTGGAAATTTTGGAACAGGCCTTTTTATTGTTGGAAGAAAGCTTAAAGGAAGAGGAACAGGTCCGGGTCTACCTGGGGGGAACTACCAATATTTTGAACCAGCCTGAATTTAAGGATGTGGAAAAGGTGCGCAGTCTTTTTTCTTTATTTGAGCAGGAGGCACTTTTGAGCCGTCTATTGGAGAATAGTTCCGATGCGGAACAGGTAGTGGTTAATATTGGCCGGGAGAATAAGCTTCAAGATATTCATGAATGTACCCTGGTTACTGCTACCTATAGTATCCAGGATAAAATGTTGGGAACCATGGGTATTCTTGGACCGACCCGGATGGAATATTGCCGGGTAATCGGTATAATTAATTACCTGGTGGACTACTTGAACCTTATTTTAAGTACCCCCAATAGGTAGCAGGATGGGAATATATTAGAAAACTGATAAGTAGGTGAGACCGTGGCCGAACAGGATCAACAGTTTAAGCAGTTCGGTAAAGGGATGGAAGAAAAAAAAATGGATAATAGTCGGGCCGGTGAACCTTCCCCCGGTGAGGAACCGGGTGCTGCCGAAAAAGCGGGCCCAGTTTCGGAGGAAGGGGCTGTGGGGTGGGAGCAAGAAAGACGGGAACTGGTTGAACAGCTTCAACGGGAGAGAGCAAATTTTGATAACTTCCGGCGAATTAGCCGGCAGCAACAGATAAATGATAGGGAATATGCCCTCTTTGATTTTTTTAAGAAATTGTTGCCGGTAATCGATGATCTGGAGCGGGCGCTCCAATCGGCCTACCAAGATAAGAATCCCCCCTCCCATCTCCAGGGATTAAAGATGATTTATAAGCAGTTATTGGAGCTGCTCTACCAGGAAGGAGTAACGAAAATAGAGGCAGAGGGCTCTCTTTTTGATCCAAATTTTCATCATGCCGTCGCCCAGGTTGAAAGCAAGCGAGGGGCGGGTGGGGGTGAAGGGGGAGCGGGAGGCCCGGGGACAGAGGTTTCGGGCCCGGAGGGGGAGAGCCGGGAGAAAACGGGGGAGGGTGTAGCGGGCGTGGTCGCAGAGGAGATTAGCAAGGGGTATACTTTTAAGGATCGGATTTTAAGGCCTTCTATGGTTAAAGTATATAAATAACGGGAGACCGCAGATTTAAAGGAGGTAAATCAATGGGCAGGGTAATAGGAATTGATTTGGGGACTACAAATTCGGCGGTAGCGGTGATGATGGGCAGCGAGCCGGAAATTATTGCCAACGCCGAAGGAAGCCGGATTACCCCATCGGTAGTAGCGTTTACCAAGGAGGGGCAGCGCCTGGTGGGCCAGGTGGCCAAGCGCCAGGCCATTACGAATCCGGAGCGGACCATTCATTCTATTAAACGAGAGATGGGTACAAATTTTAAAATTAATATTGATGATAAAGATTACACTCCCCAAGAGATTGCGGCGATGGTTCTCCAAAAACTTAAAACCGATGCCGAGAGTTACCTGGGGGAAAAGATCAACCAGGCGGTAATTACTGTCCCGGCGTATTTTACCGACAGCCAGCGCCAGGCTACCAAGGATGCGGGGCAGATTGCCGGGCTAGAGGTGCTACGAATTATTAATGAACCGACGGCGGCTGCCCTGGCCTACGGCCTAGATAAGAGCGGTGACCACACGGTGCTCGTATATGATTTAGGCGGTGGTACCTTTGATGTTTCCGTCTTGGAGCTGGGGGACGGGGTGGTGGAGGTTAAGGCTACTAGCGGTAACAACCGGCTGGGGGGCGACGATTTTGATCAGCGCCTGATCGATTACATTGCTGATGATTTCAAAAAAAATACCGGGATCGATCTACGTTCCGATCGGATGGCCTTGCAACGGCTTAAAGAGGCAGCGGAGAAAGCTAAGGTAGAGCTCTCATCGGTAACCTCGTCCACGATTAACCTGCCCTTTATCACCGCCACCCAGGAGGGACCTCAACATTTAGAGATGACTGTAACCAGGGCTAAATTCGAGGAGTTGACCGCCGACCTAGTTGAAAAAACCATGGATCCCACCCGCCGGGCTTTAGATGATGCAGGCCTAAAGGTGGAACAGGTGGATCGCATTGTCCTGGTGGGGGGGTCTACCCGGATTCCGGCGGTGCAGGAGGCGATCCGCAGGTTGCTGGGCAAAGAGCCGCACAAGGGGGTAAACCCGGATGAGGTGGTCTGCCTGGGGGCGGCTTACCAGGCCGGGGTTCTCAGCGGGGAGGTAAAAGATGTTCTATTACTGGATGTTACCCCTCTCTCTTTAGGGATTGAGACCCTGGGGGGAGTATTCACCAAGATCATTGATCGTAACACTACTATCCCTACCGAAAAAAAGCAGATCTTTAGTACCGCCGCCGATAATCAGTCCAGCGTGGAGATTCACGTGCTGCAGGGGGAGCGCCCCATGGCGGCAAACAATAAAACCCTGGGGCGGTTCATGCTGGATGGGATTCCGCCGGCGCCGCGGGGAATTCCCCAGATCGAGGTAAGCTTCGACCTGGATGCCAACGGGATAGTTAATGTATCGGCCAAGGATTTGGGTACCGGTAAAGAACAACATATTACCATTACTGCCTCCAGCGGTCTAAGTAAAGAGCAGATCGATGAGATGGTTAAGGAATCCGAACAATTTGCCGAGGAAGACCGTAGACAAAAAGAGCTGGCGGAGGCAAGAAATGAGGCCGACTCCCTGGCCTATAGTGCGGAAAAATCACTCAAAGATTTAGGTGACAAGGTGGAGGAGGAAAAGGCCAATCAAATCCGGCAGGCCGTGACCGAGCTGCGTTCGGCGGTCGCCGGCGATGATCTTGATCAGATCAAGCAGGCTTCGGAAAAACTAAACGGTTTTATCCACGAGCTTTCAGCCAAGCTTTACGAACAGGTTAAGCAACAACAGCAACAGGCCGGGGATGAAGGGGGCAGTGCGCCCGGAGAAGAGCCGACCGAAACTGTTAAGGATGACGAGGATATCGTCGATGCCGATTACGATATTAAGGAAGATAACGACGATTAGGGCGCTTAATTTGAAGAAAAAGGATGAGCAGTAATGCCCAAACGGGATTTTTACGAGGTGCTGGGGGTTAACCGTGATGCGACAACAGAAGAGATTAAGAAGGCTTACCGCCGGTTAGCCCGCCGGTACCACCCGGATTTTAACCCTAACGATAAGCAAGCTGAACAAAAATTCAAAGAAGTAAAAGAGGCTTACGATGTACTAAGCGACCCCCAAAAAAGGGAAAGCTATAATCGTTTTGGTCATGAAGGCCCGATGGGGGCTGGATTTGGGGGTGGGCAGGACGGATTTGGATTTGATTTTTCCGGCCTGGGGATGGAAGATATATTTGAAAATTTTTTTGGTGGTGGATTTGCCCGTCGTCGCTCGCCGGGGCCGGAACAGGGTAGGGATTTGCGCTATAATTTAAATATTACCCTGGAGGAGGCCTTTCGGGGAGGGGCCCGAGAGATAACTGTCTCCAGGACCGAGACCTGTTCTGAATGCGAGGGTAGCGGTAGCCGTCCGGGAACCGAGCCGGAGACCTGTCCTACCTGTAGGGGTAGCGGGCAACAGCAATTTACTCGCAGTACCCCCTTTGGAAGTTTTATTTCCCGGCAGACCTGTAGTACCTGCCGGGGTGAAGGTAAAATAATTAGAGAGCCCTGTCCTACCTGCCGAGGGCAAGGGCGGGTAGTCAGAGAGCGCAAAATAGAGATCCAGATCCCCCCGGGGGTGGATAGCAACTCCCGGTTGAGGGTTTCCGGGGGTGGCGATGCCGGGCTTCGGGGAGGACCGCCCGGTGATCTCTACGTGTTTATTACGGTTAAATCCCACCGGGTATTTCGCCGAGAGGGTGATCATATAGGCTATGAGCTCCCCATATCGATGATCCAGGCGGCTTTGGGTGTAGAAATAGAAGTACCTACCCTGGAGGGGCCAGTAGAGTTGCGTATCCCCGCCGGGACCCAGCCGGGGACTACCCTCCGGCTGCGGGGTAAGGGAATGCCCCGTTTAAGGGGGACTGGACGGGGGGATCAACGGGTCCGGGTTAGGGTGGTTGTCCCGAAACGGCTTGGTAAACGGCAAAAGGAACTTTTGGCAGAGCTGGCCCGACTGGGCGGGGAAAAGGCCGGTCTAGAAGAAAAAGGGTTTATTGGCCGCATGAAAGATGCCTTGGGGGGCAGCTAAGACCCGACCAGGCCCATGAGTTAGGGGGGCGTACATTTTGTCTCAGTCCCAGGGGTCGGTTGGTGTTGGAGTGGAGTGATTAGGAGTGTCCTATTTTTTTATAGAGGGTGTTCCCTTGGCGGCCGGGCGGATCGTAGAGCTTTGCCCCGGGGATGTTAAGCATGCTTACCGGGTGCTCCGCCGGCGGAAGGGGGACTGGCTAGATATCGGTGACGGGGAGGGAACGGTTTATAGTGGGGTGGTTATCGCCGCCGGTCCCGGCTTAATCCAGGTACGCCTGGAACAGCCGGTAGTCCTGGACGATCCGCCCCTTTTCATAACCTTGCTACAATCACTGGCCAAAAATGAGAAGATGGATCTGGTTGTACGGCAGGCGGTGGAGCTAGGTGTTTCTCGGATAATCCCGGTGATAACCGAACGCAGCGTTCCCCGCTGGGATGGTGATAAAGGACGGCGACGTGTAATTCGATGGCGAACCATTGCCCGTGCCGCGTCTGCCCAATGCCGCCGAAGCCGGATCCCGGAGGTGAAGCCTCCGGTTGATTTTTTGCAAGCCTTGGCTACGCTGCCGGCCCCCCGAGCCGGGTTAACACTGGTACCCTGGGAAGGGGAGAAAAAATTGGGGTTGGGGGAACTGCTCCGACAGCCCTTTCCTTTTCCCGGTGGTTTTCTCTCCCTATTTATCGGCCCCGAGGGAGGATTTGACGAATCGGAGATAAATGCCTTATCCGTCACGGGTGCCCGGAGCGTTCATTTGGGACCCCGTATATTGCGAACAGAAACCGCATCGGCAGTCACGCTGGCGTTGGTGCAGGCGGCTTGGGGGGATTTAGGGGGGGGGGACCGGCCATGAAAAGAGTGGGTTTCTATACCTTAGGTTGCAAGGTGAACTTTGCAGAGACCGAGGCGATGAAGGTCCAGTTTGAACGGGCCGGGTATCAGATAGTTTCCTTTTTAGAACCGGCCGAAGTATCGGTGATAAATACCTGCACTGTAACCGGCCCTAGTGCCCATAAATCCAGAAAAATGATCCGCCGGGCCCATCGAAAAAATCCGCAGGGGATAATTGTAGTAACCGGTTGTTATGCCCAGGGTTTCCCCGAAGAGATTAAAAAAATTACCGGGGTAGATTTAATAATTGGGACCCATGGCCGGGAGGAGCTACCGGGGTTGGTGAAGGGGTTGGCCCGGCAGCGGCCCCAAAATTTAGTCGTGCCCTTCCCGAAAAAGGCCTCCTTTGAAATGTTGCCTCCCTTTCGCCAGCGGGGGCGTACCAGGGGATTTCTTAAAATACAGGAGGGTTGTACCGCAGGATGTTCTTATTGTGTGATCCCCCGGACGAGAGGCCCTTTACGTAGCCTACCCCCGGAGGAGGCGATAGCCCGGGCTGGTTGGATGGTCCGCTCCGGATACCGGGAAATAGTGTTAACCGGTATTCACCTGGGTCTGTACGGTGTCGACCTGGGGGCTGGTGAGATAACCTTGGCCGGATTGCTGGCCAAGCTGGAGGAAATCCCCGGGTTAGATCGGATCCGCATCAGTTCGCTGGAGCCTACCGATATAACCGGTGAACTGGTGGAGCAGGTCCTGGGATCCAGCCAGGTATGTCCGCATTTTCATATCCCACTTCAAAGCGGTGATGAGGAGATACTAGAACGGATGAATCGCCGCTACACCCTGTCGGAATATAAGTACCTAGTAAACTGGCTCAGGCAACTTAAACCTGACCTGGCAATAAGTACCGATATTATGGTCGGCTTTCCCGGTGAAACTGACCAACATCACCGGCGTAGCTTAGAGTTTGTCCAGCAGGTAAATTTTAGCCGCCTGCACGTTTTCAAATATTCGCCTCGTCCTGGAACCCGGGCTATCAACTTTTCAGGACAGGTTCCCGCAAAGGTTAAGGATTATCGTAGTAGTGAAATGATTGCCTTGGGGAATGAAATGGCGAAGGCTTATCGTTTAAGTTTTATTGGCTCTACTGAAGAAGTTTTGATTGAAAAGGTGAGTTCCGCCTGGGGAGAGGGTTTTACCCCCCACTATATCCGGGTAAAAACAACCCTTCCCGGGAAAAGTTCCTGCTGGCAGGGAAAATTAATCCCGGTCCTCCTGGAAAAAGAAGAGGGCTCCACTCTTACCGGGGTCCCCGGTCTACAACTACAAATTTAACCAGGCACGGGGACATTTTTACTGCCTGAGATGATTCCCACCGCAACCCGTCATAGGAATTATCCCTGCGTTTTACGGACAATGGAAACGTCCCCGTGTCTTAGGTTCCCATCCCCGATCCTCCCTTTTCGGTAAAAGAGGGCTAGATGATTGGCCTCCCAGACATAAACAGTGCCTCCGGGCATAAGAATAACATATAACTATGTCCCGGGAAGGGGAGAACCTGGATGCATCGCTTTTTTGTTATTGAGAGTCGCAGGCTTCTGCCTCTGCTGTTTCTGTTGGTTCTACTAGTTAGCCTATCAGTATATGATAATTTTTTTAAGGCCGATCGAGCGGTAACTACCCCCGTAGAAGAGCTGGAAAATATTCTAACCTTTGTTACTGCCGGGAGGGGGGAGATGGTACCGGAAACTTCTTTCCAGGTGATCGATAGCCAGGAGGAGTGGCAGAATTTGCGGGAGGAATACCCGGCATTTCCTGATTATCCGTTCAATGCTGACTATGAGCTGCTAGTCAGCTCTCTCCATGGGGAGATCAGGAATATAGGGATATTCCCGCAGGAGGAGGGTCCGGCCCAACTTCGGGTCCAAGTATCCCTCCAGCCCCAGGCTTACCATCTGGTGACAGTAGATAAAGAGAAGGTAGGGGCCCATTCGGTATGGCAGTTTGTAGATACCGGAGACCAGGTGTTGTCCGAAATAGCCCTGCCGGTGGTCGCTAGCCCGGAAACGGAAGAGGAGGAGGAGAACGGGGAGTGGGAGCCCGGTACTGAATAAAGCTCCCACTCTTACAGGGTCTCCTCTTTCAATGCCTCGATAATATTTTCACGTTTCATCCGGCTGCTGGCATGAAGCATGGTTATAAAAACGATAACAAAAACGCCGGCTACACAGATCAGGATCTCTTTCCAAGGAAGAAAGAATGTAAAGTGGAAGAAGTTCCCGAAACTGTTATACATCCCTAGGCTAATCAAAATGCTCACTGGCAGCCCGTAGAGAAGGGCTTTTAAGCCGTAGAAGATACTTTCGTAATTGATAATTTTATTAAAACCCTTTGGGGTTAGGCCCACCGATTTTAGCATGGCAAATTCCCGGCGGCGCAGGGCCACGTTGGTACTGATCGTGTTAAAGATATTGGTGACACCGATCAAGGTGATCAGGATAATGAAACCATAGAGAAAAATGGAGATGGCCAGGGTGGTGCGCCTCATCTCTTGCTGGGCCGCCGCCACATCGAGAACATAGATCCGTTCGTCAGTATAACTTTTGCAAATAGTGTTTAGTTGTTCTTCCAGGCCGGCACCGCCGGAGGTAATGAGATAAAATTCTAGGGAGGTGTAAGGGTAATCATCCTCATTATGGATCATCGACCGGACGGTCTCAAAAACTTCATCGGAAACAATGATGTCTGCGGACCAGATGCCGGTGGAGGAATATCCTAAAGGCAGGTTTTCGGTTACGGCCCCCACCTCCATGATAAATTTGGGAATATCCCTCTCCTCCCGACCTGCTGCCAGTCCCTCCAGCGTTAATTTTTCTCCCGCTTTTATTTTAAGCGGTTTAAATTCGGCCATAACTTCCGGGGAGACACTTTTATTTGCTAAGATCCCCTTAAAGTTCGTGGTATCCTGGAAATCAGCCGCGTCAATCCCATTTTCACTGGTGTAAAATTTAAACTCCTTTTCGCCCAGCGCCACCAAATGGAGGTAGCATTCGTAGTTCCCGGCCCCGTCTTTAGAAACGTTACTCTCTTCAGTGAAATTTTTTAAAAGGATCGGACTATATTTTGCTTCCTCCAGCCAGGAAGTAGTAACTATCTCCCGGTACATGGTGCACCGTTCTACTTCCTCCAGGGCAGAAATTTGCTCGTACATTTTTTTATGTTCTTCCGGGGGGACCCCATGGGCCATGATGCTAAAGTCGAAGGGGGCCTCCTGGTAATATAGGCCGCCCCCTAACAGGGCAAAGTTGATAAAGCTGGAGAAGGAGACAAAGAGCACGATACTGATGAAAAGGGAAAAGACGGTGGTCCGGTAGCGGCGGCGGTTCCGCTTCAGGTTCTTCATGGCCAGCTCGCCCTCCACCCCGAATAACCAGCGGGTCAGCCGGGAGGTTTTAACATTTTTCCCCCGGATCCGGATATCTTCGCTGAGTCGGATGGCCTCGATCGGTGAGATGGCGGCCGCCCTCTTGGCCGGGATATAGGCGGAGATAAAAATAATCAAGGCTACCACGGCTACTGTAATTGGGATTATGTAAGGAGAGATCACCAGGCGCAGCGCCATCTCTTCGTTGAACATAGAACCGCTCATCAGGCGATTGACTACGGAAAGGGTGAGCCCGATGCCGCCAAAGCCGGCAAGAAGGCCCAACGGGATGCCGATTAATCCCAGGATTGCTCCTTCAAAAAATACAGTGCGCCGGATCTGGCCGGGGGTGGCCCCGCTGCTGGCCAGGAGGCCGAACTGTTTCTTCCTCTCGCTAACCGAGATGGCGAAGGCGTTGTAGATTACTGTTACCGAGCCGACGGCAATCAGCAAAATTACAATTGCGGCCACCGAATGGATCATGGCCATGGCCCGGTCGTTTTCCGAAAGGCCCAAGTATCTCAAAAGTTCATTGTTGTAGGCATAATCCGGGTCTCCGGCGCCGGCTGCCATCTCTGGCACCCGGTCGTAAATTTGCCGTGGTTTTTTTCCCAGGATAGAAACGTTCACTTTTTCCGTAGCCCCCAGGGTGTTCGTGTCCAGGTAGGTTACTGCGGTAAACCCGGGGATGCTGCTGAAGTTTTCAAAGTGGGGCCGGGCGATCAGCCCGGTTATGGTGTAAACCTGGGTTTCGGTTGAAAAAAATTGCTCCTCTTCAGACCAGGGAGTAGATTCGGGCAGAGGTTCCCCTTGAGGACCCGACCGTTCGCCCAAATCCAGGGCAATCGTCTGGCCGACCTGGTATTCCTCTCCGCCGTAATCGAGAATCTCCTCGGAAAGGAGAATTTCACCGCTTTTTTCCGGGTAGCGGCCGGCCGTGAGCTTGATCGGCATATGCCCCATGGCGGTACTGTCGTATTCCTTGATGAAAAAATATGGTCGATGGTCGACAGTAGATAGTTCAAAACGGGCAAAGCCTAAATCACGGCTGAACATGGCGGTTTCAGTATAAGTATTTGCAGTGAGATATTTGCTTTTTTCTTGCTCCACCTCGTAAAAGGTAGCATGAAAATTACCATCGGTCTCCTTTGCCCTTTCGATAAAAAGATCCTGGAAACTGGTTGTGATGGAGACGGTGGCGCAGATCATCGCCGCCGAGAGCAGGATGCCGATAATGGTGACGATGGTCCGCTTGCGATTTAATTTCAGGCTACTCCAGGTAAGTTGGTTTAAAATGTTCACGACTAGATCACCTCGTCTTTAATGATCTGCCCGTCAGCCAAGGTAATGATCCGGTCGGCCTGCAGGGCGATCTCATGGGCGTGGGTGATCATGATCAGGGTCTGGTGATAGCGCCGGTTCGACAGTTTCAGCAAATCCACGATCTCCTCCGAATTTTTGCTGTCTAAGTTACCGGTCGGCTCGTCGGCCAGTACCAGGGCCGGGCGGTTGATAAGGGCCCGCCCGATCGATACCCGCTGCTGCTCACCGCCGGAAAGCTCATTAGGTAGATGGTTAATGCGCCCGGTCATGTTGAGAGTAGCTAAAAGTTCATTTAAGAAATCTTTCTCCACCTTTTTTTGATCGAGCAGCAGGGGCAAAGTGATGTTCTCTTCTACGTTCAGGATTGGTAGAAGATTGTAAAACTGGTAGATTAGTCCCACCTGCCGCCGGCGGAATATGGCTAGCTTTGTCTCATTTAGGTTGTAGATATCGGTCCCCTCGATTAATACCCGGCCGGAGGTGGGCCGGTCCACGCCGCCAATCATATGAAGCAGGGTTGATTTCCCCGAACCGGAAGCCCCGACCACCGCCACAAATTCTCCCCGGTTCACGCTAAAAGAGACATCTTCAACCGCTTTTACCTTGGTAGCACCGCTTCCATAGATTTTGGACAGGTTTTCCACCCTTAATATTTCCATAACAGATTGCTCCTTTTATTTGGTACATTGATTGTATCTGCCCAAAGTGACTGGCTGGTGACTATTGCGGTGACAATTTAGTCACACTTAAAAGAAAGACAGGGCATCTCTTCGTTGAGAAAAATCGGACAATGGAAACGTCCCCCCGCCTTATGCTTGCTTATAGAATTTAATGATAAATTCGCTACCCTGCCCGGGCCTGCTTTTCACGGTGAGGTCTCCCCCCTGTTTTTCTACAATTGCCCGTGCCATGGCCAGGCCGATGCCGACCTGGTCGGGGACGGCATTTTTTCCCTTGTAAAAGCGGTTGAAGATATGGGGGAGATCTTCCGGCGCAATGCCGATTCCATTATCAGAGATCCGGATTTTCGTGTAAAGGGGGTTTTCGTTGTAGCAAATCCCCAGGCGGCCTCCCTTGGGGGTATGCTCAACACAGTTTTTTAGGATGTTTATAAGTGCCTCGTTGCTCCAGTCTAGATCGCCCTTGAATTCAATGTGGGCATCTCCCTCGATATGAACCTGGAGCTCCTTGATTTCAATCGGTATGCCCAGCGATTCTAGGGTTTTTTCCACCAGGGCGGGGACCGGGACCCTCTCTTGTTTCATTACTACGGCTCCCGCATCCAGTTTAGAAAGCTTTAGTAGTGAGGTGACTAGCCATTCAATGCGGTTCAGCTGGGACCGCATCCGGTCGAGAAATTTTGCCCGGTCCGGTTCAGCAGGGTTGTCGGCAAGTAGATCATTTAAAACCAGCAGGGAGGTGAGGGGGGTCTTTAACTGGTGGGAGATGTCGGCCATGGAGTCGGCCAGCATGAGCTTGTCGCTCTCCAGGGCGGCCGCCTGTTCTCTTAAAGTAGTTGTAATTTTGTAGATTTCATTTTTTAAAATGCTTATAGCGCCCTCTTTATTGTCTCGAAGGTCCAGGTGGTAATCCCCGGCACTGATCCGGCCGGCGTAGTGGGTCAGTTCCTGGATTTGCCCATAATGAACCTTTATAAATCGCAAAAGTAGCCAGGCCAGCAACGTGCAAAAAATCGCCGGCAGGGCTAGATATGCGGTTAGATTGAGGTAAAAATATCTTTGGAGGGACGGGATATCTTCCAAGGCTTCGTTGCCATGGATACCGTACTTGGAAAGGATGGTTCTCCCCTTTGCAGCCTTATCTTCATCAGCCATTTTGATCGCTTTGACAATATTTTCCTCCGCCTGCGGATATTTTTCTATTACTGCACCGATAAGGGCGGCATTGTTGTTTACCAGGATCTGTTTTAAATAGGGGCGGCCGGCAAGACTGATCAGGAGGGCAGCTGTCACGAACCCGGTAAATAAGATAAGCAGCGAAATAGAGAGGCGGTTAGCCTCCGGGTTTCTGGAAAATTTTATCCTAATCACCCGCCTTGTAGCCCAAACCGCGGACGGTTTTGATAATTTGCGGTTGGCGGGGGTTGTCCTCGATTTTTTTGCGCAGCCGTTTAACATAGACTGTTAAGGTATTATCGTTGACAAAATCGCCGGCTACATCCCAGATGTTTTCCAGGATCTGCCGTCGGGTTAAAATCCGGCCCTTATTGTAGGCAAAGGTCAGTAGCAGCCGGTACTCTAGGGCGGTTAGGTATATGGGCAGGTTATCCTTGTAAACCTTTGCTTCGGTGGGATTAATACGCAGTTCACCGATTATAATTTCAGCCCGATGGCCTGGCTTATCGTACCGGCGCAGCACGCTATTAATCCGTGAAATTAGTTCTCTAACCCGGAATGGTTTGGTAATATAGTCATCAGCCCCCAGGTCGAGCCCCATGACTGTATTGATTTCATCATCGTAGACGGTAAGGAAGATGACCGGTAGATCTCCTTCCGCTTTGATCCGGCGGCATAGTTCAAAGCCGTTGCCATCGGGGAGAGAGACGTCTAAGATAACCAGTGAAAAGTTTTCGTTATGGAGGGCCTCCTGGGCACTTTCCATATCGTAACTGATCCGGGTAGCAAATCCCTCCCGGTTTAAGGCATACTCGATGCCCATGGCGATGGTTTTATCGTCTTCAACGATTAAGATAGAGGTCACCAAATCACTCCATTTCGACGTGGAGACGGGATTGTTGACAACCGGTCTATTTTTTTTCTTTTTCCCTTTTTTCTTCCTCTTTTATTATTTTTCCTGTCTCTTCCGCAAAATCGACCGGGGGTGGGCCGAATAGCTCCGGGTCGATCAGCCCCCTTACGCTATCGGTGATAATTTTTTCCATATCTTTCATGAGTGTGCCCAGCCGGTATTCGGCTTCGATGAATTCCTTAACGTGGAGGTTCATGTTTATAATCGAGTGAAGTTTCTCCAGTTCCTTTTCCTGTTCCTTGGTAACCTCCTGGCCGGCTATTATTTGTCGTTGAAGTTGGAGCTGCTTGTTCCTGAAATCCATTAGCATCTCCCGGGCCCCCGGGTCGCCTTTGATCTTTTCTTGGGCCCTCCTAATGTTGGCAAACTGGGGCGAATCCTTTAAGGCCTTGGAAAGCCGGTGCGCTAAATCATACGGGTTCATAGAACATCCTCCTTTTGGGTTAAAGCAAGTTTGTGATAGCGGCGGTTAAGAAACCCTATCAACTGTTCGGTGGCTTCGTCAACTTGGTTTGCCTCTAAAACGGCGGCAAATTCCCGTCCCCTTGGCTTAGCATCTTTATATAACCGGTCGTAGTAATCGGCGCAGATCTCTTTTACTACCGGTAGATATTTGCCTTCTTTTAGTAGGGTGAGCAGGTGTCCTGTTTTGACCTTGCCCAGCCGGTGTTCTAATGCAAGCAGTCCTTCGAGGATCCGGTCCCTATTGTCTGCGGTCAAACCGGGAGAGAGATATTCTCGGTAGATCCGTTGGACCCGTAGTTCTAGGGGGGCGATAACCTGTACATGGACCCCGTCCCTTATGGCCTGGATCAGGAATTGGGGGAGGTGGAGGGGACCAATCCGGGAGCCTTCTCCCTCCAGGACAATATAGGGGGCCTCCTGGAATTTATTAAGCTCCAGTAGTAGCAATGATTCAAAATCTTTTTGGGATCTTTCTTCATCATCGAGTCCGATATTACCGAAGACCGACCCCCGGTGGCGAGCCAACCCTTCCAGGTCGATGGCCGGGTAACCCCGCACTATCAACTGTTTAATAATCGCGGTCTTTCCTGCCCCGGTCAGGCCGTTTAGGATTACTGCCTCCGGTTTAAATTGATAGGAACCGAGCTCGCGGTGAACATACCGCCGGTAAGCCCGGTAGCCACCTTTAAGGCGCAGGGCGGGGATTTTAAGTATATTGAGTATTCGGAGGAGGCTTAAGCTACGCAGACCGCCCCGCCAGCAGTACAAAAGGGGGATTCTAGTGCCGGCCGTTTTACATATATGGTCCACTATTTCCGGCAACCGGGGACAAAGGTAATTAAAGCCGGCTCGCCGGGCCGCCGGTTCTCCTTCAACCTTGTAAATAGAGCCCAACCGGTGGCGCTGGTCATCGGAAAATAGGGGGATATTAATTGCTCCCGGTATCGATTCCCGGGTATATTCCTCCGGGGAGCGCACATCGATTAGCACTAAATCCGTGCGACTAAGGGCCTCCTGGAGTTCAATACCTTCTGCCAACTGTAAGCCTCCCCGGGTTGTTTGCCTATTTACCTAGTAATTATCTGTAGCAAGTCAATTATAGCTTGATCCGGTTCCCTGGTGCAAGGCGGGGGAGGTGGCAAATTTTTGTCCGGAGCGGTACTGTCCCCTACTGCGCCCCGCGGAAAACCCGCAGTTCCTTCTCAAGGGGTGGCAGCTATGATATAATGGACAAGGTTTTTACAATGGACTGGAGGGTTGCGGTATGCCTGGTGATTGTGTGTTTTGTAAAATTGCCGATGGGGAAGTTAGTGCCGAGATAGTTTATGAGGATGATGATATCCTGGCCTTTAAAGATATTTCCCCTGTTGCCCCGGTCCATTTACTGATTATACCCCGGAAGCATATTCCCACCCTACTGGATTTAAATGAGAGTGATGCGGAGTTGGTAGGCCGTCTTCACCTGGTAGCCGCCGATCTGGCTCGGGCTTTTAATATTGACCACTCGGGATTCAGAGTTGTTTTTAATTGTGGGCCGGATGCCGGGCAGGAAGTATACCATTTGCACCTACACCTCCTGGGAGGTAAGCCGATGACAGCCCTTATTGCCGAAGAATCATAGGTCGGTAAGGGATGCTGTTTTCGGATATTGGACTGTATGGAGAGGGGGGTAGTTTTTTGGCAGAGATCAAAGTTGGTAAAAATGAAAGCTTGGATAAAGCGTTAAGAAGGTTTAAGAAGCAATGTGCCCGTACCGGGATACTCTCTGAAGTACGCCGGAGGAAATATTACGAGAAGCCAAGTGTTCGCCGGAAGAAAAAAGCTAAGGCCGCGCGGAAGAAGAGGCGCCGCTTCTATTAAGGGCCAAGGTAAAAATCGGTTAATTATCTGAAGGTGCCAGGGGAGCGGAAGGTGGCAGGCCTGGTCAGGCTGGAGAGAGATTGTGGAGGTATAGCCGCCTACCGTCCCCAGTAAGCGTAAAGAGTATAGAATACAACCCGGAGTACCGGGTTGTATTTATGTACAGGGTTGCTGGCGCCGTATGTTTTTATTATATCTGGCACCTTTCACCGCTAATATAGTTAGGTTCCCCCCTTCCGTTTTGCGTCATCTCTTTCGTTCAATTTGCATAAATTTGAAACAGGTGTGCCGGGTTTATAGGAAGGTGTTAGCTTTGACCTTTAAGAAAAAAGTCGGGCGGTTCAAGGCCATCTTTACCGAGCTGTTTGAACTCCCCAAGGAGATAGTGTTGGGTCTTCCCCGCCTGACCCTGGTGGGGAACCTTCAGCTGCTGGTAGAGAACCACCGGGGTGTAATCGCATACAGCGACCAGGTAATCCGGGTGGGGGCCAGCAATGGGGAACTGGTAATTAGGGGTAAAGAGCTTAAGATAAAAAACCTGTATGCCGAAGAGCTGATGGTAAAGGGGATAATCGAAGGATTAGATTATGAGCTCTAGGGGGGAATTAGTTGTTTCTAATCAAGTGGTGGAGGTTTTGCCGGGGTTACCTGGTGGTCACGGTTTCCGGTCCAGGGGTAGAAAGGTTTATAAACCTAGCCCTTACCCGGGGGATTAGTTTTTGGGATTTGCAGAAGCGACCGCAGGGGGCCCAGTTATCGATCGGGTTATATTCCTTTAGAAAAATTCGTCCCCTGGTAAGAAAAAGTCGCTGCCGGCTTCATATCCTTCAGAAAGCCGGGCTACCCTTTATAAAGGTTAAGTTGCGTCGTCGCCGGGGCCTGGTGTTGGGGGGCCTCTTTTTTTTAGCGTCCCTTTATATTTTAACCTCCTTTATCTGGTTTATTGAGATTACCGGTAACCGGGCAATTGCCAAGGAGGAAATACGCGGGTTGATTGAACAGTTGGGGATCCGTCCCGGGATCCGGAAAAAACAGTTAGACCTGTTGGAACTCGAGCAGGATATTGCCCGTATGCATAGCGCCATCTCTTGGGCGGGGTGTCGGATCCGGGGGACGTTGTTGGAGATTGAGATTGTCGAGCACCGATTGGAACCGGAGCCGGATTTAGCTTCGGCGGATCTGGTTGCCGCTAAAGACGGTCTGGTTGAAAGGGTATTGGTGATTGAGGGGCAGGCTGTGGTGGCGCCCGGGGATACCGTATCGCAGGGGGATCTACTTATCCGGGGTGTTCGGGACTATGATGATTCCTATTTTCCCGAAGAGGAACCGCCGGTGCCGGAGCTGGTGCGGGCCAAGGGGGAGGTCGAAGCCCGGGTATGGTACGAGGCCCGGGTACCTGTTGAGCTCAGGAAACAGGTTAAAATTGAGACGGGGAACACTAAAAGTAGGTATGGCTTAAGCCGAGCCGAAGGGGATCTCTACCTGTGGGGAGTGCGTCGCGATCCTTACGATATTTCACGGCGGGAGGTTTTACGATTTGGTCTGAAGTGGAGGGATCTTTCCTTCCCTATCGAAGTGACACAAACCATATATTATGAGATAATAACTAAGTTAAAGGAATATTCTCTTGAACAAGCCCTGTTACTGTCTCGTGAGGAAGCCGGCCGACGGGTCCGGGCCCAGGTTCCGTCGGGAGTCCCCGCCAGGGGGCTCACTTACGAGGAATATATGGAACATGGCCGGAGGTGGGTACGGGCGGTGGTGGAAACTAGGGAAAATATTGCCCTCCTCGGTTCCAGGTAGTTTTCAGGGCGGGAGCCTAAAACAGCCCGGACATGGGTTTGTAAATAAGGAAGGAAGGATCGGGGTAATTTATTGGGTAAATCGCAGGTTAGCAAGGTGGTACTGCTGGAGAGTGCGGCGGAATCAATACAGTTGCTGGGAAAATTTGACCGTCATATACAGCTGATTGAGCAGGCCTTTGCCGTGAGGGTTATTCCCGAGGGGCTTACCTTGACCCTTGAGGGGCCCCGGGAGGAGGTAACCCCGGTGTGGGAACTGTTTCAGCAATTACTGTTGTTTCTCCGGAAAGGGCACCGTATCTCTAGCAGCGAATTTGAATATGCCTTAAAGCTGGTCGGTGAAGGCCGCCCGGAGGAAATAAAAGGGTTGTTTAACAGCCTGGTGCTGGTTACTCCCCGGGGCAAACAGATTCGACCTAAAACCACCGGTCAAAAAAGTTACCTGGAAGCGATCCGGGATAACGATATTGTAATCAGTATCGGGCCGGCCGGGACAGGAAAAACCTACCTGGCATTGGCCATGGCGATCCATGCTTTAAAAAATAGGCAGGTGCAACGGTTAATCCTTACCCGTCCGGCGGTGGAGGCGGGTGAACATCTGGGCTATCTCCCCGGGGATTTCCAGGAAAAGGTGGAACCATACCTCCGCCCAATTTTCGATGGGCTCTATGATTTGTTGGGGGTGGATACCTTTCAAAAGTACCGGGATAAAGGTATAATTGAGATAGCGCCCCTGGCCTATATGCGGGGGCGTACCCTTGACGATTCCTTTGTAATCCTAGACGAAGCCCAGAATACTACTACCGAGCAGATGAAGATGTTTTTAACCCGCCTTGGTTTTGGTTCTAAAGCGGTTATTAACGGCGATGTTACCCAGATTGATCTGCCGCGCCACCGCTATTCAGGCCTGGAGGAGGCACCACTGGTTCTAAATGGAGTTAAGGGGATCGCCTTGATTTATTTGACCGAAATGGATGTAGTTCGGCACCCCTTGGTCCAGGATATTATTAAAGCCTATGAAAGCTATGAAACGATTAGGGGAAAAACCGATGAGCAAGATCTCAAAACTTAGGGAGCTAATGGCCAGGCCGCTCGAATTCAAGATAGGGGAGCGGTTCCGGAAAGCACTTGTAGCGGTGCTGATTTTTATCGTGGTTTACCTGATCTTAATGGTGACAATAATTCCCTCTCGGGTAGATCTGGATCTAGGTAAACCCAGCCCTCAAACGATCTATGCTCCCCGGGATTCTATCGATACCTATGCTACCGAAAGACTTCGGAAAACGGCGGAAGAGGCGGTGCCGGAGGTGTTTGATTACGATCCGGAGTTGCTCACCGAGGCGCAGGACGGGGTTAACCTATTTTTCGAGGGCGTCTTTGCGTTACAGGCGGAAGAGGAGCTTACCGGTGAGGAAAAAGCCGACCGGCTTCAAGGTCTACTGGCCGATGATATTTCGGTGGCCGCCCTGAAAACCTTTCTAACTGCTGACTCGACTACCTTAACGGATCTACAGAGACGCCTTAAGGGCCTGCTTGCTGAAATTTATAACCAAGGGGTTAAAGATAGCGGGTTGGAGACCGCTCAACGTTATGTTAACCAGGAGATTGCCCTCTTTCCCTTTGGCTCGGA
Organism: Bacillota bacterium; assembly: GCA_012799185.1. Taxonomy (GTDB): domain Bacteria; phylum Bacillota; class Dethiobacteria; order DTU022; family DTU022; genus JAAZLS01. Next base: position 5,789 of record JAAZLS010000021.1, on the reverse strand, counting down.
GCTAAAACGGGTCTCGGAGAGTCTGGTGAAACCGCTCATTAAGCCTAATATGATCTATAACCCCGAGGCTACCGCTACCAACCGGGAGGCGGCGGCAAATGAGATCGATCCAGTTATAATCTTAAGCCGTACCCTTATAATCAGTAAGGGGGAGATGGTCACCGAGAGACACCTGGAGCAGTTGGAGAGCCTAGGCCTGGCCCTGGGTAGCCGGGTCGATTACCCCGGATTTATTGCCCTGTTTTTATTGCTGTTAACTATCTTTGCCGCGGTAGGAATATATATCGCTCTATTTGTTAAGAATGTTTACAATAGTACTCCCCTGATCGCCTTGTTGGGATTGGTAGTAGTAATTACCCTTATTTTTGCTATTGCCGGCAACTATTTTTCCGGGTATCTTGTCCCTGTAGCGATGGGGGTAATTTTGATTACAGTGATGCTCGGTGCCCGGCTGGCGATACTGATGAATATTATTCTGGCCCTGTTAGTAGGATTGATTACCGGCGGCGATTTTGTGCTTATCACTATGACCCTGGTCGGAGGGTTGGCCGCAATTTACCGGTTATCCCAGGTGAGCCGGCGTTCCGATCTCTCCCGGGCCGGGCTCTACGTAGCTGCCGCCAATATGATTGTGATCATAGCATTTTTTTTGTTCCAGGGAAACTTGGATTCCGGTTACGGATTTTTGAAAGATTTAGGATATGGATTATTGGCCGGTGTTGGAAACGGGCTTTTTTCTTCGATCGTTGCTATCGGGCTGCTACCATTTTTGGAAAGTGGGTTTGGTTTAACGACGGCAATTACCTTGCTGGAGCTCTCCAATCCTAATAATCCCCTGTTGCGTCGCCTGATGACCGAGGCTCCCGGGACCTATTATCATAGCATCATGGTAGGTAACCTGGCCGAGGGGGCGGCGGAGGCGGTCGGAGCCGATCCGTTGTTAACCCGGGTCGGTGCCTATTATCATGATATCGGCAAGTTAAAGCGTCCCTATTTTTTTGTTGAGAACCAGTTTTCTGGAGCCAATCCCCACGAGAAGCTCTCTCCAAACCTGAGTGCCTTGATTATTGGCAGCCATGTTAAGGACGGGGTGGAGCTGGCCCGGCAGTACCGCTTACCGGCGGTGGTTCAGGATATTATTAACCAGCACCACGGTGATAGCCTGATCTCATTTTTCTATCAGCAGGCGTTGGAAAGCGGCGGCAAAGATAACAAGCAGCAGGTATCAGAGGATCAATTTCGCTATGAGGGCCCCCTACCTCAAACGAAGGAGGCGGCAATTATCATGTTGGCTGATACGGTCGAAGCAGGGGTCCGTTCTCTCTCCAAGCCGGTAATCGGCCGGGTGGAAGCGCTAATCCGGAAAGCAATTAGGGAGAGGCTAAATGACGGCCAGTTGGACGAATGTAATTTAACCTTAAAAGAGCTGGACCAGATCGGTGATTCTTTTGTCAACATCATGACCGGGATCTATCATTCCCGGATCGAATACCCCGAAAAGGATCTGCGAGCGGAGATCGAGAGGGTCGCTAACCGGTGACGGTCTACATAACAAACCTGGCTTCCCATGAGCCTTTACCGGAGGGTTTTACCAACTTGTTGGAAGAGATGGCCCAATCTATTTTAGAACAGCACGGCCTGGGTTCCGGAGAATTGGGGCTAATTCTCACCGACGATGCCCACCTGCGGAAACTTAATTGTTCTTATCGGGGTTTGGACAGCTCTACCGATGTGCTCTCTTTTAGTATGTTGGATCGGCCGGGGGGAAGGCCTTTGGTTGAACAGGGGGGGGGGCTTCTGATCGGTGATATCTATATCTCGGTGGATAGGGCCCGGGTCCAGGCGCTGGAGAGGTCACACCCTTTTTTGCAGGAGATTCTGCAACTGGCTATTCATGGCCTGTTACACCTGTTAGGATTTTCCCACGATCAGCCCAACTCTAGCCGGGTAATGGCAGAAAGGGAGCGGGAAATTTTTATCCATTGGTCATCAAAAATCGGGTGGGGGCAAACGCGATGAATCGAATGGCTCGCAGTTTTAAAAATGCTTTTGCCGGGTTATATTCTTGTTATAAAACCCAACCCAACATGGTAATCCACGTGGTAATCGGAATACTGGTTTTAGCCCTATCTTTTTTGCTGCACGTAACCCTTTTGGAGTTGCTGCTTCTGTTAACGGCAGTATTTGGGGTGCTCATTACCGAAGTATTTAATACTGCCTTGGAGAGAGCGGTAGATCTATTCACCCGAGAACAAAACGAGCTGGCCCACCTGGCTAAAGATGCGGCGGCGGGGGCGGTCCTGCTGGCGGCGATATATGCGGTTATACTGGGGGGGGTGATTTTCGGTCCCCGTCTATGGAAAATAACCAACCTTTAATTTCAATATAGCCTGGCGGTAGAGAAACCGCTTTATAAAGTATCTTAAAAGAGGGGTAGATTTATGGCTATAAAATTTCATAGTAGCGAGCAATTAGGGAAAAGATTGCTGTTCTTGTTGTTTGCCGGACTAATTATCCTTAATACCTTTTTAGTCGGATTAATTTATAATAATCTTCGCACCAATTTTCCCGATGCTGCCGATAAACTTGGTTATAAGCAGGAGGTTGCCCTAGATCTGGCCGATTATAACCGGCGGTTGGCCATCGAGCTGGATGTAATGGATCGGAGTAGTGTCCGGGAGGTTCTAGCCGGATTTAACTACGAGGTGGAGATGGCTACCAGCAGCGATGAGCTTACCCAAATTATTCTTAACGAAGGGCGGCGGGCCAAAGAGGTAATACTAAGAGAGGCCGATGCCAAGCTTATGGACCAGGTCCTGGCAGTTATAAATAAAGATGAGAGGGTCCGCCAGGCCACGGAAAAATTTAATCTCACCGTGCGCCTCTCCGGGGAAAAAGTAACGGTAACCCCGGAGGGCTACCTAGGTCAGTCTACCGTATACCGTGTAAAGCAGATCCCCCTGGTTCAGCAGTTAACCACCGAGCAGGTTCTAAATATAGAGATTGCTGACGGGGAAGGCCGGTTGATGGTTCCTTATAATCCCATTGAGCATATCCAGTCCCTTTCCTCCGAGCTGGATAAGCTGCGGGTCGATTTTCATGAACTGCGGGTAACATCGGGATTGGCTGAGATGACCGGGCCGGGCGTAGTACTGCAGCTTTACGATGAGACGGGGGCGACTACCAACACCTCCATTGTTCATGATGCCGATATTCGGGACGTAGTAAACGAACTTTTTTCATCGGGGGCCCAGGGGGTAAGTGTAGGGGGACAGCGTTTAATTGCCTCCTCATCGATTCGCTGTAGCGGATCGCTTATTAAGGTAAACGACCGGCTAATTTCAGTTAACCCGGTAGTGATCAAGGCGGTGGGTGATATCGAGCTGCTAACCAGCGGACTCGATATTATCCGCACGGTTATGGAGGTTCAGCGCGGGATACAGTTTGAAATTACGCCGGTAGATTCGGTTACCCTTCCCGGTTATACCCGGGGCGCCAAAGAATAGCTGTGAGGGAGGGAACGAACCATGATGGTATCGAATCGGGCTTTAATTAACCTGGCCAGGGCGGCCTCAACCCGGTCTTACGCTCCCTATTCCGGATTTGCCGTGGGAGCGGCCCTACTAACCCGGACCGGGGAGGTGTTTACCGGTTGCAACCTGGAGAGTGTCTCCTATGGCCTCACCTTATGTGCCGAGCGGGTGGCCCTGGGGAATGCAGTGGCCGCCGGGTTTCGGGATTTCCTGAGGTTGGCACTGGTAGCCGATTGTTCGCCCCCTCCTACCCCCTGTGGGGCCTGCCGGCAGATGCTGTATGAGCTGGCCCCTTGCCTGGAGGTTATCTCTGGCAACTGGCATAAAGAGGTGGCCAGCTACCGGCTTTCCGAACTATTGCCCGGACCTTTTACCGGTAGTGGTCTGCATAAAAAAACGCCCCCCCTCCCCCCGGTAGAGACCTGGAATCTTCCCTTGACAGTACGACCGATTGGCTATGTCAAAAACCGTTACCCGGAACCGGGGGCCGTCCCCAAAAACTATAAAGAGTTGCTTTCACGTGTTATTATCGAGGGAGATTTTGTGGAGGGCCTCTACCGGATTGAAGAAGAAAGAAAAATTATTATTATCGGCTACCTACACCAGGCTAAGGAGTATAACCTGCTCCAGAGAAGGAGGGGAGAGGGCGAACTGTACGGGGTATTTGTCTGCCGTAGCCCTCGAAGGCCCAACTCAATCTCCCATACGGTGGTAGATTTAATCTCCCGGGAGGGGGCAACCCTGACCGTCCGGGGATTGGATCTAATTAATGGAACTCCGGTTCTCGATATAAAAAGCGTCTACCCTCCTGGGATCGACCTGGGGACGGGGAAGTGTTCAACTTAACGGTAATCGTGTTCAATTGGCCTGTCTCTCCCCGCGGGGTAGGTTAAGGCAGTCCCGATGGTACGAAGGAGGCAAACCCCTTTGTCGCGATATCTAAAAGATGAAGCCCTGGTTTTAAAAAGTTATCCCCTGGGGGAGTCGGACCGCTTAATTACTTTCTTATCCTGGAACCGGGGTAAAATCGTGGCGGTAGCCAAGGGTGCCCGTAAAACTAAAAGTAAGCTTGCTTCGGGGGTGGATCTATTTACCCATGGGAATTACCAGTTTTACCAGGGGCGGGGCCTGGCCCTGGTAACCGGGGTAGAGGTAAAGGATCGTTTTATATATTTGCGCCAGGACCCGGAGCTCTATCCCTATGGTTTTTACCTGGTAGAGCTGGCCGATCGGCTGGTTCCCGAAAGCGGCCTCTGCCCGGAGGTATGCAGCCTGGTCCTGGAGGGATGGCGGCTACTGCCAGAGGTGGAGAATCTCCCGTTATTGATCAGGGCCTTTGAGCTTAAACTGCTACAGTCCACCGGATATAGCCCTTTTTTTGAAGGGTGTTTGCAATGCGGGGCCTCGCAGGCTACCGTATTTTCGGTCAGCCGGGGGGGACTGATTTGCCCCGAATGTAGCAATGAACGGGGGTTTAAAGTAGATTTCCTCCTGCAACCGGGGACGATAGCCCTGGCCCGGGTGCTGCTGCGATTACCCCTGGGGCGGGTCCAGGTTGTTCGTTCCAGGCATAAACAAGAGCAAGAACTGGCCCGGGTAACCGGGTCCTTCCTCCGCTACCATCTCCAAATCGGCCCGATGAACTCCCTGAAGTATATCGACTCCCTGACTCGTTAAAAACGATTACTCTTAGCATAAAAGCGGCTATTTTTCAAAGACTAAGGGAGAGTGGGAGGGAGGTGAGCTACTTGCAAATTTCCCTGGAAGAAATTGATGAGCTTCGCCGCCGGGCTGGGATCGGTTACTCTCGGGCCCGGGAGCTATTAAAACAGGCCGGGGGTGACCTGTTGGAGGCGTTGGTACTACTTGAAGAAAGTAGCGAGAAACCGCTGCAGGTAATATCGAGCCGGGGGAGAGATACGGTTGCCTGGGTCCGCCGATTGGCTGGGGGGCTTCATCGCTCCCGGGTAAAGGTTGAGGTTAAGGGAAATACTGTCATGGAGTTTCCCGCCTCATTGGGGACAGCAGGCTTGGTTCTCTTTCCTAAACTGGCGGCGCTGGGCCTGGTGGGAATGATCCTGGTCCGGGGAGGGCTACAGATAGAGGGGAAGCCGGCCTCCGAGAAAGAAAATAATAGGTAGACCCGGCCTGGTCGCAAAGGGCGCTTGACAGATAAATAAATAATCTGCTAATATTTAGCCACAGGATGGATGTAATGGAGCACTTTATATAGGATGCAGTGAAGGAAACAAGTAG
>JAAZLS010000020.1 GCA_012799185.1 Bacillota bacterium | reverse complement strand
GAACCGGGAAGTTGGCGAAACGCTATTTATTAGTGAGAACACGGTCAAGACCCATGTCCGCAATATTTTATCAAAATATGATGTGGCCAGTCGAAGTGAATTGATTAGCCTTTTACTAAAAAACAGGAGCCCAATCTACTGAGTAAAGGGGACGGAGGCTTTTACTCATTGGAAATAGGGAGGAACATATAATGAGCAACCCTGCGGCCCCTGCAGGTAGGGGAAAAAAGATTTTGGTGGTGGCTTTTACAGTGGCCAATTTGCTTATGCTGGTAGTTGGCCTGCCTACAGTGCCCCCCAGCTGAAAGGCCGGGCAGGAAAGAATCCCCCGGCTGTTTCTAGGTTGACTGCTGTTCCTTCGGCAGAGGGGACTGAACTAGAAGAGCCCGAAGTAGAGAGGGCCGAAGCGGAGGAGACTGCCGATGGGGGCCGTTAACCGGGAAGAGACCGCTACCGCCCCTCCGGTCCCGGCGCCAACGCCGGGCCTGAAACCGGCACCAGAGCCTGCGTCAGCACCGGTATCGCCAAAAAACCGGGAGAGTACACCTACCCCGCTACCGCCTTCGCGGGCCCTTGTAACCACGCCAATAATGGGCCGGGAAGAAAAGGCCGGGGCAATTCAAAAGAGAAAGGGCAGCCTGCTCTGCCCTCTCCTGGCTGTTCTCTTATTGGTCCAAATTATGGTAGTGGCCCTTTACGGTTGGCCCGGCTTTGCCGTCGGCGGTTTTGGCAAAACCAGCTCATTTACCCTGGCGGTAGGTGAGACCGCTGTCACCACGAAAAGCGGTGTCTCGGTAGATTTTGGCCTCTACAATGAGATGGATGGGACCAGGGTTAGGGTAAAAGAGCTGGCTGGTAAAATGGATAAGGTGCAAGGCGGCTATCTCACCTCCTTTGATATTTCGGCCCGGGGGAGGGACCAGTTTGATTCATTCATCACGATCACCCTGCTCTCCTCCCGTCCACACCCCTGGGATCTTATGGGGAAAAGGTCAGGGGCCCTCGATATATTTATTCTCCATGTTTTTCAGGGTTGGCCCGCGCGCCCCGGTGCTCATGCCGAGGGAAAACAGCGATCTGCCTGCCCGGCTCCTGGAGGAGCCTAATCGTTATGCAGACCTATTGATACATATCAAAGCCAGTTCCCCAGCTTGTAATTGGCGATCAGTTCCAGACGACCGCCAAAGCCTGTCTTTTTGAAGATGTTGCCGACATGAAATTTTACCGTGCTCTCTGTAATAAAAAGGGTGTCGGCAATTTCCGTGTTGGACATGCCCAAAACGATATAATTAAAAATCTCCTGTTCCCTGGCGGACAGGCTGAAGCGATTTGCATATTCTAGCTGCCGGTGTTTTTCTGCTTCCTCCAGGTTTGTAACGGAATTGTACAACATCTGATACAGTGGGAAAAATAGCCCGATCAAAAGCACAAATACTGCGCCGGAAAGCACTACCAGCGGCGTACCGGTGAATAGATCTGTACCATATGTACCTGCTGCCTCCCCAAGGCGGCCTACCATTAATCCAAAGACGGCCAGCGAGGGTTGCCGGGACTTTCCGGAAATGTCGGAGAATAGAAGGATGCGGTACACGGAAAAGAACCCCAAAAACAGATAAGCCAGAATCCAGATCAGGGTTTCACCGGCAACGCTGCCTCCGAGGGCTAGTGCGGTAAATGGGAAGGCCAGAGCCGCCAGGCAACAGATTGCACCCAGGCGACGATCTTTATCGCTGACAAGCCCGGCGATGATCAGTCCGGCGGCATAAAATATGCGGGTAAACTCTATGTATATATTGCCCGCCGCACTGCGCAGGGGGAAAGCAAAACCCAACATGTTCTCCATTGACAACAGAAAAAGCACCGCTGACGCAAGCCAAATAGCCTTCAAGTTGGGGCCTGATTGCAGATATTTGGGGCTTTCTATTGCCGGTAGTGGCGGAAGGTGCTGCAGGAAAAAGAGCGATAGGGTCGCCAGGGAGACTATGGCATAAAAACTGCTGCCGTGCCAAAGGAAGCGCCCGCCCATAGGTAGGGATAAAAGCCATGTGCCGATGCTGCCAAAGGCGTAAGCCGCGCCAAATACCAGCCCCCGGCGTCGCGCGGGAATGTTGATGGCCAGTCTTGTCAGATAACAGCCGGATAATGCCCCAATCGCCAGGTTAAGCAGTGCGCCGGTAGCGATGACAACCGTTAAAAGGGGTGTAAACAGGGACCATGCTGTGCAAACAAGCGAAATGACTGAAGCGGATAGGGGAAGCAGCCGGCCGCCCGCGATTGCTTTTCGTTTAGCGAAAAGAAGCCCGACGGCGCCGATGCCGGCTGCCTGACAGATATAGTAGGCCCCGCAGACCAGCAGATTGACCTTTCCCCCGTTGAATAAATTCAGTATCCGGTATGCCTGGGCGATATAGGCTGCGCCTGTCCAAAGAAAACCAAGCCCGATAAGCATGAAAAAATACAGGTACTTAGTTTTAGCCTTTATATAACTAATTTTGTTCATAAATCCCCCACCCGCCCGCCTGATGGCAGTTATATAAATGTCAGCCTCATTTTACCATATAGTGTTATTGCATAATTACAACTGGAATCTATTTTTAGAGAAAAAGGGCGAAGATATAAATCGCCTATACCAAAACCGGACCCTTTTTCAGGCTGCCTGTACTTTTTCCGGACTGGTCCCTGCGGGCTATTTTCCTTATGCTTGCACCGGAGGTGGGGAATATGAATATGAGCCGGTTTTTCCCCTACGAGAAAAGTATCGTCATCAATGCCCTGTATGACATCATAGAAGCATTGGGTCTTTATCTGAACAGTGCCAATAGTGCAAGGGGCATGTTGCTTGTTTCCGACATGGAGCACACCGGAAAAATGTGCATCGCGCTCAATTTTGCCATACCTTCGAAACAGACGCAGGTTGATATTTTTCCCGGGGGCTCCAATTTAAAATTTGCAGAAAGGTGGGGGCCGGCTGTTTTGAATGAACTGTCGGAAAGAGTTAAACGGGTACATCAGCAAGGGGAGGTGAAATAAGAAAATCAAAAACAGGGGAAACATAAGGTATTTATAGTTTTTGTTTTCCAGCGGGGTTATAAACCAAAAATTAGAGGAGGTACATATTATGAAAAGGCATAACCTGTTTTCAGGCGTACTTATTGTATTGATGATTCCCCTCCTGATTATGGGGACGGTTTCCAGGGCATTGGCGGGAACAGAAATGGTGGTGTTGGACGATCCGGATTTAACGGAGTCAGCCTATGGCGCCCAAGGAGTGGTAACATCGGATGGGGAGTCGGAAGAAGCGGGAGGGGGATCGGGTGACCCGGGTGACAGGGGCGACGCCGGCATAACAGGAGAGGGCGCCAGCACAGCCGGCGGCGAGGAGCCCGAAGAATCCGGAACAAGTACCGGGGAAGAGGAGCCGGTGCAAATCGCTGCCCCCGAGGGTGAAAAAGGGGATCTGGCTGCCTTACCCGAAACAGCTGGGCCGGAACTTCCCCGTACAGGAGGCAGCTATACCCCATATCTGGTTCTAGGTATCTTTTGGGTTGGTGCAGGTTTGTTGCTTCTATGCGGGGAAAAATCCAAACCCGGAATTGCAAAATAGCCATGGGCGGATTTAAGGGTAGGGCCGGGGAGACTTCTGGTATCAAAACCACCCTTCTGGGGGCGGTGATGATTATTGCCGGCAGTGCCCTGGCCCTCTCCCCTTTTTTTATACTGCTTATCAGCGCACCCAAAATGCCCGGGGGCTGAAGGGGTTATCACCGCCAATGGTTACCGGGGAGGAGGTGAATCTGCCCCCTGCTCCCCCTTTAAGGGAAGACGTGGCGGATGTATTGGAGCTCTCGCCTTCCGGGGAGGGGCTCTTGGTAATTCCGGCTTTGAAGATCAGGGTAAGGGTGGGCTGTGGTGTCAGTCGGGCGGATTTAAGGGCAGGGCCAGGTTTTTATCCCCAGAGTCAGCACCCGGAGCTGGGTAATGTTTGCATAGCCGGCCACCGTCTTACCTGCGGCGACTGGTTTCGCGACCTGGATAAGTTACAGCCTGGGGATGAACTTATACTCTGCTATGAAGGAAAACTTTATACCTACCAGGTGCAGGATGTTTTCATCACTGCCAACAATGACTGGAGTGTGATTGAACCGACCCCCCAGCCGGCGATTACCTTAACCACCTGCCACCCTCCCGGCTTGCACTCAGAGCGCCTCATTGTACGCGGTCTGTATGCGGCTCAAATCAATTAAAAATCAAAATGAGTAAAGGGGACGGAGGCTTTTACTCATCGGAAACAGGGAGGAACATCAATTGGAATTCATCGCCATCAGTATCGTGTGGAGCAGGTTAAAAGCTGGTGAAAGGAAGCGGCGCGGTGAAGAACAGGAAGCCGGTACTGCTGATTATCTCCTCGGGCGCCTTGTTCCTGGCCGCCCTTCCTCTGGCCTATTGGTGCCTGGGACTAATTAACGGTACAGCAGTAAAAAATGATTATGCCGGCGCCGGCTGT
>JAAZLS010000019.1 GCA_012799185.1 Bacillota bacterium | reverse complement strand
GATCCTCTCTTTTACCTTCTGTAACCCATAGTGGTCTTCGTCTAAAATTTTTTCTGCCAGGTTTAAATCCAACCGGTCGTCGGTAACAAGCGACCAGGGCAGATCAAGGAGCCAATCCAGGTAGTTGCGGATTACCACCGCTTCCGCCGCCGCCGGAGGCATCTTCTCCAGCCGGTCTACCTCTTTAAACGCCTTCTTCTCCACCTCTTCGGGGAAATCGGCCTCAGCAATCTTTTCCCGGTATTCCTCCGCCTCGGCGGTGCGCTCATCATGTTCCCCCAGCTCCTTCTGGATCGCCTTCATCTGCTCCCGCAGGTAGTAATCTTTCTGGGTCTTCTCCATCTGCTTACGCACCCGGAGATTGATTTTACGTTCAATTTCCAGGATCTCCATCTCCCGGTTAAAAAATTCATGTAGCTTTTCCAACCGCTCCCGGGCGGAGAAGGCCTCCAGCACCTCCTGTTTCTGGGCTACCTTTAAGCTCAGATGGGAGGCGATCGCATCAGCCAGGCGCCCCGGATTTTCAATGCCGGAGACTGTTGCTAAAGTTTCAGGTGAAATCTTACGACCAAGTTTAATATATTGCTCAAACTGGTGTAGCACGCTGCGCATCAAGGCCTCGGTCTCCGGATTCTTGGCCTCATCATCGGGCACACCGGTAACCTCCACTGTAAAGTAAGGTTCGGCAAATAGAAATCGATTAATTTCCCCCCGGTACAAACCTTCAACCAGCACCCGGATGGTGCCCCCGGGAAGCTTGATCATCTGCTTTATCTTGGCTAGTGTTCCCACCCGGTAGAGATCACCCTCGGCGGGTTCATCTACCCGGGCCTCCTTCTGGGAAACCAGCAAGATCTGGTTATCCTCCATCATGGCCTTCTCCAGGGCATTAATTGAACGTTCGCGCCCCACATCCAGGTGGATCACCATGTTGGGAAAAACCAGGACTCCTCTTAAAGGTAATAGGGGGAGTTTAAGTTTTTCAGACATAATCGCTACCCTCCCCTTCCCGTATAATAATAATAAATAAGGGAAGCCTACTTCAGTAAATCTTATTCGCTTCCCGGTAAGCATTTCCCTTTTTTTATAAATTTGAATAATCCCCACAAATTGTTAATATCGGGACGGCTAGCTAAGCAAGCGGGCGAGTCGGGCGGGGCCGGCAGGATAGGCAAGAGGGACGGGCCAGGAGGGTAGCCGGTTCAGCTGGCTAAGCGGCGGTTAAACAGTAGTTCCGGGAAATAACCGGGGAGAGCCGGCACGGGACCCGGGGTCCTTCGCAGTCACCGGAACCTCCGGTTCCCGGGGAGTACCGGGCAACGGCTCCCCCAGCTCCACCGGTTCCTGGGCCGATGACGCCGACGGTCCCAATCCCTCCGGCGATCCGGAGGGAGGCTTAAGCGCCTCTGCAAAGACCTGTTCAATATGTTTTACCGGAATGATCTGCATCGGGCTCCGCTCAAAACTCTCCTGCCAATTATATTCCGGCAAAATAACTTTGGTAATACCCGCTTCGGCGGCAGCTTCCAACTTGGCTATAATTCCCCCTACCGGGCGAACCAGCCCGCGGACCGATATTTCACCGGTCATAGCCACCTTCGGCTGAACCGGCTGGCCGGTGACCGATGAATAGATGGCCGTGGCCATGGCAATCCCGGCCGAGGGCCCGTCTATCGGGACTCCACCGGGAAAGTTTAAATGGATATCATAGTCGCGCAGGTTTAATCCCATAAAACTACTTAATACAGTAACTACATTCTCCGCCGAGCCCTTGGCCGAACCCTTGCGTCGGACCGTATGCCCGGCACCGCGCGTCTCCTCCTCCTCCACGATCCCGGTTATATTAAGCTTCCCCCTGCCCTTCTCCACCGGCAGGGCAGTAACCTCCACCTCGATCAGGGTACCCATGTTGGGCCCGTAGACCGCCAGGCCATTAACAAAACCGACCTGGGCTTCAGCGGAGGCCCGCCTCTCCGGCCGGGGCGAAAGCTGGCCGCTCTCGGCTACCCACTCAATATCTTCTCGGCATAGATAGCTGCGATTCTCACCCTGGGCAATCCCGGCTGCCATCTGGATCATATTGACCGCCTCCCGGCCGTTGGGCGCATAGCGCTTAACCACCTCTACCGCCTGGGGTGAGATAGAAAAATTAATCCGTCGGCAGGCATTCTCAACAATTTGCCCCACCTCCCGCGGATTAAGCCCCCGGAAATATATCTCCAGGCAACGGGAACGGATCGCCGGGGGGATCTCGTGGGCCATGCGGGTAGTAGCACCGATTAAGCGGAAATCCGCCGGCAAGCCTCGCTGGAATATATCGTGAATATGGCGGGGAATATTTTTATCCTCGCTGTTGTAATAGGAGCTCTCCAGAAAAACCTTACGGTCCTCCAACACCTTTAGCAGCTTATTAATCTGAATAGGGTGAAGTTCGCCGATCTCATCGATGAAAAGCACCCCGCCGTGGGCCTTAGTTACCGCTCCGGGCTTGGGTTGAGGGATCCCTGCCACGCCCATCGCACCGGCCCCCTGGTAGATCGGATCGTGGACTGTGCCAATCAGGGGATCAGCAATCCCCCGTTCATCGAAACGGGCCGAGGTGGCATCGATTTCAATAAACATGGCGCTCTCTTTAAAGGGGCTTAAGGGGTTTTTCTTAGCCTCTTCCAACACCAGCCGGGCGGCGGCGGTCTTACCGATACCCGGCGGCCCGTATAAGATTACATGCTGGGGGTTGGGGCCACAGATAGCGGCCCGCAAGGATTTTAACCCATTTCCCTGCCCAATAATCTCCTTAAATGTAGTCGGACGGGTTTTTTCCGAAAGCGGTTCGGTCAGGGAGATTCGCCGCAACCGCTCCAGCTCCTCCATCTCTTTGCGTGATTCCCGGTCAATCGCTACCCGGTTGGTCTGCTGCCCCCGCAACAGGTTAAAAAAATAAAGGCCGATTATCACGGCGAAAAACACCTGGATAGCACCAATCATTCCCGTAAAACCCAATGCCAATCACCCCCGGGCAGTCACTTACGCAGCATGAACTATTATCCCCTCCCGAGGGCAAATTATCCTTGTCCGACGACCGGCCTGCGCCCTAATATTAAACATTTTAGATAAACTGTTGAAGCAAAAAGGACCGTCCCCGTTGCTTGCCCGTTGCTTCTTGAAGCAAAAAGGACCGTCCCCGTTGCTTTGCTGTATCTGCCACTTTCCTGTTAAGCGGTAACCTCTTTTTTCTTATATTTATCCCGGGTAACCAGGATTGGCTTCTCCCGCTTTGTAATCGATTCCCGGGTAATAATGCAGCGGAGCACATCATCACGAGAGGGTAGCTCAAACATAATATCGAGCAGTACCTCTTCCAAAATAGCCCGCAGCCCCCGGGCCCCCGTATTGCGCTTGATCGCCTCTTCAGCGATAGCCTGAAGCGAGCCCTCCTTGAACTCCAGGCCGACCTGGTCCATCTCAAAGAGCTTTTCATACTGCTTGACTAAAGCGTTGCGGGGCTCGATCAAGATCCGCACCAGGGAATCCTTGTCGAGCGTATCAAGGGTGGAGATTACCGGCACTCGACCCACAAATTCCGGAATTAGCCCGAATTTGAGCAGATCCTGGGGTAGAACCCGGCATAGGATCTCTCCGATACTGCCGCCATTACGACTATCCCGCCCCCTTAGGTCAGCCCCAAAACCGATCCCCTTCTTACCGATCCGATTCAATATAATTTTCTCCAGCCCATCGAAGGCCCCGCCGCAGATAAAGAGGATATCGGTCGTATCGATCTGCATGAATTCCTGGTGGGGATGCTTCCGCCCCCCCTGGGGCGGCACGCTGGCCACCACCCCCTCCAGGATCTTCAGCAGCGCTTGCTGCACTCCCTCCCCGGAGACATCGCGAGTGATGGAGGGGTTATCAGTTTTGCGGGCAATTTTATCGATCTCATCGATATAGATAATCCCTTTTTCAGCCTTCTCCAGGTCATAATCGGCAGCCTGGATCAGCCGTAACAGGATATTTTCCACATCTTCCCCCACATAACCGGCCTCGGTCAAAGAGGTGGCATCGGCGATGGCGAAGGGAACATTTAAAATCCGGGCCAGGGTCTGCGCCAACAGCGTCTTACCGACCCCGGTCGGGCCGATCAGGACGATATTGCTCTTTTGCAGCTCTACCTCATCCTCCTGCCCCTGCCCGGCGTTGATCCGCTTGTAATGGTTGTAAACCGCCACCGAGAGGCTCTTCTTGGCCGACTCCTGCCCGATTACATATTGGTCCAGTGTCTTCTTTATCTCCTGGGGCTTAGGCAAATCGACTAGGTTAAATTCACCCTCGTCGCCGCCCTCCTCCTCGATAATTTCATTACAGAGCTCTATACACTCGTCGCAGATATAGACCCCCGGGCCGGCCACCAACTTGCGGACCTGCTCCTGGGCCTTACCGCAAAACGAACATTTTAACTGTCCTTTATCTTCATTGAACTTAAACACAGCTTGGTATTCACCTCGCCTTATGGTCTAGGCCGCTCTTTGAACACGTCATCGATAATACCGTATTCCTTGGCATCTTCGGCCGACATGAAAAAGTCCCGGTCCGTATCCCGGGCAATCCGATCCACCGGTTGGCCCGTATGTTCGGCCAACACCTGGTTCAGGGTTTCCCGCAGGCTTAAGATTTCTCGGGCATGGATCTCAATATCGACCGCCTGTCCCCGGGCACCCCCGGCCGGCTGGTGAAGCATAACCCGGGAATGGGGCAGCGCAAAGCGCTTGCCCGGTGCTCCTGCTGCCAGAAGAACCGCCCCAAAACTGGCTGCCAGGCCGACACAAATCGTTGATACGGCCGGCTTAATATATTGCATGGTATCATAGATAGCCATCCCAGAATAGACTACCCCTCCCGGCGAATTTATATAAAGGTTGATATCTTTATCCGGATCTTCCGATTCCAAAAAGAGTAGCTGGGCCACAATCAAGTTGGCTACCGTATCGTTAATCGGAGAGCCAAGAAAAATAATCCGGTCCTTTAATAGCCGGGAATAGATATCATAGGCCCGCTCGCCCCGGTTGGTTTGCTCAACCACCATCGGTATCAACATGCTCATTATAATCCCCCCCGTAATGGTTATTTTTCCGCGGGTAGCTCCTCTTCGGCTTCCGGCGATCCTTCACCGCCCCTATTCTCCTCAGTTACCCGCTCCTCAGTCCCATCCCCATCTGCCGGCGGGCTAACAACCTTAACCTTCGCCTCGCCAACTAGCAATGCAATCGTCTTTTTTAGTTTAATCTCTTCTTCGATAACCTGCAACCGCCCCTGTTTCGAGAAGAGCTCTTTAATTCGTTCCGGTTTTTCCTGGTAGGCCTGGGCAATCTCCTCTATTTTTTGGTCTAATTCGGCCTCCTCGACCGATATTCCTTCTTTCTTTGCAATCGCCTGCAGCACTACCGAGGCCCGGGCTCTCTTTTCCGCCTCCG
The DNA here is from genome assembly GCA_012799185.1 of Bacillota bacterium. GTDB lineage: Bacteria > Bacillota > Dethiobacteria > DTU022 > DTU022 > JAAZLS01. Next base: position 22,933 of record JAAZLS010000019.1, on the reverse strand, counting down.
CCCGGTTCTGCTCGCGGATCTCCTCCATCGATTTACCGGAAAGCTCGGCAAACTTCTCCAGGGATAGGCCTTGGTAGCGCAGCATCTGGGCCATATCGTTCATCATATCATCCAAGCGACGCTCTACTAACAGTTCTGGCAGTTCCAGCTTCGAGGCTTCACTGACCTTTTCAATAATATCAGCCTCTAACTTTTGCCTTGACTGCTCCGCCGCCGTCTCCTCTAGGTCTTTCCTAATATCGGCCTTTAACTCTTCCAGATTTTCGTATTCGCCGATCTCTTTCCCAAAGTCGTCATCCAGCTCCGGAAGCTGCTTGCGCTTGATCTCATTTACAGTGACCTTAAATAGGGCCTCCTTGCCTGCTAACCCCTCCCGCGGGTAGTCATCGGGAAAGTTGACCTTAACCTCCCGCTTCTCACCGGTAACGGCCCCCTCCAGCTGTTCCTCGAAACCTTTAATAAATGAACCGGAACCTAGCTCCAGGGAATAGTTCTCTGCCTCTCCCCCCTCAAAAGGTTCCCCATCAATAAACCCTTCGAAATCAAGGATGACCATGTCGCCTTTCTCCGCCGCTGCCCCATCGGACACGGTTACCAGCCGGGCCTGCTGCTCCCGGAGCTCCTCCAGTTTACTTTCAATCTGCTCCCCGGTTACCACTGTCTCGACCTGCTCTACCTGGACCCCCTTATAGGGCCCCAGCTCCACCTCCGGCATTACCTCCACGATCGCCTCAAAGAGAAGGGGCTGCCCCGATTCCAGCGGCTGGCACTCAATCTTCGGTTCATCGATCGGCTTAAGCCCCGCCTCTCCGATTGCCTGGCGATAGGCCTCGGGCACCAGAATCTCTAGGGCATCCTCATGTAAAATCTCCGGGCCGAAACGGGCCTCCAGGATCCGCCGGGGAATCTTACCCTTGCGGAAACCGGGGAGGCTTACCTTCGGCACCACCTTCCGGTAAGCCCGGGCAAGAGCGCTATCTACCTCTGGAGAAGGCACCTCAATTTCAAGTTTTATTTTATTGCTTTCTAGTTTTTCCCATTTAACCGGCATTTATGCCCCTCCTGCTCCGTGTATTATCATCTTATGCCCCCTCCACCCATATTACCAGGCCGGACCACTCCGATCCTGCCGCGGGGCCCTCCGAATACAAGTAATTTTAGCATAGATAAATAATCTAGACAACAGGGGGAGGCTCCCCCCTCCTGGAAGTAGCCCTCCTCCCCGACGCCCCTTTTCCAGGTGACCTTTTCCTTTTCTCAAGGATGGTCCCTCTTCCTCTGAAGGTGCTCCCTTCACCTCCCTACCGAAGCAAAAAGGTACGTCCCCGGTGCTTCCCCGGTGCTTCGGTGCTTCGCCCGGATCAGTCCAGGTTAAACACTCTTCTGGCGTTCCCTCCTAGAATAGCCTCCACCACCCCTTCCGCCAGCCCCGCCGCCCGGATCTGTTTTAAATAGCGGCGGGGAGAGAGCAGGGGATAATCGGTCCCCAGTAAAATTTTAGAGGTGAGTCCCAACTCTACGGCGACCCGGTAGATGGTGCCATCGTACAGAAAGGGTCCGGCAGCGGTATCATAGTAAACATTTTTCAATGCCTGCCGCAGCTCCGGCATCAACTCGTAGAAGGGCAACCCCCCGCCCCAATGAGCGTAAATAATAGTTAAACCGGGATGCCTGAGCGCAACCTCCGCCGCCTCCTTTACCGATACGCTCCCCTTACCCGTGTAGCGATGTCCCACCACTTCATTCACATGGAGCAGCAACGGCAGTCCCCGCTCGCTACAGAGGGCGGCCAACCGGTCGGCCTCGCCGCCCGCCAGATCAAACCGCTGGCCCCAGGGAAAGAGCTCCCCTACCCCCACCGCCCCCAACCCGTGGGCCCGGGCAATCTCCCGCTCCATGGCCTCCGGGCAGCCCGGATTAACCACCGCCAGGGGCAGCAGGCGGCCCGGATAACGGCGACTTGCCTCCAACACGTAATCATTCATCTCCCGGCAAAGCCCCCCGTCGGAGCAGGCAAAGCCACCGGCCGCCGTCATCTGGACTCCGCAGCGCTCCATCTCTACCAGCAGCTCCTCCGCCGTAGCATACCTATGCCCCTTGCTGGTGCAGATCTCCCTTAAAAAATCATCGCCGGCCATATAGCGGTCAATAGAGGCGGTTACCTCCGGTGGAAATAGATGCACATGGGTATCAATGATCATGGCCATCCCTCCCCTGCCATTGTAAACCTATTGCCAATTTTCCTCAACTGCCCCCGGCCGGCCCACCCGGCCCGGGGGAACCCACTCCCGTTGACAAGGGTTTAAAACTTTCATAAAATTGGTTCGCAACTACTTAGGCGGAGGTGGTTACCGATGCCGGCAAATACCCCTCTCTCCGAACTAGGAGAACGTATCTCCCGCCTGCAACAGGCAATGGCTAGAAAAGAAATTTCTGCCGCCCTTATCTACCAACGGGCCGATCTCTTCTATTTCAGCGGCACCGCCCAGGAGGGCTATCTGCTGGTCCCCTCCCGCGGGCAACCCCGCCTCCTAATCCGCAAATACCTGCCGCGGGCAGAGCGGGAGAGCAACCTTGAAGTAATTGAACCCCTAACCGGCTGGGAGCAGCTACGAACCGCCACCCTGGAGAGCCTCCCCCCCGGTGCCGGAGGGGGGGGCGGCCTAAAGGAAAAGTTGGGCCTAGAGCTGGATGTGCTACCGGCCCGGCTCTACCTCCGCCTAAAGAAGCTGCTACCGGAGCTGGAACTAGTCGATCTCTCTCCGGCGATAAAGCAGATCCGGGCCATAAAATCCCCCTACGAAATCGCCCTCCTGCGCCGCGCAGCTACCCTCTCGGCTAAGATGTTTAAGCTGGCCCGAAAGATAATCCGCCCGGGGATGACCGAGCTGGAGCTGGCCTCCCGCCTGGAAGCCTTTCTCCGCTCCCGGGGACACCAGGGGGCGATCCGTATGCGCGGCTTTAACCAGGAGCTCTTCTATGGTCACCTCCTGGCCGGGGAGAGCGGAGCGCTTCCTTCCTTTTTCGACGGGCCCACCGGCGGCCCCGGGACCAACCCCTCCTACCCCCAGGGGGCCGGTTATAGGAAACTGCTCCCCGATGAACCGATCCTGGTCGATTTTGTAACCGTGCTGGGCGGCTACATGGTAGACCAGACCCGCCTCCTCTGGATGGGTAACCTCCCCCGGGAGCTCCACCGGGCCTACCTAACCGCCCGGGAGATCATTCGCTCCCTGGTCCCGCTGGGTACCGCCGGAACCGATAGCCGCATCCTCTACCACCGGGCCTGCCAACTGGCGGACCGGGCCGGCCTAGGCGACTATTTTATGGGTCACGATCTAAAGATTAATTTTATCGGTCACGGGGTAGGCCTGGAGCTGGACGAGCTGCCCGTCATCACCCCCGCCATCAACTTTACCCTCCGGGAGGGGATGGTCTTTGCCCTGGAACCAAAATTCATCTTCCCCGGCCGGGGAGCGGTCGGGATCGAAGATACCTTCCTGGTCAGCCCCGCAGGGCTGGAAAGCCTTACTCACGATTAAAGGGCCAGTTCCCTATCCCCTATCGAAGCAAAAAGGTACGTCCCCGGTGCTTCACTGAAGCAAAAAGGACCGTCCCCGGTGCTTCGCGGCACCAAATCGCTGGCCGTAGAATAAACTAGCTCCATCAGAAATATTATTCAGGAGGCAACCAGGTTTATGAGCGGTATCTGCGGTTTTATCACCGAGGAGGGCAAGGCCGGATCACCGGGCCGCCGCCGGGAAATTTTAGAGGAGATGGCCTCCCGGCTGGCCCACCGCGGCCCCGGTGGCTCCCGTTTCTACCTGGACGAGTTCGCCGCCTTGGCCCAGCTGCTCCCCCCTCCCGGGAACGCTACCGACCGCCCCGGCGCCCCCCCCGCCTCCGGTTCACCCCCGTCCCCGGTCCTGCTCTTCGACGGGCAACTCTATAATCTCCCCTCACTACGCCGGGAGCTTCGTCCCCGGACCGCGGGCCTCGCCCCTTCTTCCTACCTCCCCGCCCCCCTTGACCAGATCTATCCGCTCCTGGTCGCCCTCTGCAAGGAGCACGGCGACCCCTTCCCCGCCCGGCTGCGGGGCGCCTTCGCCTTCGCCCTCTGGGATCGCCGCTACCGCTCCCTGCTGCTAGCCCGGGATCGCTTCGGGATCCGCCCTCTCTACTACAGCGTTGCCGGCGCTAGCTTTATCTTCGCCTCGGAGGCAAAGGCTCTCCTGGCCCACCCCCTGGTTAAACCGGCCTTAAACGAGGCCGCCCTGCCCCACTACCTCACCTACCAGTATTTCCCGGGCGAAGAGAGCGCCTTTAAAAACATCTTCCACCTGCCTCCGGCGACTACCCTAAAAAGAGGGCCGGGCCGAGAACCAAAAGCCGCCCCCCGCCGCTACTGGCACCTTCGCTTTAATTCCCATCCCCCCCAAAGGCCACTCTCTTCCTACGTGGAGCGCACCCGGTGCCTCCTGCAGGAGTCGGTACAGCTTCATGCTGAGACCGCCCTCCCCCTGGGAGCTTTTTTAAGCAGCGGGGTCGACTCCAGCCTAGTGGCCGCCCTTTTAACTGTCCACCGGGGACGTATCCCCACCTTTAGCGTCGACTGTGCCGACAGCCGCTACAATGAGCTGGGGCCGGCCCGGGAGACGGCCGCGATCCTGAGATCCTTCCACCGGGAGCTCCTGATCGGGCCGGAACAGTTCTGGGAGGCCCTCCCCCGGGCCCTCTGGCACCAGGATGAGCCGGTAGCCGACCCGTCAGCCATCGCCCTCTACCTGGCCTGTCGCCGGGCCGCCGCCGAGGTAAAGGTGGTTCTCTCCGGCGAGGGAGCCGATGAACTCTTTGCCGGCTACAACATCTATCACCAGCCTGCCGCCCTGGCCCCCCTGCAGCGGCTGCCCGCCCCCCTGCAAAACCTGCTCCGGCGACTTTCCCACGCCCTGCCCGAGGGCTTTAAAGGGAAGAACTACCTGCGCCGTGCTACAACCCCCCTGGAGCAGCGCTACTTTGGCAACGCCCTCATCTTCTCAGAGACGGAGAAGAGGAGACTACTTAATCACCATCTCTTTCCCTCGCCCCTGCCCCCTCCCGGGGAGGCCGCCGCCCCCTATTACCGCCGCTCCCGTTTCCTAGACGATCTCTCCCGGATGCAGCACCTGGACTTTTTCACCTGGCTCCCCGGCGATATCCTGGCCAAGGCCGACCGCATGGCGGCCGCCTCCTCCCTGGAGCTACGGCTCCCCTTCCTCGATCACCGCCTGGTGGAGATGGCGACCCAGATCCCACCTCGCTACCGAATTCGCCACCGGAACACCAAGTATATTTTAAGGGAGGCGGCCACCGCCTACCTGCTGCCGCGGACCGCTTTTCGCCCCAAGTTAGGTTTCCCCATCCCCACCGCCCCCTGGATTCGCCGCCCCTTCTACCACCGGCTGCAGGAGCTCTTCACCAGCCCTACCGCCGCCCACTATTTTAACTCCCCCTACCTGCTGGAGATGCTTGCCCGCCACCGGCAGGGCCGGGCTGCCTACGACCGCCGCCTCTGGACTATCGCCATCTTCCTCCTCTGGCACCGCCTCTACCTGGAATAGGCCCGGGGTAAAAACCCTGGATCCTTCAAAAAACGACCCGCTTCGCCCCCCGCCGCCCGCATTAGCTGCAACCAAAAGGTTATGTTAAGCCAATTATTCCGGGACAAGCTATCCGCCGGGCCGGTTTTAAGCTGTCTGAAATAATAGTTAATAACAATATCCACAACCTTATCCACAGCTGTGAAGAAAAACTTCCCTTGAAACGACTACTTTCCCCATTTATCCACCTTTTCCACAACTGTTTCCATAATATTTGTCAACCCCCGGTAAAGATTCGACATAATCGCCTTTTTTACAACCTTCGGATCCCGGATCGACCGCCCCGATAGCGGTAACTGTAGTAATTTTTCCCTTGCTAAAAAAAATTGGGGATGCTTAAAGGAAAAACTGCCTTCAAAGCGAATATACCCTATTGGTATTAGCGGGTAAGCTGATCTTAGGGAGCAACCCAATATTCAAGAAGTAAGGAGGTTTTATCAATGGAAGTAAGAGTTAATGACGAGTGCAGCGCCTGCGGGATCTGCGAGGATATCTGCCCCGAGGTGTTCGAGCTGGGCGATGAGAAGGCAGAGGTAAAGATGAACCCTGTTCCCGAAGAGTATCATGACCAGGTCCGGGAAGCAGCCGAAGAGTGCCCCTCCGAGGCGATTGAAATCGAAGAGTAGGAACTAAAGAATACCGGTACCGGGGATAGAGATCGCCTCAAGAGCGATCTCTTTATTTTTACCTTTTAAACGGTACCCACAGGGGCGATCACCCCGGCCGGCCCCGGGTATGATCTCCCCCCGGTTAGTGAATAATATCCGCCGGACACCGGCAGGAATTTTAACCGGTGGCAGCGAATAGGAGCTGGGCTAATAAGCAAAATATAAGGGGGCCCCTGAGCGGTGAAAACGCTGGATTCACTTCTAAACTCTATCCCAATTATCACCCGTTTCGGGGAGTACGACCAACTTTTCCCGGTCAAAGGGCTGGCCTACCACTCGGGAAAGGTGGCCCCCGGCTACCTCTTTATCGCCATCAAGGGCTATAAGACCGACGGTCACCGCTACCTGCCGGAGGCGGCCCGCCGGGGCGCCCTGGCCGCCGTAGTAGAAGAGCTGCAACCCCAGCTCCCCCTCCCCCAGTTTCAGGTGGCCGATAGCCGCCGGGCCCTGGCGGCGCTGGCCGACACCTTCTACGATCATCCCTCCCAAAAGCTTACGGTAATCGGCCTGACCGCCTCCAATGGCAAGACCACCACCGCCTTCATGACCAATGCGGTCCTGGAGGAACAGGGGCTAAAAACCGGGCTCCTGGGCACCGTGATCATGAAGATCGGCAACAGGATCCGCCCGGCCCAGCTAACCACCCCCGAATCGCTGGACCTGCAGGCCCACTTTCACCGCATGGTCGAAGAGTCGGTCGGCTGGGCGATCATGGAGGTCTCCTCGGCGGGCCTGGAGCTTCACCGGGTCGACCGGGTGGAGTACGACATCGTCGCTATAAACAACATCAGCCGGGAGCATATCGACTTCCACGGCTCCTTTGACTCCTATTTTCAGACCAAGGCCGCCCTGGTTCGCGAACGTAGACCCGACCAGTGGGCCCTCTTTAACCTGGATTGCCCCTACTCCGCCTCCCTGGTCCATGAGAGCCCTGCCCGGAAGATGACCTACGGGCTAAAGGCCGTCGGCGGCGACTTCCAGATCCGCAACCTGGATCTCTCCACCGGCCGGGCCCGCTTTACGGCGGAGCTGACCCGTCCCCTCACCTTAAGCCCCCGGAAGACCCTGGCCCCCCAGTCGATCCCCCTGGAGCTGGCGGTACCCGGGCTGCATAGCGTCTATAACTCGATGATCGCCCTCATGGTGGGGCTCCTCTGCGGGGTCCCGGTAAACACCATTCGCCGGGCCTTGAAAAAATTTAAAGGGGTTGAGCGCCGCTTCGAGCTGATCTTTGAACACGATTTTAAGGTGATCGATGATCACTTTGCCAACAGCGGTAATATCGATGTTACCCTGGAGACCCTTAAATATATGGATTACCGCCGCCTCCACCTGGTCTACGCCCTCCGCGGCGGGCGGGGCACTACCGTTAGCCGGGAGAGTGCGGAGACCCTGAGCAAATGGGCCCCGGCCCTGGGCCTAACCCGGGTGATCACCACCAGTAGCCGCTCCCACGTGGAAGAGAAAGATCGGGTTACCGCCGCCGAGCGCCGGGCCTTCTTCCATGTCCTGGAGCAGGCGCAGATCAAGATCGACCACCATGAAGAGCTTCCGCCGGCCATCGCCCAGGGCCTTACCCAGACCCGGCCCGGCGATATCCTCCTCCTGGCCGGCTGCCAGGGCATGGATCCGGGCGCCAAGATTGCCCTGGAGGCGATCCACCACCGCCATCCCGAGCTTAAAAGGGAGCTGGTCTTCAGCGCCCTCCAGAACCGGGTGGCGGGAATTTAGCCCCGGCAATCACCCCTTTAACCTTATCAATGAGTAAAATCACCCTTCCCGAAACGCATTAACTATTGACAGCGGCGAGTTGATCCCCTATCATTGTATTAGTTAACTAATACAGTGAGACAAAGTAGGGAGTGATGCCATGCCCTGGGAGCTAGATTCGGATCGCCCGATCTACACCCAATTAATGGAGCAGATCGAACTTAAAGTCTGTGCCGGCCTCTACCCGCCCGGCGGCCGCCTGCCCCCGGTTCGCGAGCTGGCCCGGGAGGCCGCGGTTAACCCTAATACCATGCAGCGGGCCCTGGCCGGGTTGGAGGAGAGCGGTCTCCTCTATACCCGGCGCACCAGCGGCCGCTTCGTGACGGAGAATCAAGATATGATTAGGGCAGTCAAGAGCCGGCTGGTCCGGGAACATACGCGGGATTTCCTAAATAAGATGGGACGGCTGGGATTTACTCACCCTGAGATCCTAGAAGCGGTATCGTCCCTGATGGAGGAAAATAAAAATGAATAACGCCATCTTAAAATGTGAAAACCTAACTAAGAAGTTTGGCCCGGTCACCGCCGTTGACGGAGTAACCCTAAGTATCCCCCGCGGCCGCATCGTCGGCCTCCTGGGCCCTAACGCCAGCGGCAAGACCACCTTGCTTAAGCTTTGCAACCGGCTCCTTACCCCTACTGCCGGCCAGGTCTCTATCGCCGGCCATGCGCCGGGGGTCGAAACAAAAAAACTGGTATCCTACCTGCCGGAGAAACATTATCTAAATGAGTGGATGAGGGCCGCCGATCTGATCGAGTTTTTCGGAGACTTCTACCCCGATTTCAACCGGGAGAGGGCCTACCGGATGCTCGAAAAACTGGCCCTAAATCCCCGGGATCGGCTAAAAACCATGTCCCGGGGCACCAAAGAGAAGATCCAACTGAGCCTGGTCATGAGCCGGGAGGCCCCCCTCTACCTGTTAGATGAACCGATCGGCGGCGTCGATCCGGCAGCCCGGGACTATATCTTAAATATCATCTTGGAAAACTATAATCCCCGGTCGACGATCCTTCTCTCCACCCACCTGATCGCCGATATCGAGAGGATTCTAGATCATATTATCTTTATCCGGGAGGGACGGGTGGTTCTTAATAAGACCGTCGATGAAATCCGCGCAGAGAGCGGCCAATCGGTCGACTCTCTCTTCAGGGAGGTATTCAAATGTTAGGAAAACTACTAAAGTACGAGTTCCGGGCCACCGCCCGCCTCTTTTTAACCTTCTACCTGGCCTTAATAGTCTTCGCCTTGCTCAACGCCTTCTTCAGCACGGAGCTGCTGGTTAAGCTGGAGGGCTCCCTGGTCCATCTCCATCTTGCCGGTGCCCCGGGTCTCCTCTATCTAATTTTAAGATTGCTCTATTTTGCCCTGGTGGTCGGCGTGATGGTGATGACCCTGCTGGTGATGTTCCAGAGATTTTATCAGAGCCTCCTGGGAGACGAGGGGTACCTTATGTTTACCCTGCCGGTGGCCCCCTGGCAGCATATCGTCAGCAAGCTGCTGACAGCCCTGGTCTGGACCGTCGCCAGCAGCCTCTTAGCCCTCTTATCCGTTCTAATTATTACTACCAAGGTGGACCTTCGCCTGGCCTGGCCGGGGCTTAGCAGTGCCATCGGTGCCCTTCTCCATAACTTTGGCCTGGCCGGTCTCTTTCTCCTCCCCGCTATCACCCTGGCGGCAGCTATCGCCGGTATCCTCATGACCTACGCCGCCATCACCCTGGGGCACCTCTCTACCCGCCATCGGATGGCAGCCACCATCGGCTGGTTCTTCGCCTTCCAGCTGGCCTTCATCGGCCTGATTATCGCCCTCCTGGTTCTCCTGCTCCCCGGATTGATCGAAAAGTACGATAGTGCCACTACCCCGGCCCTCTTTTTCCAACAGTTGGCCCTCCAGTTTTTCCTGCTCCCCTCCCTGGCGCTGGGAGCCTTAAGCTTCTGGCTTACTAACTTTATTCTAAACCGGAGGCTGAATCTAGAGTAGAGGCGAAGAGGGCTCCCGCTCCCCGACAATCCCCTCCCCTTCGGGGGAGGGGTAAGGGGGACGGGCGGGCTCCTAGTAGATCCACTTCCTTTTAATATTAAAGGTGCTGATCCAGAAGAGCCCGATACTGTAAGCCAGGAGCACTAAAAAACTAAGCCCCGGGGTAATTATCCCGGCCCGGTTAATAGCGTGCTTGATGATATCGGCCCCGTAGGTCAGCGGCATAATGTAGGAGAGGGGCCGGATCGCCGCCGGCAGGTTACCGATAGGAATAAAGAGCCCGCAGAGGAACATCATCGGAAAGCGAAAAAAGTTGGAGAAGGTCTGGGCCTCAAAAGCCTCGCTAACCGAGACGGCGATAAAGAGGCCCAGGAAGGTGGAGGTAACGGCGATAAAGATCACCCCTAGAAGGGTGGCCCCCCAGTTAATGCCCGCCAGGTCGGTCAGAAAGAGGGCATAGAGCACCGGGATAAAGGCATTAATGATTCCAAACAAGATCGCTCCGGTGGTCTTCGCCAGCATTAAAAGGTTCAGACTAATCGGCGCCAGCAGCAGCCGCTCAAAGGAGCGGCTCCTCCGCTCAAAGGTGATCGTCACCGAGAGCATGGAGGTGGTCCCAAAGAGAATCGAGAGGGCCATCACCCCCGGCAGGATACCCCGGATATCGATAGCGCTCCCCGAACGCACAAAGAACATGAGGGTCCAGGAGATAGGGAAGATAATCCCCCAGCTAATATTGGGCGGTTTCAAATAATAGGTCTTCATATCTTTCAGCAAAATGTTCCAAAAGGCAATTAGGGCGTTCATCTCTTCCGCCGGCCCTCCTTCTCTCTTTTCATCTTCGCGATCTCGATCCCGGTAATGCGGACAAAGACATCCTCCAGGGTCGGCCGGATAATCTTGGCCTCGTAGACCGGCTGGCCCGCATCTTCAAAAAACTTAATAAAGCCGGCAATCGGCTCCCTCTTCTCCGGAATAACCCGGAGCCGCCGGTGATCAACCCGGTTGATCTTGACCCCGGGGAAAGCCTGGAGCATGGCCTGATCGAGCCCCGCCTCCGGCCGAGAATTTCCCTCCCCCAAGGTAAACTCAATAATATATTCCTTCTCATCCTCCCCCATTAGCGCGGTCACCCGGTCGATCCGCACCACCTTACCCCCCACGATAAAGCCGACCCGGTCACAAAGCCGTTCCGCCTCCTCGATGTAATGGGTAGTCAAAAAGATGGTGGTCCCCCCATCGTTTAGCTCCCGGACCAGCCGCCGGATCTGCCGGGCGCTCTCCACATCGATCCCGGTGGTCGGCTCATCTAAAAAAAGGATCTGCGGCTCATGGATGATCCCGGCAGCGATAGTTAGCTTCCGCTTCATCCCCTTGGAGTAAGCCTTAAAGGGGCGCCTCCCCGTATCGGCCAGGCCGAACTGTTCCAAAAGCTCTTCGGCTCTCCTCTCCCGCTCCCTCTTCCTCACCCCGTAAAGGGAGGCACAGAAGACCAGGTTATCGTAGCCGCTTAACTCATCGTAGAGGTTGCTCTCATCGGGGACAATCCCGATCATCTGTTGGACGGCAGCAATATCTTGCACCGCGTCACTACCGTTAATCCGAATCGCCCCGGCAGTCGGCCGGGCCAGGCCGGTAAGCATGTTGATCGTGGTCGTTTTCCCGGCCCCGTTAGGCCCTAGAAAACCGAAGACCTCCCCCGGTTTCACCGCAAAGCTAATCCCCTTTACCGCCTGAAAATCATCGAAATATTTGCTGAGGTTCGTTACCTCAATTATGTTAGCATCCAAAATCTCTATCCCCCGGTTTAGCGTTGACTTTTTATAAATCCCATGTTAAAATCATTCCTGCATGGTGGGTGTAGCTCAGTTGGTTAGAGCGCCAGGTTGTGGCCCTGGAGGCCGTGGGTTCGAATCCCATCACTCACCCCATTTTAAAAATAGGGTTATCTTTAAAAATGCTGGGGTGTAGCCAAGCGGCAAGGCACGGGACTTTGGATCCCGCATGCGTAGGTTCGAATCCTACCGCCCCAGCCATTTTTTTTATTTTTTTACCCTACCGTTTTCCCTAAATCCTCCCCGTCCTCCTCCGGGGGCTCCTCCTCTTCTTCCGATTCCTCCTCCCCATCTTCGCCCTCTAGCGGCTCATCCGGATCATCGGGATCATTATCTTCCGGTTCCTCGTACGCGTGCTCCACCGGTCCTCCCCAATCTTCCCCTTCCGGCAGCCCCTCGGTAGGGGGTTCGGGAGTCTCTTCGCCCGACTGCAACCCCTGCTCCGATCCGTTCTCCACCGGGGGCCTCACCCGCGGCCCCGGCAGATAGATCTGGGGTCTCGCCTCTACCTCCACCCCGAAGAGTTCCTTGATCAGGCTCACCCGGGCCGCCTCATCGATCACCAGGTAACAGATATCGAGCTCGCCCCGGGGGGCCCACTGGGTACTCCCCGCCAGCACATGGCTCCCTATATCCTCCGGCTCAATCTCCCGGGCATAGAGCGCCAGCGAAGCAATCTGGGAAAAGTTCAGATCCGTATCGACCGTCTCCTTCAGCGATTTATAGACCTGGGGCAGCTTGACCAGCTTGCCGGCCTGCTTTAACTGTTTAAAGGTGGCGATTAGGAGCTTCTGCTGGCGCTGGGTCCTCCCGATATCGCCCCCGACCCTCCGGTCCCGGCAGTAGTACAGATACTTTCGACCATCTAGCTTCTGGTACCCCTTATCGACCAGCAGCCGCCCGTTATTGGCCAGCACCGGGGCCTCCACATCGTAGTAGATACCGTCTAACTTATCAACGATCTCCACCACCCCGTCCATATCGACCGCTACGTAGTAATGGATCGGGACCCCGCCTAAGAGCTCCTCCACCGTCTTGATCGTACAGCGAATCCCGGCCGCGTGGGGATCCCGGATCCCCTCCATCCCGTACTCATGCCCGTACATATAGGCGGCGTTAATCTTGTCGTAGGTTTCGCGCCCCGCGATCTTAACATAGCTATCCCGGGGAATGCTAAGCATAGTCATCTCATCTTCACGGAAATTGATCGAGACCAGAATCATCGTATCCGGTCGGTAAACCGTATAGATCCGATCCCGGGCCTCGTTGCGATCGAAGCCCATGAATAAGAAGTTAACCACATCTTTGTCGAAATTATCGGCAATATCCCAATCCTCCCCCGGGTTGTTCGGCTTCAAAACCTCCAAGGGATTGCGTAGATGGCTCCAGGCCAGGCAGCCGCTAAAAACAATAACAACCAGCAAGACCGCCCCCACCAGGTAGAGCCGCCTCTTTCTCTGTTGCCTCTTATTTTCGTTTCTCCTGCTTCTCCTCATCGCCGCCCACCTCGACCACCAGTATATTTGAAGTAATCGGGGTTTTTATCCCCATCATCCTCTTATTTTACCTTAAACCGGCCCCTCTCGCAATCACCAAATATATTTACCAATCCCTGGTAAAGATATCCTATTTAGGGCTGGATCTTAGCCAGATAGAGCTCCCGCTCGCCATTTCCCTCCTCCTCGATCCAGCCTACCACCAGGTAGCTCTCCGCATCAACCTGAAGGGCCCACTGGCCTGAACAGTTCCGCCCCCCCCCCAGGTAGAGCACCCACTCCTTCTTCCCCTGATGGTCGGCCTTAGCCAGGGAGATCCCCCGGTAGCTCTCCGCATCCATCACCTGCCCTAGAATCAGGTAGCCCCCCTCTAGAGCCGGGTGGACTGAGAGCCCCAGGTAGCTATCGTTGCTCTCAATGTTCTTCTCCCATCTCGGCTCCCCCTCTTCGTCGAGCCCGACTAGGTAAACACTGGTGGTACCGGTACTATAGGAGAAAGATTGACCGGCCGCCACGTAGCCCCTCTCCCCCTCCGGCTGGGCAAAAAAGCCCTCCTCATCGCTACTGCCTCCTAAGATCTCCTCCCACTCCAGCTTACCCTCTCCATCGACCTTTACCAGGTAGATATCCCTCTCCCCGTAACCGCTCTCCCCCGAGCGGTCAACGGTTCCGGTAACCAGGAAACCCCCATCGGCGGTCTCCAGCACATGGCTGCCGCTGCTCCGGCTGCCCCGGCAGAAATGGCTCTCCCACTCTCTCTTTCCCTCCCGGTTTACCTTCAAAAGATAGAGCTCTCTTCGGCTGTTAAACGATTCGCTCCAGCCACAGGCGATATAGCCCCCATCGGAGACCGGGGCTACATAAAGAATATTATCATCCTCCCTGCCCCCAAAGGAGCCCTCCCACTCCTCCTCGCCCTGGCTATCAGTTTTCACCAGGTAGCCGTCGCTCTCTCTCTCCGCCGTAATCTGGCCGCCAACGATATAGCCCCCATCCTTCGTCGGCTGAGCATAATACCCCAGCGCCCGCCCCGGGCCCCCGAAATAGCGCTCCCACTCCCGATTACCCTCCCGGTCTACCTTTAATAGGTAGAGCTGCCCCCCATCGCCCTCCGACTCTGCCTGACCGGTAATAATAAAGCCCCCATCACCGGCCTCCTGCACCCCGTAACCGCAGCTCCGCCCCCCTCCCCCAAAGGTGCGCTCCCACTCCACCTGAAATACCGTCGGCTCAATCGGCGGCGGCCCCCCGTTTTCAGGAGTACAGCCGCAGCTAACCGCCAGGACCACCAGAAGCAGCAACCCCCACCATCTCCACCGCCCGCCCCGGGACCCCCCGGTAGCCTCGTCCAAATAATGCATCCTTCGCTTTTCTCCTTTTTTAACCCGATCCGGGTAATGAAGGTAGCGGTTACCGCTACCTGGGGATTTTATTTCCACACCGCCTTAACAATTCCCTTCCATACTATAAGGGTTTGACCCGCCATTAAAAAGCAAGGATAGGGTTGACAAATTTGTTAAGAACCCTTAATATTCTTAGTAAGGGATGCATTATTTTACCGGAAAAGGTTAATAATTGATGGTAATTGGCGGGCCAGGTTATTAAAATTAATTAATATTTATTGGAAAAGGGGAAGGAATAATTTTCTTCTTCACGAATTAAATAGTAACTAGGGCCAAAGGAGGTGGGCTAGCGACTAGCCTAAAAAATATTCTTAGTTGGAAAACGTTGGAGTGGAGAGTTAAATTTTAAGGAGGGTTAAATTTAATGTTAAAACGTCGTTCCTTAGTACTCTTGTTAGTAGTGCTAATGCTGGCGGTGCCGGCAATGGCAGCGGCCGCCTCGGTCGTCTTTAAAGATGATGCTTTAAAAGATGCGGTAATTGCTACGCTAGCTGCCGAAGATGAAAGTTTTGCATCCGTTACCGATATCGCCAAGAAAGATATGCAGCTTTTAAAAGATCTTACAGCGGGTCTTGATGATAACGGTGATCAAGTTCCCGTTGCTAACCTGGCGGGTTTAGAATTTGCCACCAAGCTAAAAACTCTAGATTTAAGCTATGATAACAAAAAGCTGGATCTAACCCCGATCCGCAACCTTAAACTAGATTTCCTTAACATTCATGCCGACGGCAAAGCCTTCCCCGCATCCCCCGATTCGGCCCAGATGAAGATCCTTCAAGAACTTCAACACCGGGGAACAGTAGTTCTCCATGATGGACCTATCTACCGGATTAGCGGCGAAAACCGCTACGAGACCGCCGTCCGGATCTTCCACAATGCCCTTTATTTACCTGAGGTAAATGATAACCCCGGTACAATAACGGAAGTAGACGCTGTTGTCCTCGCTCGCGGCGATGACTTTGCCGATGCCCTAGCCGGCGCACCGTTTGCAGCAAGTAAAAACGCACCGATCCTGCTGACCAATTCCGACCGGCTCCACCCGGCAACCAAGAAGGCGCTGCTCGATTATCTCAAAGACTCGGACTGGGAAGGTACTGAAGGTACTGGTGATTTTAAGGTCTTCGTACTTGGCGGCGAGAGCGCCATCAGCAAAGGGGTAGAAAATGAGCTGAAGCGGGCCGTCTCCCGGGATACCGACATTAGCTGCGGAATAGAAATCGACCGTATCGGCGGCGAAAACCGCTACGAGACCGCAGTAAAAATAGCTGAAGAACTAGGTGAGGGTGATGAAGTAATCGTTGCCTCCGGCGAGAAGTTTGCCGATGCTCTCTCGGCGGCCCCCTACGGCCTACCGATTTTACTTACCAAGCAGGACGGGCTACCCGAGTGCGTTGAAGACTATCTAGAACTAGGAAGCGACCTAGAAGTATTTGTAGTCGGCGGGCCGGCAGCGGTAAGCGCTGACGTAGTAGAAGAACTGCTGGATATTACTGGTGATGTTACCCGGGTCTGGGGTGCCGATCGCTACGAAACAGCAGTAAAATTAGCCAAAAACAAAAAGATCGCCGAAGGTAAGGATCATTCGTGCTTTGTAATAGCCACCGGTGAAAAATTTGCCGATGCCCTCACCGGAGCAGCAGTAGCTAGCGTTGCTGAAACTGGTATCCTCCTAGTTCGAAATAACACTGTTCCGGCAGTGGTAGATGATTATCTATGGGACCTAAGAGATGCAGTAACTGAGATGATACTCCTCGGCGGCGAATCGGCCGTCAGCTTGAAGAACGCCGTAACCCTACACGACCTTATCAAGTAGGTTAACTGGGGTGCCTTGCACCCTAGTTATTAGCTGACAGTTGGCAGTAAGAACCAATGGGGCCCCGCGCGGGGCCCCATTCTTATTGAGTGAGTTTCGGGGACGGTGACTTTTACTCATTACCCCCGAACCGCGACCCATTAGCCGGCCTCTGTAATTTACCCGGCCCCGGGGGGAGAAAAAAAAGAGGAGAGCCTGCACTCTCCTCCTTCGCTACCTTTATCTGAGTTTCGGGGACGGTGACTTTTACTCATTACCCCCCGAACCGCGACCCATTGAACGGCCTCTGTAATTTACCCGGCCCCGGGGGGAGAAAAAAAAGGAGGAGAGCCTGCACTCTCCTCCTTCGCTACCTTTATCTAATTAACTACCAGTGGGGTATAACGTACTTATCGCCGCTCACCCAGCAGTCACCGCTGCTGCCGCCGTAGGTAACCTGGTACCAGATCATCTCATCGGCCACCTTAACATCCACTATATTGAGCCGTTGACCGAAGGAGAGTTTACCCTTCTCACTATGGCTCGTACCCGGGCCGCTGCGTACATTTAGGGACACATCCTTATCCTGATACCAATCGATAAAGAAGACGGTGCCGGGAATCGGTCCCTCTAGAGAGATATAGTCGCTGCTTACCCAACCCTCACCGAGAGCGGTCTTTACCCGGTACCAGCCGCCGCTATCTACCAGCAGCTTCAATCCCTGGATATCAACAATAGTCCCCTGGGATAGAGAGCCGATCACCTCGCCCCTGGTCCCGGGACCGCGCCGCAGGTTTAAGGTGGGCGAGGCGGTCACCCGACCCTTATGATAGGTCTTGCTGACCTTACCCTCCCCCGAGGGGAGAAAACGCTCCATGATATCGGCGATCTTCTTATGCCAATCCTTGTCGGTGGCATACTTATGATTCATCCCATAGAGGTGAGGCCCATAGTAATAGATACCGTCACCGTTTAAATAGGCCAGGCGAATATAGGCGCTAACATAGTTAATGCAATCCGCCTTCGACTTAAAGGTAGAGCCACAACCGTAAGGATCCCGATCATAGGCCTTGAAGCCGTAAATATTGTTCTTATCGCGGGCCAGGGGCGATCTCCCCCAGCCGCTCTCCAGGGCGGAGTGGGCCATCAGATAGAGGGCGTTTACACCCCAACGCTCCTGGGCCTCCAGGTAGACCTCGGCCAGGTCAGCCAATGGAGTACCGCTGCTACAGGCATTGGCCTTCTCCCGGAGCAACTTGGCGGTAACCTTACTATTGGCCGGGGTACTTAAAACCATGGTCGCATAAGGATAGTTTTTTAAATGGGGCGCCAGGGGCGGGACCGGGGCCGGAGCCGGCCCGGAGATAATCTTATTCAGGCTGGCCGCCACCGCACCGCTGATCGCCTCCTCCTCTCCGAAAAGGGTCAGTGATTTAACCCCGTAATCGTAGATGTAGCTCTCGACTGTCTCCGGAACCGATTTGCCTACCAGCAGGATACCGGTCTCTTTACCTGCCGCTAAAACCGCGCCAGTGATCGCATCGGGAAACTCCCGGCCGGTGGCACCATACATATCGGCGGGGCGATCATTAAACTGCACCGCCAGCTCAGTCGCAGTCCCGTAGCGATCGGCACCGGCAAAACGGAGGGCGTGCTTCCCCAAATCCTGGGAGATATAGTTTAGCACCTTATCGCTAATGACCATCTCTCCCCCTACCACATAGACCGTGCCCGCTTTCTTCAGGTAGGCCTCGGTCTCCGCCGGTAACCGCTCTGTATTAGTCAGCAGTATGGGATAGCCCCGCGCACCCGCATAGGGCGCTGCCGCCAGGGCATCGGGGAAATCCTGCCCGTACGCTAAGTAGACCACATCGGGCATATTTAACTTCTTCGCAATCAGGGCGGCGGTACTATAACGGTTTTTCCCGCCGATCCGCTCCACGGTAAGTCCCTTATCCTTTAGTTTGCTCTCTACCGCCGCTGAGATAGCGGTAGCCTCACCGAGGATAATCGCCTTGGTTGCATTGAGCCGCTCGATCTCCTTTAGAGTAGAAGAGGGCAGGGCATCGCTGCGGGTCAAAAGGATCGGCGCCTCGTACCAGGCGGCCAGCGGCACCCCGGCTAATGCATCGGCGTACTGATCGCCCCGGGCCAGGACCACCATCTCGGCGGAGCTCCAACCCTTCTTACTAATATCTACCGCCGTCTGGTAACGATCGGCCCCCCCGATCCGGGAGACAGCGGCGGCACTAACCTCTCCCGGAGGAAGCACCATCATCAATAATAGGAACACCAGGATCAAACTAATTTTTTGCTTGGTTTTAATCAATAAAAATTCCTCCCCCAGGGTAGCTATATTTTTGTTTGGATCAATTGGTTCCTGGAGGGATCAATTCGACAATTTGGATCAATTTCCTGCAATTGGGCCTTAAATGAAGGGCTTTAGCGGGATGGTAACTTGTGGCAGTCCCTGGATCTTCCCCAAAAGGGGGGGAAAGGGAGCCGCCACCGGAGGCCCTTTCCCCCCCTCCGGCGGGAGGGGGAACTAGGCGGCGGCGATAGCCTCTTTTAAACTCTCCACCACGTAGGCTATCTGCTCCCCTTGGAGCCGGGTAAAGAAGGGCAGGGCCAAAACCGAGCGGCCGACCCTTTCAGTAATCGGGAGATCCCCCTCTTTAAAGCCAAACTCCCTCCGGTAGTAGCCCTGGAGATGAATCGGGTTAAAGTAGGGCCGGCACTGGACCCCCCGCGCCCCCATTAACTCCAGTACCCGGTCCCGGTCGATCTGTTCATCGAGACGGATCACATAGACAAACCAGCTCATCTCTACCTCGGCCGAGATAGAGGGGATCGTTACCCCCGGGAGGGTAGCCAAGCGGCGATTATACTCTTCGGCCACCGCCGCCCGCCGGGCCAGTATCTCCGGCAGCCGCTCCAGCTGGGCCAGCCCCAGGGCGCAGGAGAGCTCATCCAGGCGGTAGTTATAGCCGAGGCGCACATGATCCAGCCAGCCGCCCCCCTCTCCCCGCCCCTGGTTGCGCATACTGCGGCAGAGGGTCGCAATCTCCTTCTCATCGGTAAGGATAACCCCGCCCTCGCCGGTGGTAATCTGCTTATTAGGGTAGAAGGCAAAGACTGAACCATCGCCAAAGCTGCCGGCGGGACGGCCCCGGTAGCGGGCCCCGATAGCCTCGCAGGCATCCTCGATCACCTTAAAACCATGCTTTTGGGCAATCGCTAAAATCGGCCCCATCGCCGCCGGCTGCCCGAAGGCATGGATCGGCAGGATTGCTTTCGTACGCGGAGTGATCGCCGCCCCGATTAGGGACGGGTCTAGATTTAAAGTTTGGGGATCGATATCGACAAAGACGGGCCGGGCCCCCTCAAAGAGGGCACAGTTGGCAGAGGCGACAAAGCTAAAGGAGGTGGTGATCACCTCATCGCCTGGACCGATCCCCAGGGCTCGAACCAGTAGATGGAGACCGCTGGTCCCGCTATTAACAGCGATGCCAAAATTACGCCCGGCCAGGGCAGCCATCTTCTCCTCAAATTCCACCATCTTTGGCCCTAGGGCCAGATGGCGTGTCTCTAAGACGGCGGTAACCGCCTCGATCTCTTTACTTGTAATATCGGGTGATGAGAGGGGGACTTTCATTTATCTTTAATCTCCTTTCAAGAAAAGCACCGGGGACGGTCCTTTTTGCTTCGGTTCCCGCCAGGGAGAAACAGGGTTAACCGCTCCCCAAGAGCCGCCGGTACAGGGCCCGAGTTTTTTCGACATTTTTCGCCCAGGTGTAATGGGCTAGCACCTTCTTCTGGCCGCTGGCCCCGATCCGGTCGGCCTCCTCCCGGTGGGTTAAGAGGTAATCCAGGGCCTCCGTTAAGCTCCCCACATCTTGGGGCTCTACTAGAAGGCCATTCTCCCCATGTTCGATCACATCTTCGATCCCCTCGCCCCGGCAGGCGATAACCGGTCTCCCCTGGGACAGGGCTTCGATATAGACGACGCCGAAACCCTCCCGCCAACTGGGAAGGGAGAATACGTCAGCTTTCGACATTTCCTGCACCGCCTCTCGGTTAGGGAGGCTCCCCAGGAATTGGACCCGCTCCTCTAAATTAAGCTCTTTAACTATTTTTTGCAGGCGCTCCCGGTCCGGGCCGGCGCCGACAATGCGGTAAAGCAGCCCCGGGTATCTATCCTTTAGGGCGGCCAGGGCCTTAAGATTTAGATCGATCCCCTTGCTCTTAATTAAATTCGAGACGCTGAGCATGATCTTCTGGTGGGGAGGGCCTCCTTGCTCGGGGAAGACCAGGGGAAAGATCCCGTTGGCAATGGTGGTGATTTTATCTTCGTGCCCGAAAGAGTCGACGGCGATCCTTCTTAATTTGTTGCTGACGGTAACAATATGGTCGGCCTTTGCAATTACCGTACCTACCGCCGCCCTAGATTTTTGGTTGCGGTGAATCGTGCTCTGCAGATCGACCCCGTGGATAGTGACTACCACCGGGACCGGATATTTTTCTTTAAGGAGCAGGGCTGCATAACCGCTGGGTAGGGCCACATGGGCATGAATCAGATCGAACTTAAAATCGACGTAGATTCTAGCAACCAGATCGGCAGCCCCGGAGGCCAGGCGGTAGCCCGAGCGGTGGCCGCCCAGGTTAAAGGGGAAACTTAAGTAACGGGGATAGTAAACCGGGATCCCCTCCACCGTGCCGGAGGTGGGGGTCTGCCGGTAGCCTCTCCATTTTTTGTCGAGAAGGTAAAGGGGAAAGGGAGCATAGCGCACCGGCGAGAGGACCACCGCCTCGCATCCCCGGTTAACCAGCTCCTTAACCTGGTGATGGATAAAGATACCGTAGACCGGGTTGTAGGGCTTAGGATACATATGGGATAGAACCAGGATCCGCATCGGCCTCTCCTTTCCTGAACTGATCAATATCCCGCCTCCCGCCGGCCCGGGGGCCACCGGGTATAGGCCAGGCCCAGGGAGAGCAGTAGGATCGGCATTAACTGTAGGGAGTGATAGACTACGGCCAGGGCCATGTAAACCATATAGGCGATCAGGGTGCTCTTTAACGCCACCGCCAGCGCTACCGCCGGGGCCTCCTCACTTCTCTTAACGATCCGGGAGAGGCCCAGATAGATGCTGCCAAATAGGGATAGAAAGAGCGATAGCCCCACTACCCCGTACCTTCTTAAGAGCAATAGCCATTCATTATCGACAACGGTCCCCATATCGACCTTCCCCGGCCCCCAACCGAACCAGGGAGAGCTTCGCCAGAGGGAGTAATGGGTCTCCCAGTTTTGAACCCGGGCCTGCCAACTGGTAGCCTGGGTAAACATGGTCAGCTCACCAAAGCGGGTAAAGGCTTTTGCCGGTGTAAACTGGAGAATGACCAGCCCGATCAGGCAGCCCAGCAAGATAACGATAAAGAGACGCATAAAACTACGCTTAAAGCCCCTCTTCTTAAAGAAGAGGGAGAGAAGAAGGAGAAAGGAGACGAATAGGGAGATCAGCGCCGTTCGCGAAAGGGTCAGAATAAGGGCGAACAGATAAACCGGGAGAGCGATCCAACAGAATAACCGCATCCGCCCCTCCTGGAAAAAGAGAGCGCCGGAGAGGGCCAGCGAGGAGGCCAGGACCAGGAGAGCCCCGAATTCGTTGGGATTAGGGGTGGTGCCGGTGATCCTTTTATGAACAAGTAGACCCTGCATCTGCGACGGCGCATAGTGGGGTGAAATGAACTGGTTAACGCCGGCAAAGTTAATATACTGCATGAAGCCGAAAAGGGCGGATAGAAGGAGAAGGATCAGGAGCAAGAGATAGTAACGCTTTAACTCCCGGGGGCTAAGCTCTTTACTGGCTACCAGAAAAAATATTAAGAAGTAGAGAGCAAGTTTCATTAGCTCCCAGAGATCCCGCCCGCTAATCGGTTGTCCTTTAAAGGTAGAGGCGTAAACCGTAGAGAGAAGGATGGCGAAGGCAAAAAAGGCAAACCACTTATAGGCGGGAGAGGGGCGGAACCGGAGGGGGTGCCCGGTCGCCAGGTGATCCAGCAGAAGCAACCCGCCGGCAACGATCACCATGAGAAGCTCGGGCCGGAGATCGGGAATCCCTCCCGGCAAACGGATATAGGGGAGAAGGATCGCCGCCACGAAAAGCAGGGGCATAAGGCGGCGAAGGAGCAGCGCCCCGTCGGGGGCGAAGAAAAAGGTGCTCCCGGCCAGTAGAGCAATCGCGGCCAGGCCCAGGAGGGCGGTAGGCAGCGATGGTTTTAAGAAAAACCAGGAGAAAAAGATAAGGGATAACCCCGAGCCACAGAGCGCGAGGAGGTTGCGCCATTG